>JAGBGU010000071.1 GCA_017935785.1 Bacteroidaceae bacterium
ATCCTTCAGCACACGCACCAGTTCCGTGTTGTCCCAGGGCTTGGTGACAAAGTCAGACGCGCCGCTTTTCAGTCCGTTCACAGCCAGACTGATTTCCGCGTATGCCGTAACCAGCACCACCGGCACGTCGGGGTGCCGTCTCTGAATGTTCTCCAGCCACAGCAGACCGTCGCGTCCCGAATTGGTTCCGGGGGATAATTGTATTCTTTCGCCTCTTGATACGCTGAAAGCCTTCTTATTTTAGTAGGAAGTGTTTCCCGTAAAGTCTGCCAGTCAGGTCAAATAGTAAAGTGTCAGCGGTAAATCGTTTGCGTAGACTTTCCAAATCTTTTTTCTCTTCAGGGCTCCATGCACTTTCAGCTACAGCCAAGAGACGTGGAAAAGCTAGATAATCGCAGTATCTGATGTCAGAAACGTGTTCTGTCCAGAATGTGGCCTGTACGCCGGCGTAGTGCTTTCGTAATGCAGGTTCTGTTACATTGTCAGGTATGGGCTTGTAGGCGTAGACGGCGGGAAGTTGGTCGTTCTTTCCCCCTGAACCGGCTGCTCCAGGTTCTTCCGCTCCGTCATGTTGTTTGCGGTTGATGTAATAGCATCCTGGTCCCCATTCGGTTATTACAGCATCCAGCCCAAGTGAGGAGGCGATGGCAGCTCCTTGCTGACAAGGATTCCAACAAAAAATCGTAGCACCGGTGGATTTGATAAGTTCCAAGTCAGCTCCGGCTGCTGTTACACTTTCATTCCATAGAATCATTTGTTTTCCGCGTGCTTTAATGTGGTTGTTCATTTCTGCAATGAAATGGCTTTGCAGCGGTCTGAAACGGTGTTTGTTTTCTTTGCCAAGATCTTTTATCTTTCCTTCTTTTATCAAGTTTTCTAATTGTATTTGGCAGAGCTTATTCTTCTCCCAGGCAGACGTAGGACATTCGTCTCCTCCAATATGAACGAATTTTCCAGGGAAAACATCCATGACCTCTGTAAGCACATCACGGGCAAATTGTACAGCCTTTGGATCACCAACGTTCAGCACATCGGCCCAGACACCGCCCTGATAGGTCTGTACTTTATGCTCTCCTTCTGGTGTGCAACTGAATTCCGGGTATGCGGCAAGTGCGGCCATGATGTGTCCTGGCATATCAATTTCCGGAATGACCTCAATGTGTAAACTTCGTGCGTATTCAACAATTTCACGGCAATCTTCTTGTGTGTAGAAAAAGGGACCATAAGGTTTGCCCAACCAATAATATCCTTTTTCCATGTCATTCATTCTGCAATCGCTTGCTACCGAGCCGATAGAGGTAAGCCGTGGATATTTCTTTACCTCGAATCTCCATCCTTGGTCTTCTGTCAGATGCCAGTGGAAATAATTCATTTTGTACATGGCCATTCCGTCCAGAATATGCTTGATCTCATCTACAGTAAAGAAATGTCGACCACAGTCGAGCATGAATCCGCGATACCAGAATCTTGGTTCGTCGTATATTTCAACGCACGGAATGGTGGGTCGTTTATCAGTTTGAAATGTCGGTATAATCGCTTGTGCCTGTTCTGGGTTAAGACCTGCCATCACATGGGCCGGCATAATCTTCTTTATGGTTTGGAAAGCATAGAAGAATCCACTTGTTGTAGATGCACTAATTTGAATTTTTTTCTTTGTAACGCTCAATTTGTATCCTTCGTTAGGCAGATTGGTGTCAAGACTCATTTCAATGTCAGCTTTCTTTTTGCTGGTTATTCTTGCTTTGCAACCTGTTGTTTTCAGAATTGTCTGGACAAACTTTTCAGCTTCAACGCAGATACTGTCGGGCAGATGTTTGGCATTGATGCTATATGACTCAGGCAATTTGTACGCACCTTCTGCCACAGTTATATGTTTTGGCATTGGGGTGAGGTTTACAAACTTTGTGGCATTTATAGTCAATGCCAACCAAAACAGAGAAGTAATGATCAAAAGTACCTTTTTCATTATAACAAAATTATTATTAATTCGGATTAATTGTTTCTTCTTCTTTGATTTGTTGTAAGAGTACGCCGAGATAGGGTATTCCCGTTCGTTGTTTCAGCCAGTTGGTAAGCGTTGTGATGGTCTCGGATGGTAGTGCCTTCTCTGTGGTTACGAGTATCATGTGTGAAGTGCTGTCTGCAACCTCACCCTCGTTTTTGAATGCTGTTTTTCCGCGTAGCCATGTAATTGTTTTTACCTCGGGACAGAGTGCATTAAGTTCCGGGTAGAGTGAAAGTGCTTTACCGTCTTCCATTTTATAGGATGAAAGTATCATTTCAAGTTCGTGAATCCTTTTTTCAGATTGGTTTTGACTTGTGATTTTCTTGTCATACATGTTGTTGACAAGCGAAAGTATCTCCTTTTCGTTCATTCTGGAACCGCTTTGTACTATTTCCAACTTTGTGTCTTGAATGTGATAGTTGGGCATTCTGTCTTTCAGAAAATTGATTCCAATGGTATCAATCGGTTCACCTACCATCATAATGCGTAGGTTCTTGCTTTGATAATCCGAAGTATAGTTCAATACTTGCGAGTGCTTGAATGTGAATTCTGTCTTTACAAACTCTCTGATATTCTGCTCGTAAACCGTTTTTTTAATGATGTCGAACGTGAGGTAGATACTTGGAATAATGGTTAATAGTGCTATGGCGCTGATAATTCGCCTTACCTGTTTTTCTTTGTTCTTGTCAACCTGCTTTTTATTGTTGAGCTTGAGGATAAAGGCTACTCCAAGAAAAGTACTTAGGGCGATGAAGACTGTATTGATCAGATACAGATAGAATGCGCCGGCTGCATATACCCAGTTGCCGAGTGCTATGCCATACCCAACTGTACACAAGGGTGGCATCAGCGCAGTGGCAATGGCCACGCCCGGTATCACATTTCCTGCCCTTTGGCTTCTGCTGCTTAGGGCGATTATGCCTGCAAGACCTCCGCACAATGCGATGCCTACATCATATATCGTGGGAGAGGTGCGTGCCAGAAGTTCTGATTGTGCCTCATCAAGAGGGGATATGAGGAAATATAGGCAGGCTGTTGCAACACTGAATGTTGTTGTAATGATGTAATTGCGGGCAGAACGTTTGAACAGCTCAAAGTCGTAGATTCCAACTCCAAAGCCCATTCCGATGATGGGACCCATGAGCGGCGATATGAGCATCGCACCGATGATAACGGCAGCGCTGTTCGTGTTCAGTCCTAATGAAGCGACGAAAACGGCAAGTACAAGAATCCACAGTCTTGCTCCATGGAATTCTACACCTTCGTTGATGGATTGTAGAATTTCTGTTTCTGGAGCCTTGTCATGTCCAAAGTGTACGAGGCGCCTGAAGCGTAGCTCCCATGTCAGAGGCTTTTTTTTATTGTTGATCATAACTTTTCAAATTTATATCCCAGGCGGTACAGTTCTATGGCTGCGCCTATTCTGAACATCACATGGCAGGTGCTTGCAAACAGAAGGTATGCCAGTTTTGTCTGGGGTTCCACATTTTCGTGGTGTATGGCCGAAACTGCTTTTCTTGCCAGATTCTGTACAATCTTTGCCAATGTAGTGGCATGAAGAGATTCTATGTCTATGCCTAAAATCTGGCTCATGATGTGGTCGTCCATGTTGTCGAAGCCTTCATCGCCATAGAATTCGGTATAGGGCTTGTTTTGCGCTTGAGCCCATTGCGTGTCCCACAGGTGGGCAACTCCCATACCCAAATATGCTGCCCATGCCACGGATACGAGCGGATATTCCCTGACTTGCAGCACGGCGTCTGCCAGGTATTCCGGAGCTACGCCTTTCCAGTAGCGGTCAATGTCTTCAGATTCCAGGAGCTTGTTCTCCAGTATGTTGTATGAGGTGCATTGGCGTATGAGGTCTTTGCACAATCTGTCTTCGTATATATTCAGATGGTTTTGTATAGCATCCATGATAGGTCTGATTCTTTATTATTGATTATCTGCGGGGAAACTCACACCCCATTCTTTGCGCAGGCTGTCCATGATTTTCATTATTCGTATTGTCTCTTCGTGTGGAATGAATGGCGTTTCTATGGCGCCTACGGCAAGTGCGTCGAAACAAGCCTGAACCTGGTATTCGAATCCGGTTATCTGCTGCGGGGCATAATGTTCGGAGATAAGATTGTCGAAACCGTCGTATATGCGGGCCACCTGCGGGTTGTTAATGTTTTCCACTACAATGTAACCTTTGTCGCCCGATATGATTCCTTTCCGGTCGCTCCGGGCATAAATGCTGCTGTAGAGCACGGCAGTTCGGTTGTTGGAAAAATATTGTGATATGCATTCTTGGGCATCAACGCCGGTGTCTGTCAGTATGCAGGATGAAACGGTGCGTTCAATATCGGTGCCAAATACCATTGCGGCAAAGTGTAAAGGATATGTACCGATGTCAAGCAACGCTCCTCCGCCCAAGTCTGCACGAATGAGCCGTTCTTTATCCGCAACGGGATAACAGAGGTTTGCCGAGAGTGTGCGTGGCGTGCCTATAATGCCGCTGTTTGCCAGCTCGGTTATTTTCTGGGACAAAGGCATATAGCGTGTCCAGATGGCTTCTGTAATAAAAACGCCGTATTCCTTTGCCGTGGAAAAGAGTTCTTCTGCCTCTTTGGCCGTAGTGGTGAAAGACTTTTCGCACAATACCGGCTTGCGGTTGCGCAGGCATAGCATTGCATGGCTATAGTGCAGCGAATGCGGTGTGGCGATGTACACCAATTCTATTTCCGGGTCGGTTACAAGCGCTTCATAGCTGTCGTATCTTTTCCGTATGCCATATTGGTTTGCAAAGTTATGGGCGTTATCCATTGACCGTGAAGCCACGGCGCATATTTCATATCCGTCCATCTGCGATACGGTATAAGCCATTTTATGAGCTATTCTGCCTGCACCTAAAATTCCTATTTTATGATTCATAAATATTTATAGATGATGATAATTTGTGCAAATTTACACATTTATATTTCTTATGACAAGAAAATCAAGTATGGAAATGCAACTTTTAGGAATAGCCAGGCTCATTAATAAATTATTTGCTTTATCTTTGTGGTGAAAAACGTGTTAATCCCTTTTATTACGGGTTATAATAATGGACACCAGAATCAAACGTCTTTTTAACAAAGCATGTACGGAATACGCCTTGTTGTCCGATGGTGACAAGATTCTTCTCGCCCTTTCCGGGGGTAAGGATTCGCTTGTTATGGCCCGTCTGATGGCTGAACGTGCGCGCATTTTCAAACCTTCCATAAGCGTAGAGGCGGTTCATGTAATGATGGACAACATTCCGTACAAGACGGATTCTGAATACATGAAAGCCTTTTGTGATGAGCTTGGCATTAAGCTGCATGTGCTGCGTACATCGTTTGACGAGGCTACGGACACAAGGAAAACAAAGTGCTTTCTTTGTGCAAGGTATCGCAGAAAGGCAATCTTTTCATTCGCATCCGAACACGGATTCAACAAAATAGCGTTGGGGCATCACATGGACGACTTTCTTGTGACCATGCTGATGAATCTCCTTTATGAGGGAGCTTTCCAATCAATGAAGCCAAGCATGACTATGGAACATTATCCTTTTGCCCTTATCCGCCCGCTTTGTCTGGTGTCCGAAGCCTGCATCGCTGCTTATGCCGGAGCAAACGGTCTTGTAAGACAAATAAAGAGTTGTCCTTACGAAGATACAACCAAACGCAGTTCAACGGAAGAAGTATTGTCCGTACTGTCCGGCTTACACCCCGAAGCGCGGCAAAGCATGTGGCACGCGCTGGAAAGGCAATGGAAGGTTTAGTCTGAGAAATCCAACTTAAATCATTATATTACAATGAAGAAAAGAACTTTAAATTTATTGGCCGGTTTGGTAGTGGGCGTATCCGCTCTTGCACAAGCTGACGAGCCGTTATGGATGCGCGGAGGCGCTATTTCGCCAGACGGAGAGCAGATAGCGTTCTCTTATATGGGTAATCTCTATACGGTTCCGGTTAAGGGTGGCGAGGCAGTACAGCTTACCACTAACGACAATTATGACGGGCATCCCATGTGGAGCCCCGATGGCAAGGAAATAGCATTCTGCAGCAATCGCGAAGGTTCCATGGACGTATTTGTAATGCCGGCCGCGGGAGGCACGGCACAGCGTGTTACCACACACTCCTTCAATGAATATCCTGCCGGATGGCTTGACGGTGAGACTATCTTGGTCAGAAGAGCCGGTAACCCTACAGTGAGCGAACTCACTTTTCCCGGCGGCACCTTCACGCGTATATATAAGGTAAGCAAAAAGGGTGGACGGCAAATACTGTTTTCGGCCCTGTCTATGGACCATATCAGCCTTGATAAGGAAGGCCGTATATTATATAATAATGTAAAGGGCTATGAAGACCCTTGGCGCAAACATCACACCAGCAGCATTGCGCGAGACATTTATATGAAGGAAAATGATTCGTACAAACGTCTTACAACATTTGAAGGAGAAGACCGCAATCCGGTATGGGCGCCTGATGCAAAGAGCTACTACTACCTGAGCGAGCAGGACGGCACCTTTAACGTATATCATTCAACACTCGACGGAAACCGTACCCAACTCACTCATTTCAAAGGAAATCCAGTGCGTTATCTCAGCATTTCGTCAAACGGTCTTTTGTCTTTTGCCTATGACGGAGAACTCTATACGCTGAATCCTGGCGGCAAGCCGGCTAAGGTAAATGTGCGTATCAATACAGACATAGACCCTGACAAGGTTATCAGAAGCCTTAGCTCGTACGGTGCTTCGTACGTTTCCGTTTCACCTAAAGGAAAGGAAGTGGCCTTTATCATGAACGGAGACGTGTATGTAACTACAATAGACTTCAGTACCACAAAACAGATTACGCAAACCCCGGAACGTGAGCGTAGGGTTGACTTCCGTGCAGACGGCAGAGCAGTGGTCTATGATAGCGAACGCGGCGGTATATGGAGCATCTACGAAGCCGAAATAGCGAACGACAAGGAGCCCGTAATGACTTATTGTACGGAAATAAAGGAAAAGTGTCTTACCGATGGCAAAACCACAAGTTTCCAGCCCAGCTACAGCCCCGACGGTAAAAAGGTGGCATATCTGGAGAATAGGGAGGCCATACGGGTTATCGACCTGAAATCGGGCAAGATTCATACTGCCATGGATGCAAAGTATGCCTATTCCTATTCTGACGGCGACCAGTATTTCACCTGGAGCCCTGACAGCAAATGGCTCCTTGCTGACTATATTGGAGTTGGCGGATGGAACAGCGGCGACGTAGCGCTGATTCCTGCAGACGGCAAGGCGGAACCGGTAAACCTTACACAAAGCGGTTACACTGATTCGCGCGCCAAATGGGTAATGGGCGGAAAGGCCATGATTTTTGGCAGTGACAGAGCTGGTTACCGCAGCCACGGAAGCTGGGGCGCACACCGCGATGTCTACATCACATTCTTCGATGCGGAAGCATATAACAAGTTTAGGATGAACCGTGAAGACCGTGCCATTCAGGAAGAGGCCGAAAAGATGAAAGGCAAGAAGAACGACGAAAAGAAGGACAGCACCGATAAGGAAAAGAAACCCGAACCCCTCAAACTGCAGCTCGAGAATCTGGATGAACGTACCATACGGCTTACGATGCAGTCTTCAAACCTGGCCGATGCCGTAATGAATAATGAAGGCACACGCCTGTATTACATAGCGCCCTATAACGGCGGAATGGCCTTGTGGATGCGCGACTTCCTTGAAGAAAGGACTGAACTGAAGATGGCACGCATCGACGCCCGTTCGCTGCAGCTTGACCATGACGGCCGTTCCTGTTATTTTGTTGGCGGAGGAGGCTCTTTGTGCAAGCTGGACCTGCAGACCGCATCCGTCAAGAATATACCCTTCGAGGCTTTCGTTGTTAACCAGCCGGCCAAGACACAGGCCTATAACTTTGAACACATCTGGAGACAGACCAAGGAAAAGCTGTACGACCCCGGAATGAACGGGGCAGACTGGGATACGCTCTATACCACATACAAGCGTTTCCTCCCTCATATAAACAACGGGTACGACTTCTCTGAAATGGCAAGCGAACTCCTTGGCGAGCTTAACGTAAGCCATACCGGATGCCGCTACCATGCTTCATCAAGCCGATTGCCGGTTGCGGAACTTGGCGTGCTATTGGATGAGACCTATGCTGGCGAGGGACTGAAGATAGCAGAAATACTGCCTGGCGGACCCCTCGACGTTAATGAAGAAGTCAAGCCTGGCTCCCTTATAACTGCCATTGACGGCACAGCAATAGAAGCCAATACCGACTATTGCCAACTGTTGGCCGGTAAAGCCGGCAAGGCCACACGTCTTACCCTCAAAGGCAAAAAGACGGATGTGGTTGTGCGGCCCATCTCATGGGGACAGCAGAACGGTCTGCTCTATAAGCGCTGGGTGCGCAGGAACGAACACATCGTTGACAGCCTGTCGCATGGCAAGCTGGCTTATGTACACATTAAGGCAATGGACGGCGAGTCTTTCCACGACTTTTACAGAAAACTCCTTTCCGAGAAGAGCAGAATGCGCGATGCCGTTATCGTGGACACGCGCCACAACGGCGGAGGATGGCTGCATAACGATGTCTGCATAGCCCTTTCCGGCAAGGTGTATTCCCAGTATACGCCGCGCGGCAAGTTTGTGGGCAACGACCCTTATGAAAGATGGGTCAAGCTCTCGTGCATGCTCGTTTGCGAAGACAATTACTCCAACGCCCACGGCACGCCGTGGCTCTATAAGGAAATGGGGATTGGCAAGCTGATTGGAGCGCCCGTTCCCGGTACAATGACGGCAGTATGGTGGGAAAACATAGGTTCGTACACGTTCGGCATTCCGCAGGTAGGCGCACGCGACAATCGCGGCAATTACCTGGAGAACCAGCAGCTCCAGCCGGACATAGAATGCTATGTTTCTCCGGAAGACATGCTGAAGGGTAACGACACCCAAATCCATACGGCCGTCAAGGAGTTAATGAAGTAGATTCCTCTTTAAGTTTTTTATTGTGCAGTGGGGCAAACTTTGTCTCACTGCATTGTTTTTGTGCCGAACACAGTGATAATATGTTACATGATGGGCACAAACTATTACAAAAATTTGTCATTTTAAGGATAATGCTGTAAATTTGCATTGAAAATACACCAGGTAATGTTAAAATTCATATCTTTAGGTTCAGGAAGCAGCGGAAACAGTTATTTGTTAAAAAGCAATGAAGGGTGCATACTCATTGATGCAGGAATCAATGCCCGCACTATGAAGAAGCATTTCAAGGAAGTGGGGTTGAGTCTGGACGATATCGACGCCATCTTTGTTACGCATGACCATGCCGACCACATAAAGGCATTGTGCGCTTTTACAAATGACATGAAGATACCCGTCCACACAACAGAACTTGTGCATCGCGGCATCAGCCGCAACCACTGTCTTTCCGCCAAGATATGCCCCGACTCCGTACGCTTTATCAACAAGGGCGAAACTTTTACGATTGGCGACATGAAGATAACCCCTTTCGAGGTGCCGCATGACAGCAGCGACTGTGTGGGCTACAGTGTGGTGTGCAACGACGTTACCTTCTGCCTTATCACAGATGCCGGCCATGTCACCCCGCTTATAGAGCAGAATGTGGCCGCCGCTAATTATCTGGTGCTGGAGTCGAACCACGACGAGGATATGCTTATGATGGGTCCTTACTCCGCTTATCTGAAAGGAAGAATCAGAGGCGGAAAAGGCCATTTGAGCAACAAGACCGCCGCCACTCTCATAGCCGAGCATGCCACACCCAAGCTGCGCCATGTATGGCTGTGCCATCTGAGCGAGGAAAACAACCATCCCGAGCTGGCACGCAAGACTGTGGAATCCGTGCTCAGAAGCTACGGCATAATAATTGGTACTGACTTTTATGTGGAAATACTAAAGCGTAAAGCGCATTCAGGTATATACGAATTGACATAATGTAAAAAAATATCGGCAAAAATTTGGTCACTTGACAAAAAGTGCTTACCTTTGCACCGCAAAAAGGAAAAACAAGCGTCCTTAGCTCAGTTGGTAGAGCAATTGACTCTTAATCAATGGGTCCAGGGTTCGAGCCCCTGAGGGCGTACAGAAGAAGGGATGACCAAGGATGGTTTTCCCTTCTTTTTTTGTCTTCTTGCAGACGCGTGGCCGATGCGATGAAGACGGAACAGAAAAAGTAGGAATAAAAGAAAAATATATAATAAGACTATGTACAGGACTAAGACTTGTGGCGAACTGCGTATTTCCGATGCCGGAAGTAACGTAACGCTGGCCGGATGGGTACAGCGCACCAGAAAGATGGGAGGAATGACCTTTGTAGACCTTCGCGACCGCTACGGCATTACCCAGGTGGTTTTTAACGAGGAGTATGATGCTGCGCTCTGCGAACGTGCCAACCACCTTGGCCGCGAATACGTTATCCAGATTACCGGAAAGGTAAGCGAGCGCGAAAGCAAGAACAAGAACCTTCCCACCGGCGACATTGAAATCATAGCCGAGGTAATGAACGTGCTCAACGAGAGCCTTACACCCCCGTTCACCATTGAGGACAACTCGGACGGCGGTGACGACATCCGTATGAAATACCGCTATCTCGACTTGCGCAGAGGCTGTGTGCGTGAGAACATCGAACTGCGCCACCGCATGACCATGGAGGTGCGCCGTTATCTGGACAGCAAGGGCTTCCTGGAGATTGAGACCCCCATGCTGATTGGTTCCACTCCCGAGGGTGCGCGCGACTTTGTAGTGCCCAGCCGTATGAACCCCGGACAGTTCTATGCCTTGCCTCAGAGCCCCCAAACGCTTAAACAACTGCTCATGGTAGCCGGTATGGACCGCTATTTCCAGATTGTCAAGTGTTTCCGCGACGAGGACTTGCGTGCCGACCGCCAACCCGAGTTCACGCAGATTGATTGCGAAATGTCATTCGTTCAGCAAGAGGATGTAATACAGCTTTTCGAGGGCATGGCCAAGCATCTTTTCCGCGAACTGCGCGGAGTAGAGCTTGACGGCGACTTCCCCCGCATGGCTTGGGCAGATGCCATGCGCCTTTACGGTTCGGACAAGCCCGACACACGCTTCGGTATGGAGTTTGTGGAACTGATGGACGTGCTCAAGGGTACGGGCGAGTTCGGCGTGTTCAACGATGCAGCCTACATAGGCGGTATTTGCGCCGAAGGACAGGCCGTATACACCCGCAAGCAGATTGACCAGCTCACCGACTTTGTAAAGCGTCCGCAGATTGGCGCTAAGGGAATGGTTTATGCCCGCGTACAGGAAGACGGAAGCATAAAGAGCAGCGTAGACAAGTTCTATACTCCCGAAGTGCTTGAAAACCTCAAGACAGCCATGAACGCCAAGCCCGGCGACCTTATCCTTATCCTCAGCGGCGATGATGCCATGAAGACACGCAAGCAACTTTGCGAACTGCGTCTGGAGATGGGCTCACGCATGGGATTGCGCGACAAGAACAAGTTCTCACTGCTGTGGGTGGTAGACTTCCCCATGTTCGAGTGGAGCGAGGAGGAAGGACGCCTTATGGCCATGCACCATCCCTTCACACACCCCAAGGACGAGGACATACCCCTGCTCGATACCAACCCCGCCGCAGTGCGAGCCGATGCCTACGATATGGTGTGCAACGGTGTTGAAGTGGGCGGCGGAAGCATCCGTATCTACGACCAGGCATTGCAGGCACGCATGTTTGAGATTCTCGGTTTCACACCCGAAAAGGCACAGGAGCAGTTCGGCTTCCTGATGAATGCTTTCAAGTATGGAGCGCCCCCTCATGGTGGCTTGGCATACGGTCTCGACCGTTGGGTAAGCCTCTTCGCCGGACTGGACAGCATTAGAGACTGCATAGCCTTCCCCAAGAACAACAGCGGACGCGATGTAATGCTCGATGCCCCAGGTTCAATTGACCAGAAACAGCTCGATGAACTTTGTCTTTCATTGAATCTCCCCACAGAATAAAAGTTAATATGTGGTAATCCGCGGACAACCCTAAACGGTGTCCGCGTTTTTTTTTGCTTTGATGAATTGTGAGTTTTCGGATTAGACTGAAGAACACAAGTTCATAAGAAGTTTATACTCATTGCTCACGGCTCATAATTCACAGCAGTAGTACTGCGTTGCCCGTTTAAGATATCTTCTATGGCCGTTGCAGTATATCTGCATCGGCCCATGCAGTATATCTGCTCTGAAAAGCCAGTATTTCTTCTCAAAAAAGCCAATGCGGTGCCCCGATAAAGTCACCGCATTGCATTCGCTCACGCAACATGTTGCATCCGTTCACGCACCGTGTTGCATTCGTTCACGCAACGCATTGCGTTTTTTCGCTCACCACTCATCTTTCTGTCATGCTGAACTTGTTTCAGCATCTTACCGCGAGCCTTTACTTTTCTCCGTCCTCGGTGAGACCCTGAAATTTGCGATTGAACGAGCGCAAAGCCAAGCTTGCTTGAGCTATGCCGAGTGTGAGCAAATTGAACAGTGTTAAACAAGTTATTCGCCTTCGCTCATCGAAAACATCTTATATTTTTTTGAATGAGGTATGGTCAGGATGACATTTGTGTGCTCACCACTCAC
>JAGBGU010000072.1 GCA_017935785.1 Bacteroidaceae bacterium
ACTACCGCTCGGAAAATCTCAAACAAGTTTGGTTTTCGCTCACTTAATAGTCCCTTTCGGTGTCATTTTGTCAAGTCTCATCAGTCTCATAGCCCGCTGTGCTTCGCGAAGATTGGATGCGGTTCGGAATAAAAGTCAATCCAGTTTGACCTTTCTCCTCTCACCTTTCACAATCTTTGTCTCCTTCTTCAACTTACAAAAGCACACACGAAAATAGAACGAAAATCAACGCGACATAATTTTAGAACATCCCATAATCCTGTGAGATTCGCGGGATTCGCGTGAGATTACCGCCTCCATTCCATCGGTATGCTATCGGGGCACAGACCCTTATACTCAGAAACAGCGAATAACATATTCGCCGTAACAGAAAGACATGATTTTCTCTTTTGATTCTTATGTTCTTCTGTCAAATCCAAAATTCACAATCAATTCATCATGCTGACCTTTGGAAGTACTTCTATATAACAAAACGCGAAAACCTCAAGCAGATGGTCATGCTGAACTTGTTTCAGCATCTGTCCGCAGTCAGGGGTTAGTTAAGGCTCGCAGTGAGATCCTGAAACAAGTTCAGGATGACATTTGGCGCTACTTGTTATTATTAACTCATTTTGGAGCAGCCAATTCAATACTTGTGTCAAAACTCAGTATGCCGCGCGGTATTTGCTTTCTTCCTTGTCCTCGAGCATGGACAGGTAGCTGGTATAGCGACTCTCGGCTATACGGTGTTCCTCTACTGCCTGACGCACAGCACAGCCGGGTTCGTGGGTGTGGGTGCAGCCCACTCCAAAACGGCACTCCTGGCTTAGCAGGAAAATTTCGCGGAAATAGTGCGACACCTCCTCGCGTTCTATGTCGAAGGTGCCGAACCCCTTGATGCCTGGCGTATCTATGAGATAACCGCCAAAGGGAAGGGTGTACATCTCGCTGAAAGTGGTGGTGTGCATGCCGGTATCGTGAACTGAGGAAATTTCAGCAGTCTTCACTTCCAGATGCGGAAGCAGGCGGTTTACCAGCGTGCTTTTGCCCACTCCGGAATTTCCGGACAGCAGGCTTACGGAGTCCTGCAGTATGTCCTGCAGTACATGACATCCCTCGCCCGTTTCGGCTGAAAGGGATACGCATTCATAGCCCAGGCTTTCATAGAGACGCTTCATGGCTTCCATGTAGCGCATTTCGGATTCGGAATAGAGGTCGGTCTTATTGAAGACTATCACCACCGGTATCCGGTATGCCTCGGCTCCGGCAAGAAAGCGGTCGATGAAGACGGTACTGGTTTCGGGGTGTGCCACCGTTACTACCAGTACAGCCTGGTCCAGATTGGCGGCCAGGATGTGGCTCTGCTTGGAGAGGTTGGATGCCTTGCGCACGATGAAGTTGCGCCGGTCCTCAATTTCCCGGATAAAGCCTTTGCCTTCGGCCCCCACAACAATGGAGACTCTGTCGCCTACGGCTACGGGATTGGTGCTTCGGATTCCTTTCAGACGGAAATTACCCTTTACCTTGCAATCTATCAGGCTGCCGGCATCGTCCGTTCTGACGGTATACCAGCTTCCGGTACTTTTAACTACAACGCCTTTCTGTTCGGTTGCTTCAGAGGCCATACGCTTTTTGCTGTGTGTTGAGGATTGGTTTCTAAATTATAATCAGAGGTGCCGCATTCTGTTCTCCATCTCTCTTTGCAGAGACAGAAGCCGGCAGCCGCAACATACCTTTAGGGGATAAGGGCGGAATGCGTTTCATCTGCCCTTACCCTCACTAATTATGCTTAAGGGTGGTTCTAAAAATTCTGGATTTAGGTTTTTACCTTTTCTGGTGTTCTCCGTTTCGGCCGATTTTCGTCTTTTGGCTGCCGCCGAAGGTACTACCGCTCGGAAAATCTCAAACAAGTTTGGTTTTCGCTCACTTAATAGTCCCTTTCGGTGTCATTATGTCAAGTCTCATCAGTCACATAGCCCGCTGTGCTTCGCGAAGATTGGATGCGGCTCGGAATAAAAGTCAAACCAGTTTGACCATTCTCCTCTCACCTTTCACAATCTTTGTCTCCCTCTTCAACTTACAAAAGCACATCCGAAAATAGAACGAAAATCAACACGACATAATTTTTAAAACCACCCTTAACAGATTAACAAAGAAAATTACACGGTCATAATCTCCTTTTCCTTGGCGGCAAGGAGTTCGTCGATTTTCTTGATATACTTGTCGTGGGTCTTCTGCAGAGAGGCTTCGGCGTCCTTCTCAAGGTCTTCGCTCAAACCGTCCTTGATGGCCTTCTTCAGTCGGTCGTTGGTGTCGCGACGGGCATTGCGGATGCTCACCTTTGCCTGTTCGGCCTCCTTGCCGCACTGCTTTGCCAGCTGCTTACGGCGTTCCTCTGTCAGAGGAGGTATGCCAAGGCGGATTATCTCGCCGTTGTTCTCGGGCATTATGCCCACCTCGCTGTCGATAATGGCTTTTTCAATGGCTCGGAACATGTTCTTATCCCAAGGTTTGATGGCTATGGTGCGTGCATCGGGGGTGTTGATGGCGGCCACATTGTTCAGGGGAACCATGCTGCCATAACTGTCCACACGAATGCCGTCCAGAATCTTCACATTGGCCTTTCCGGCACGGATACGCGCCAGAGATTCGTCCAAATACATTACGGCCTCTTCCATCTTCTCTTCGGCCTCGCTCAAAACAACTTTAACGTCTATCATAATCTTGTTTATATAGGTTTTTTATATTCGTCTTTAACAAATTACCCAACAAAAGTACTTTTTTTATATCAAATTCACAAATGAAATGTGTCAATAATGTTATTTTTTCATATATTTGCAGTTACAAATTGAAAAATATCATGGAAATTGATAAAAGAATAAACGAACTTTTAGGGGTTTTGAAACCGATAACACTGGAGCAGATGTCTTCCATAAGACTAATGAACCGGACAGACACAAAGTTCGTTACCAGCAAAGAAAAACTTGCACAGCTTCTGGAATTGGCACAAGGAGAATATTACGCCCAAAGCATTGACGGGAACAAGGTGGCCAATTACATGACAACCTACTGGGACACTGACGAGCATCTGTTCTACATGGAGCACCACAACAAACGCGCTCCCCGGCAAAAGGTGCGCGTACGCACATATCTGGACAGCGGTGTCACATTTCTGGAGGTAAAGACAAAGAACAACCACGGACGCACCAAGAAGAAGCGCATTGAGGTGGAAGAACACGAGCTGACATACTGCGGCGAGAAGGAGGAATTTGTACAGGGGCTGGTACGCAGAGACCTGACCGGCATACACCCCACAGTAAGAAACATATTCCACCGCATAACCCTGGTCAACTACGGCAAGACGGAGCGTCTGACCATAGACTATGACGTACAGTTCCTGAACTACGAAACCGGGGTAAAGGCCGATGTGGGTCCCCTGGTCATCATTGAGCTGAAGAGAGACGGAAACGTGTACAGCCCCATTCTGAGCATGCTGAAAAAACTGCGCATCAAGCCGTCCGGCTTCAGCAAATACTGCATAGGTTCGGTCATAACCAACCGCGGCCTGAAACACAATCTGTTTAAGAACAGACTGGTAAGATACAATAAATACGCCAACACGAAATTATAACACATCAAAAAAATATTTAATATTATGGAAGATTTTATCTCTAATTGGAATTATGAGTTAGGTAACATGATTGGTATGACATTCTTTGAACCCATGCAGTTCATGTCCATGATCATACGATTCATACTGAATTTTGTGGTTGTCACCATTATTGCCCGCGGGTTCTACTTCCCCAAGAGCCAGCGCAGAGACTATATGTTCATTTTCCTGATAATGTCCATGAGTATCTTCATGCTCGTTAATCTGATGGGAAGCGGCGACACGCTGAACACAGGCGCGGCACTGGGTCTGTTTGCCATCTTCGGCATTATCCGCTACCGTACCGAGGCTATACCCATCCGCGAAATGACCTATCTGTTCATGCTGGTTGCAGTGAGCGTTGTAAACGCCATGGGCAAGGCCGAATACCATGCACGAAGCGACTATTGGGAAGGCGTGGGCATCCTTACTATCCTGTTTGCCAATGCGGCCTTCATCTTTATGGCATGGCTGTTCGAGAGCAGCAAGCTGGTACATACGGGATGCAGCAAGTTTATCCTTTATGACAACGTGAACCTGGTAGCACCCGACAAGCGCGACGAACTGATTGCAGACCTTGAGCGCCGTACCGGTCTGAAGATTAACCGCGTGGAAGTGGGTATGATAGACTACCTGAAGGACAGTTGCATCATGCGCATCTATTACGATGAGCCAAAGGACAAGGGCAGCAGCATTGAACAAATCGGCCGCCTGCCAAAAGCTTAACATTTTTTTGCATTCATTACAATAAACCAAATTACTTACCAATTGTCATTAGGGTATGTACATAACCGTGACAAAAAGTATAATAACATTGTAATAACAGATAAAAGGAATGAAATTAAGAAGACTATTTATCCTTGCCTCGCTCTGTCTGCCTATGGGCATGGCCCAAGCTGACGACAACGATGACTTTGGCGTATGGACCGAGATCAGCGTGGAGAAGCACCTGACACAAACGCTCGACCTTGGCTTTGAAGGCGAAATACGTACCGGCAACAACTCGTCTACCATTGACCGCCTGAGCGGAGGTCTGAAACTGAGCTACAAGCCATCAAAGTACTTCAAGTTCGGTGCCTGCTATGCTTTCTATGGCGACTATTCGGCAGAAAAGGAGAGCAAACATTCTTACTTTGAAGACGGAGAACTGGCCAGCTATCGACTGACCCCGGGATACTGGAAGCCCAACCACCGCTTCTATCTGGAGGCTACTGCCACCAAGAAGTTCTGGAAATGGCTGCGCATTTCTGTGCGCGAACGCTACCAGTTCAACCACGAAGCGGAAACCACAGTGGACCGTACAGAGTTTGAACGCGAGGAATACTTTACGCCAACCGGCCCAGTAAGAGGAGACTGGGAAAGCTACAATGTACCCAAAATAAACGATTGCGAAAGCCAGCAGCGTCTGCGTACCCGTCTGAAGTTTGAGTATGACAAGAAAGGCGTGGACTGGAATCCCTTCGTCAGCGTAGAGTTGTACAACAGTCTGGACAAGGCCATGCATCTGCACAAGGTGCGCACCGGAATCGGTACCGAATACAAGATAAACAAGCAACACAAAGTGGGCATGGCTTATCTTTATTCCTGCCATCTGGACAACAACCCCAACGAACACAAGCATGCGCTGAATATCAGCTACGGTTTCGACTTCTGATCAAAGTATATTCAGTACTATATAAATTAATAATGTATAAATTCAACACCAAAAGATTATGAAGAGACTATTTCTGAGCTTTGTCTTGCTCACCAGTACCGTCTTCATGATGGCTGAGGATCTCAAGTATCTGAATGTGGAGAGTAATGGTGGTACGGAAGAAAGCATCGAGCTGTCCACCGTTCAAAAGATAACCTTTACCGACACACAGGTAATCGTGCATACCAGTACGGGAGAAATGGCTTTTCCCCTTTCCGAAATGGAGAAAATGTCATTTACCGCCACCTCGAATGCCATTGATGTACTTCCCTTGCAAACGGAAGGCCTGCAGTTTCTGCAAGGCCGGCTGATTACCAGCGGGAAAGGCCTGCTCCGCATCTACAATGCCAACGGCATGCTCATGCAAGTGGCCAACATCAGCCAGGAAAAAGCCGTTATCAGCCTTGAGAACCTGCCATCGGGAATGTATATTGTCTGCCTTGGCAAACAGTCCATCAAGTTAAGCAAGTAACCACCATAAAAAGCAAAAACTATGAAGTGCTATAAAGTTATTTCATTGACTTTGCTGCTATTGGCGGCAAATTCGGTTTCGGCACAGCGCTATATGCGCGTTTGGCAAAAGGGAGAAAGTTCGCGCATGGCCATGACAGATATCCTGTACAGCCAGGGCGGGAGCCTTATTACCGTTGGCGACAGCGCATACGCCACAGCCGATGTGGACAGCATAACCATGGTACGCACCATTACCGTAGACTTTAAGGACAACAAGGCCACAGTAAATCTGAACAACGCTCCCGGTGTGACCTATACGGCAGAGGGAGGCCATGTTGTCATCAACAACACCAATGCCACGGAAGAAATGGAGTTTGTGCTGAGCGGAACCAGCAACGATGCCTCGCTTACCTACAACGGTGTGTACAAATGCAAGTTCCATCTGAACAACCTCAACCTTACCTCTACAAAGGGGGCGGCGCTGGATATCCAGTGCGGAAAGCGCATTGACGTGTTTCTGATGGACGGCACCACCAACTCTCTTACAGACTGTGCCGGCGGATTGCAGAAAGCGGCATTCTACTGCAAGGGACACATGGAAGTGGCCGGAGGCGGAAGCCTTACTGTAGCCGGACATACCCGTCATGCCATCGGAACCAACGAGTATCTGATCCTAAAGAAGAGCACAGGCAACATCACCATTACCAATGCCGTAAACGATGCCATTCATGCCGGACAATACTTCTGGATGGACGGTGGAAATCTGAACATCAGCGGTATGGGAGGAGACGGCATTCAGGCCGAAATCACCAATGACCCCACAGAGGAACTCAACGGTCTGCTGTTTATCAACGGAGGTTCCATCACCATGAAGGTGACAGGCAACGATGTGAAGGGTATCAAGTGCGACGGCGACCTGACCATTACCGGAGGCGACATCAACATTGACGTAACCGGAGCCGGAAGCAAGGGCATAAGCGCACCGATGAACATGCTCATCAACGAAGACAGCAACCCCACCAACATCCTGATCAATGCCAGCGGAAAGATTTACACCGATCCCGTAACGGACGAGGACGTACGCTGCATGGGAATCAACGTAAAGGGAAATCTGACCATTGACTCCGGTACAGTTACCGTTTACAACACGGCGGCCGGCAGCCGAGGCATAAAGATTGACGGCAAATATACAAAGGGCGCCAACGCCAAAGTAACCGCCTCCATAAAGAACTGATGTATCTTCTTCCCACGACGGAAGAGAAAGACATAGCAGGAAGAGCCTCAAACTCTCTTCCTGCTTTTTATTGGAAAAAGCGGACGCGAGCACACAAACGGAAAAATATTCAAATCAAAATAAAAGCGGAATCCTAATGAAAACATTCAAAACCGGAAAGGCCGGCATACTGCTCATGATAGCCATGGCCTTGTTCACAACTTCCTGTACCCGGAAAACCGTAACTCCGGACTACCCCACCATGATAGCCCATCGCGGATGTTGGCTGAAAGGACTGGTGCCGGAAAACAGCGTAGAGGCCGTGCGCATGGCCAAACGATTCGGCTACACAGGCATAGAATGCGACGTACACTACACAAAGGACAGTGTAATGGTAATCCTGCACGACAAGACACTGAACCGCACAGCCCGTCGGGCTGCAGACTACGGCAAACTGGAACAGCCAGTAAAACTTAGCGACCTAACCTTTGAAGAGTTGCGAAGGGATTATGTTCTGGCATCGTCCGACCCTTCTCTGCGCACCCCCATCCCCACCCTGACGGAACTGCTCTCCGCCTGCAAGGAAAACGGCATAACACCCATGCTGCACAGTAGTCTCCCCGAATCTTATCGCGTGGCACAAGAAATGTTCGGAGACGAATGGATATGTTTCCACGGCAGCGACTCTCTGCACAAGCTTGTACGCACTTTCTCCAACTGCCTGACCCTGCTGGATCCGGGAGCGGACAAATCCGCAGAAAGCGCGATAGAACGTCTGAACCGGATTGGAGGCCGTGCAGGAATTTCCACAATGAAGAAGGAACTGCTCACACAACCCTATTGCCAAGCCTTGCGTCAGGCCGGATACGAGGTGCAGGCCAGCATCTTCCCTTGTCCGCACGAGGCGCAAGCCACAAGAAATGGCGTAAGTATCCTGCTAACCGACTTCAGCCTGATGCCTAACAGCAAATTCAAGCCTTGGGATGTTTGGGAGTCAGAGCACACCACCATGCTTCCACAAGAGAAGATTGAAAAGAAATGGGCAGAATCCATCGATTACGGAGGGCTTACCCTGGAACTGGATTTCAAAGGAACAGTAGAAGTGCGGCTGAACAACGAAAATATTTATACGCTTACCCGAGAAGATTACGGACAAGACTGTGTGGGCCTGCGTTTCCATCATTCAGTTCCTTCGTTCCAGATTGAAGCAAAGGATTCCACAGACTTGAAATACGTCAAGTCTAATGTGTACAAATTTTAATTCCTCGGGAGGCCGTAAAATTTTCCTCCCGAGGAAAAAAATCGAAGATAGCAGCCGTTTCTTACACGCTGCTATCTTTTTTGCTTGAAAAAGGATTTCATCAGTTCCGCACACTCTTCTTCCATAACACCGGAAACCACTTGGGTACGCGGATGCAACGCCTGAGGGGCAAAACGCCGGTAGCCCCTTTTTTCGTCTGGTGCGCCATAGACCACTCTTCCCATTTGTGACCAACCGATAGCACCGGCACACATAATGCAAGGCTCCACGGTAACGTAAAGCGTACATTCGTTAAGATACTTTCCGCCCAATGCTTCCTGTGCCGAAGTAATGGCCTGCATCTCAGCATGGGCAGTTACGTCCGTAAGCCGCTCGGTAAGATTGTGGGCACGGGCGATAATCCTATCCCGACACACCACCACGGCTCCCACGGGAACTTCGTCCTCTCCGAATGCCTTATTGGCTTCTGACAAAGCCGCTTTCATATAAAAAATGTCGTCTGTCATTGCTTTTCCTTTGGGTTTGTTGTGCAAAGTTATGTTTTTTTTTGTAAGTTTGCAGAGAATAAGCAGAAATAAGATTATGGCAAGCCACAATGAATATGGCAATTTCGGCGAAGAGACCGCTACAGACTACCTGCGCGCAAAGGGATATACCATATTGGACAGGCACTGGCGAACGGGCAGGAAGGAAGTGGACATCGTTGCCGAAAAAGAGGGGACTCTGGTCTTTGTGGAGGTAAAGACGCGGCGTTTGGCCTGGCAATGCCAGCCCATGGACGTACTCACTCCAGCCAAGATAAGGAACATTGTAATGGCGGCTGATGCCTATGTGCGCTACAAGAGGCTGGACATGCCCGTACGTTACGACCTCATTACCGTATCCGGGTCTACCCAGAATCCGCATATTTGCCATTACGAAGAAGCATTCTATTCACCGGTTTGGTACAGATAAATTGTATTACATGAACAGAGAAAGACATTTTTGCCTGGACGACTCGCCACATTTCCACATGATTGAGCTGGACGCCATAGACTCCACCAACAATTTCCTGAAGAAATACCGTCCGCTCAGACCATGCCGCATAACAATGGCCACGGCAGAGTTCCAGACCAGCGGACGCGGAGCGGACACCAACACTTGGGAATCCGAACGCGGAGCCAACCTGCTTTTCAGCCTGCTGACCTTTCCACAAAGGACAGAGGCATCAAAGGTGTTCTCGCTGTCCGAGACCTTGGCTCTTTCCGTTCACCGCGCGCTGTCCGATTTTTCATCGGGCTTCTCCATAAAGTGGCCCAATGACATATATTATGCCGACTACAAAGTGGCCGGTCTGCTCATAGAGAATGACATTGCAGGAAAAAACATATACCGCAGCATTATGGGCGTGGGGATCAATGTAAACCAGAAGTCATTCCTGAGCGATGCGCCCAACCCCATGTCTCTGTCCCAAATTCTGGGCGAAGACGTGGAGCGACGTTTTGTATTGGAAAGCGTCATGGAGCATTTCTCGCAGTACTACCGAATGCTGGAACAGGGAGAGTATGCCCGGATTCACGCCCACTACCTGCAAAGTCTGTATCGGTGGAAGGAAAGTCATTTGTTTGAAGATGAAAACGGGGCATTCAAAGCCTCCATAACGGACGTTGAGCCGGACGGGCATCTGAACCTCTGCGATGAAAACGGACAAACCAGGCGTTATGCCTTCAAAGAAGTCAAATACATCATATAAACAATAAAAACGATTATGGCAAAATTTAAGAGAATCCTGCTCAAGCTTAGCGGAGAAAGTCTGATGGGCGAACAAAAGTATGGCATAGACGAAAAGCGTCTGGCCGAATATGCACAGCAAATCAAGGAAGTGCATGAAATGGGCGTACAGATCGGAATAGTCATTGGCGGCGGCAACATCTTCCGCGGACTTACCGGAGCCGGAAAAGGGTTCGACCGCGTTAAGGGCGACCAAATGGGTATGTGCGCCACTGTAATCAACTCGCTCGGTCTGAGTTCCGCCCTGGGCGCAATCGGAGTCAAGAGCCGTGTGCTCACCGCCATCCGAATGGAACCCATCGGCGAGTTCTACAACAAATGGAAAGCCATCGAGGCTATGGAGCAGGGCGAAGTGGTTATCATGAGCGCCGGCACCGGAAACCCCTATTTCACCACCGACACCGGAAGCAGTCTGCGAGGCATTGAGATTGAGGCTGACGTAATGCTCAAAGGAACCCGAGTGGACGGCGTTTACACAGCCGACCCCGAAAAGGACCCCACTGCCACCAAGTTCTCAGAGATTACATACGACGAAATCTACAACAAGGGGCTCAAGGTAATGGATCTCACAGCCACTACCATGTGCAAGCAGAACAACCTGCCCATCTATGTCTTCAACATGGACATCTACGGCAACCTGAAAAAGGTAATGCAGGGCGAGGACATCGGCACTCTGGTTCATAACTGATAAGATTGAGGGGCGCCAGTTGCTTTTCATGAACGAATAAGAGATTTACAAACCTATACCATATCTTACCAAAAATCAACATGAAGAAAAGAAACCTACTTCTGATTTTAGGTCTTGTGACCGCGTTTCATGCCACGGCACAGATTGAAGACTACACATTGCCAGACGGCAAGGTAATCAAGATTGACCGCAGCGTCTTTCCCGACTTCAGACCCGACGCACCCGCAAAACCCCAGCCCGAGGATTATGTGAAGCGCCGCAAGGCACGCGCCAAGCAGGGCAAGGTGCAGCTCCCCCCGTTTGTCTATAACGGAGAGAGCAAGTACTTCCCCCCCATCTTCAACCAGGACGGAGGTTCCTGCGGCTCGGCCCAGAGTATCGGCTATATGTTTACCCATGAAATAAACAGTTTCCGCGACCTGGATGCCTCGCTTCCGGAAAACCAGTACCCTTCACATTTCACCTGGCTGCTTGCATACCAGAACAGTTCCACCACAGGTATGGCCAGAGATATCGGTATCCCCAATGTCCCCACTTACGGCGGCCGCACCTATAGCCGGCTTTTCGGCTCCCAAACGCATGACGACCCGGACTACGGATGGATGCAGGGCTATGACAAATGGTACAGTGCCATGTGGAACAGAGTTTCTCACGACATCAGCTTTGCCCCCACCAACACCCCCGAGGGAAGACAGGAACTGAAGGAATGGCTCTACGACCACAGCGGCGATGAAACCATGCACGGAGGCGGTGTGGCCGGTATCGGCCTGGCGGCCTACGGAACCTGGGCAGCCATCCCCAACTCTGAAGCCAACAAGGCTGCCGGAGTTACCGGCATGAAATACGTCAAGGCCTGGGGCGATGTCTACAACCATGCTGTTACCGTCTGCGGCTATGACGACCGCATTGAGTTCGACCTGGACGGCGACGGAAAAATAGGTGAGGTTGAAGAAGACGAAGTAGGAGCCTGGATTATAGCCAACTCCTGGGGTGACGGATGGGAGAACAAGGGCTTCATCTATTGTCCCTACAAGTACAGCTATTCTGTCGGCAAAGACCAGATGGCATGGACACCGGGTGCCCACGTCATACGCCAGAACTACCGTCCTCTGCGCACTCTTAAACTGCTGATGGAATACAGCCATCGCAGCGAATTGCTGCTCTGCGCCGGTATTTCGGAAGACATCAACGCCACCAAGCCGGACGGCACAATCTCCTTTGAGCATTTCCGCAATTCCGGCAACACGCTGGGCGCCAGCCCTGCACCCGAAGTACCCATGTTGGGACGCTGGGTGGACGGCATGCATTACGAGCCCATGGAATTCGGTTATGACCTTACCGACCTTACGGCAACGGCAGACCGCACCAAGCCCCTGAAATACTTCTTCATTGTCAAGACAAACCAGGGCACAATCGGAAGCGGCCTCATCCATAAAGCCTCCATCATCAACTACGAAATTGACAACGAGGGCGTGGAGATTCCCTTCGACCAGTCTAACGTGGAAATACTGCCCGGCAACCGCGAGACCATTATCAGCGTGGTTGTTCCCGGCGAACAGCTGTATCCGCCAACCAACCTCAGCCAGCAGGACGGCATACTGTCATGGTCGGCACCGCAGACCTCAAGCCTTACTCTGACCGGATATCATATATACGAAGGCAAGAATCTGATAGCACAGCTGCCGGCAGACCAGACACAGTTCAGCCCAGCTGAAGGCGCAGAAGGCCCCTTCACTGTAAGAGCCGTCTACCAGGCAGGAGCCTACGGACAGGAGTCCGGACCATCCAACCCTGTTGTATTCTTAGCGCCTCAGACCGGAGCCAACCGTCTGGCCATGTTTGAAAAGGGCGGAGTTACCATCCCCAATGCCGTGACATCGGTACTTGACGAAGCCACCATTGAGTTCTGCATGCGCCCCAGCCAGAACCTCAACTACAGCCACCAGGTAGGACCCGGTTGGGGAAGTTTCCTCTTCCACAACAACTATAACGGCAGCGTATCAGTGGGATGGGACACTAACAAGAACGGCCGTCTCGACGTAAGCGGTATCTTTACCAGCGCTTCCCGTTGGTACCACATAGCCATCGTCATCAAGGGCAATACGCTCATCCTCTATGTAAACGGAACCAAGAAGGGCCAGCTGGTATCCTCCACCTATTCCGGACTTCCCGCCTTTGGCGACCTCCAGTTCGGCCGCAGCGGTGACAATCAATGGTGGCAGGGCGGACTGGACGAAGTACGCATCTGGAAAAAGGCACGTACACAAAACGAAATCCGCCGCAACATGCGCATCCCCATTGCCATGCCAGCTCTCCACCCCGACCTCCTTGCCTACCTCTCCATGGACACCATTGAGGTTGACGGCAAACCCCTTATGCGCGAATGGGTGACAGGAAAGCACGCATCGTTCAACTCCACCGGCTCTTGGGAAATCCAGGAGAACAACGGTCCTCTGACAGCCACTCAGAGCAGCAGTCCCTCCCTTGCCATTGAAGAGGTGGATACGGCTTATACGGCAGGAACCCCCTTCCATCTTGTAGCCCAGACATCGCTCGACGCTACCGATTGGGCATGGACGGTATCCGGCACAGAGATGCCCGCAATGCACGGTGTACGCCCCACCTTCATGCTGCCCCAGGCCGGAACATATACCATATCATGTACAGCCCGTTATGCTTCGGGATCAGAACTGACCGAGACCAAGGAGATTGTAGTGGCAGACGGCAAGGCACCCGTAGCGGCGTTTGACATTCTCAACGACGAACAGCCCGCCGGCGACCGCTTCAGCTTCATCAACCGCAGCCAGGGCGAGGGATGCACCTATACATGGCACATGCCCGGTGCAGAAGTGGAACAGACGGGCGGCACCAATGCAACAGCCCTCTATCCCTCAATCGGAACATTCTCCGTTACGCTCACGGCAACCAACGCCTTCGGCACCAGCAGCGCCACCCACCAGGTAACCGTTACCGAATCAGCGCCCGAGGCACGTTTCGACATATCCCAGACAGCCATCATGCTGGGCGATACTTTACAGCTCATCGATGCCAGCCGCTACGGCCCCCTTACCTGGAATTGGGAACTCAAGAACAGCAGCCGTGCGCTGATGGTTGAAGGCCAGTCCCCCTATATCGTACCCACCGCCCCCGGTGTTTACAACGTCAGCCTGAAGGTAACCAACCAATTGGGCAGCCACTCCCTTGTCCGCAACCGCTATCTGGTGGTAAGCAATGCCGATGCCGGCACCAGCCTCCATTTCAACGGTCCCGAGCGCCTGCAGCTTCCCTGCCCCTTCGCCGAACCTCAAGAGAACCTCACCCTTGAGTGGTGGATGCAGCCCAAGCAGTACGAGGGCAGTGTATGCCTCACTTCTTCCCAGGGCGACTTCTCCACCACCGTCAGTGACAAGGGATCGCTCACCGTCCTTCTGGGCAAGAAAAAAGTCTCATCAGGCGACGAATTCATTATTCCCAACGAATGGCACCATTATGCAGTGGTCTACAGCAAGGGCGGAGTCAAGTTCTATCGCGACGCCTTACTCTTCAGCAGTCCCACCACACGCCTGGCCACCACCTTCCCCGCACTGGAAAGCATTACCATGGGAGCCGAAACCAACGGTTTCCAGGGCCAGATTGACGAAGTTCGTCTCTGGGGTTCCGAATTCGATGAAGAAAAGTTCTCGTTCTATAGCAACCAGCCCGTCGGCGACATACAGGCTGCGCAGACCAACGACAACCTGCTGCTCTATTACGACTTCAACCAGAGCGGAGGCGACGTGATAGACCGCACACCCTCTGCCTGCAATGCCCAGCGCATAGGCTTCGGCCCCGACGGCGACGCATGGGGTTCGGCAATCGGAGTCTTTACGCTCGACACCCAGGCCGAGCTTCATGGCGACGTATCCGCCAAATACCTTACCAACTACAAGAATCCCTTCCTTACCACCTCGGGAACAGTCAACCCCAACAACAGCAGCCGCTTTCTCCGTCTGCTCATGCGCTCATCACGCTCAAAATGGCAGGATGCCAAGTCCGTTGTCCGTGGAGGTATAACCACCGGCGCACACATCGACACCGAGCACAATCGCGACATCACTTTCGAGACCGTTTGGAGCGGATTTGCCGACAAACTCGTTGACTACCGTCTGTGGCAGGGCGTAACGCTTCCCGCCGGTACATACCAGTTCAGCGTCAAGTTCAGCGACGGCAACGAGGCCCAGAAAAGCCGCCTTGTCGTATGCAAGGGCAAGACCATGATCGGCGATGCACAGTGCGAGGAAGAAGCCATAGCATGGTGCCCGCTGGTAGACGGCAGCCTCAGCTTCACCCTTACCGAAGAGACCGATGTTGCATTGGGAATCATCGTAAACCTTGTCGGCCAGGCCAGCTTCGGCATCAACGCCTTCAAGCTCGAGGGCTACTCCATAGAGCATCTCACACCCGTTAATCCCACCGGCATAAGCCTTCCCACCCAGACACAGCCCGTACAGCCCGCCTTCCGCGGCATCTACAACCTCTCGGGCCAGCGTCTGCAGGAAGTACAGAAGGGAATCAACATCATCAATGGCAAGAAGATTCTGAACAAGTAAGACCGGACGGCATATATATTCAGAATAGGGGGAGCATTGGTTCCCCCTATTTTTGTGTCGAAAGAAAATCAATGCGCAGGACAGAAAACAGAAGTATTCTATATGCCTGTGTGTACAAAATGCAAACAAGGCAACGGTGTATATATCAGACTCGCCAAATAAATCTGACAATTGCATTTTGTTGCCGGCCCTGTCTCTGACTTTACCCAAATTGCCCGACACACACTGTCAAACTTTTTTACTTTCGCACACAAATCATACATGGTTTCAATATGAACAGAAATTAGCCCAATATAGTTCAAAAACAAACCTAATTACCCCCCAAAAACAGCCCTACTGGAAAAAATTGATTTTCCAACTGAGAAAAAATAATTTTCCAGTTGAGAAATAAAAATTTTCCAACTGGGCATTTCCGGCTTTCCAGCTGGATTTATACGGAAATAGGGTTTTGTAAAGAATTTTGATGGTACACGGATTCTTTTTTTGACAGAAGAACATTATGAGCAATCAGCTTTGAGTTTTTTCGACAAAAGAACATAAGGACATAAGTTTTTATGAGACACATAGTTCACAGCCGTCTTTGCA
>JAGBGU010000073.1 GCA_017935785.1 Bacteroidaceae bacterium
AGTGAGCGAAATACCAAGCTTGCTTGGGGATTTCCGAACCGACGAACGAAACAAGAGCAGAAAATGGCTGGCATTTTATTCCTTGTAAGGAGGAGGAAGACGAAGTCAGCGGCGTGAGCCAAAGGTAATGTTTTTTTCGGGTAGACATAAGAACATAAGAGTTATTTGTTTAGTGTTTATAGTTTATGGTTTAGTGTCTTCGTCATGCTGAATTTAGTTCAGCATCTCACCGCGAGTCTATATTGGTTCCTCACCGCGGACAGATCCTGAAACAAGTTATTCGCCTTCGCTCATCGAGAACATCTTTTGTTTGTATTAAGGTATGGTCAGCATGACCATCTACTTTGAGCCGTTGTATGCGTTGCCGATTCCCCTCTTCCAGACGGTTTCCTGTAGGCGTATGTCTTGGTTTCCACGGACTTAAAAGTCCGCGGCTATTTAACTTCGCGTCTTCCAGACGGCTGTTAACTATTTGTCTCATAAAAACTTATGTCCTTATGTTCTTTTGTCGAAAAAACATAATCCGTATGCCATGAAAATTCTTTACAAAACCGAATTTCCGTAGAAATCCAGCTGGAAAGCTGGAAATGCCCAGTTGGAAAAATATTATTTCCCAACAGGAAATTTATTTTTTCTCAGTTGGAAAATCATTTTTTTCCAGTAGGGCATTTTCAGACCCTCTTTTTGAAATATTTTTGTTCAATTTGAGTCATGTTTCCCTCTGTTTTTGTTCAAATTTTCTTATTAGATACAACGTAAGGTGAGGCGAAAAAGTCTGACAAAAGAAAGGGCGTGCCTATATCCTGACACGCCCATGGTAAATTATGCTAAGGAAGGTTATTTTAAGACCTTTTTGCCCTTGACAATATAAATGTCCTTGTTTTTGGTGGTTTGCGAAACCTTTTGGCCTTTTAGGGTGTAGGTGGCGGAAGAGGATTTGCCGGTCTTGTCCGCTGCCTGCATGTTTATGGCATCTTCTCCGTTGTGGTACGTGCCGTTTTCGCTCTTGTAAACCGTCTTATGACCGGCAAACAATACGGGCCAGTTGTCCTCGCCAAGTGTTTGGTACCATACAATGCTGTCTGTCCGGCCTTCATTGAGCAGATAGGTTATCTCGCCGCCCGAAAGTTGTGCGTTGTTGGCGCTTATGGCCTCTTCCCTGGCTCCTGAACCACCTATTCCCTGCGCAGCACTGCCGGCAAGGAAGTGGTTGTTGGCAATCTCATTTTCAACCCTGCATCTGCTAAGATGGCCAATAAGGGCGTTTGTATAGAGCGGATTTGCAGCCGTATTGGTAACGGAACCCACATTAAGGTTGTGGCTGAACACATAAAAATCCTTGCTGCTTACTCCGCCAACGATTCCGCCCAGCTCGCATTTTGCTAGTCCTGTACAGGTAAGCGTTCCGTAATTGGCGCAGTTGGTGATGCGTCCGCTGTTGGTCCATCCCACAATGCCTCCAAAACCGTCATAGCTGTTGCCGGAAACGGTGAGCGTACCGCTGAACGAGCAACGATCTACTTCCGCACCAACGCCCAGACTGCCGATAACGCCGCCCGTGTCGTTGGACTTCATCTTTGTTGCGTCAATCTCCAGATAGGAATGCACGTTGCTGACGAGGCTCTGCGCATCGGCATAGCCCACCACGCTGTTTCTGGCGCCGGAAGCCACAATCTTGCCGTGGATGCTCAGGTTTTGGAGCGTTCCTCTCAGACCGCCGATGAAGGAAGCGCCTGTAATTTCCTGTGCGGGAGCGTCGCAGAAGAAGTTCAGGATGCTGTGACCCTGTCCGTCAAAGGTGCCCTTGTATGGGTTTGTGGCGTTGCGTTCGCAAATGGGTGTCCATGCCGTTCCTTCCAGGTCGATGTCTGCCGTCATCACGGCATTGATGTCAGTGAAGCCGAAGTTGACGCGTTTGCCAAACCAAATGAGGTTGCCGGCATTGGCCAGTTGGTAACATCCGTCTGCCAATTGGGGTTCCTCGTATGGATTTTTGCAATCCTCATCGGTGCAGATACCGTTCACATAGTTGTGGATGTCGGCGTTTGCCTCGCTGAAAACCTTGGCTGCCTTTCCGCGCCAGCATTCCGGCTCATCCAATCCCAGGATACGGGCAATGGTGGGCGCCACGTCATACTGGACCATCGGTTCTGTGATTTGGTGTCCTTTTTGAATGCCCTTTCCGCAGATGATGAACGGTGTTCTCAGTTCTTCCATGCTGATGCCGCCGTGTCCCTTTCCGGTTCCGCCGTGGTCAGAGGAAATTACAAATACGGTCTCGTCCCAGATGCCGGCGTCTGCCACGGCCTGCATGAGTATGCCCACTTGTTTGTCCACAACGGGAAGTGCGGCATAGTAAGCCGGTGTGTTGTGTCCGTCGCCATGCCCAACATGGTCAATCTGGTCCAGTTGGATGAAGAATAGGTTGGGCTTCTTCTCGCGGATGTATTTTGCTGCGGCTTCGGCACAGGCCTGGTCGCCAGTCTTGGAGTATGAAACATACTGTGTCTTGTTGAAAGCCTTTTGGTCAATGAGGACGCGGATTCCGTCCCATTCCATAAAGCAGCCCATTTCTCCGTCGGGGTATTTCTTGCGGAATTGTGAGAAGACCGTGGGGAAAATGCCGTTCTCGTTGGTGAATGTGGGTTGGTAGGAAACTGAGCCGGAATTGCTGTAGAAACCGTGCGATTCCGCTCCCACGCCCATGAACATGGAAGCCCAGTTTGGCGCGCTCATTGAGGGTATTATCACTCGTTTTTCCAACGTATAGCTGCCGTCTGCCATCAGGTGGCGCACGTTGGGCATGTCCGCCTTGTCCATGGCATAGCTTCCCAGTCCGTCAAGGCCGATGAAGATGACGTGTTTGGCCTTGTCTTCTTCTGCATGGATGTTGCCCATGAACAGCAGTGCGAATAACGCAAAAAGTAGAGTCTTTTTCATTGTTGTCAGGATAAATGAAAGAAGCCAGGCTCCTTTTCTTCCTTCCCGAAGGAATGGATGGGGATGCCTGGCTTGATATGGATTCTGTATTATTTTACTACTACTTTCTTTCCATCAATGATGTACAGACCCTTGACGGCCTTTTTAACCTTTTGGCCCATGATGTTGTAAATACCGGACTGCTTGTTGTTGCCGGCCTGGGCGTCTTCGGCAGCAATGCCTTCAATTGCGGTTGTCATGTGCTCCTTGTAATTTGCATAGTGCATACTTACTTCCTCGTTGGTGAGACCACGGTTCCAGTAGGCGAACTGAGTGATGTCAATATCAGCCATCTCTCCGTCATTATCACAGAATATCAGACACTTGCCTTCTCTCAGTGTGTACACATCGTTTGCCTTGAATCCGCTTGCTACTCTTACACCGTCAAGGTAGGCGCAGGCCACGTTGTTTCTTACCACCAGCATAATGTGGTGCCATGTATTCAGGTTTACCATTCCGCCGTAGCCGAAGATAGAACCTCTTCCGATGCGTCCGTCCTCATGTATGAACATTTGTGAATCTGCAGTATTAGTGTTGTCTGTTTGCAGCAGACTACGATAGGTAGAGCGGTCGGGGATGCGTACGTTCCACATCATGGTAAAGCTGTTTACGTTTTCTGTGCCATCAAGGTTGAATTGTAAAGCATCGCCTTTGCGGATGTGTACTGCACCGTCTTCCTCGTTCAGTCCGGCTATTGTTTCCAGGTTCTTGTCTTCCTGAGTATATATATTGTCGGTTACCGTACCAGTTTGGAGGTTGTATGCGTTTCCGGCCTTGTTCTTCAGTATGTCTGTTGCGTTGAAATCGAATTGGGCCATGGGTTCTGGATATATGGTGTTATCATTTATGTTCTGCTGGTAATCAGCAAAGTATTTTTCTATTTCCACACCAACCAGAGCTCGGTTCCAATAGGCAATTTCTGACACTTCCATGTCGTGGTATTCGCCATCGTTGTCGCAGAAAAGCAGACAGTGTCCATCATGAAGTTTAAAGAAATCACAGGCATTTCCTGTTGTCAGGTATTTGCCGTCTATGTAGGAGGTGGGTATGCCTTCGTTTACCGTAATGAGTATTCTGTGCCATTCTGATGGGGTTACACAAGCACTGGAATAGAAGTTGGCTCCGCCGGCAGCACGCCCCAGCTGGCCACTCTTGTTGATGAATATTGTGGCGTCATCTTCGTTGTTGGGGTAAGTTTGCAGCAGTGAATAATAGGTTCCTGAAAGCGGAATACGGATGTTCCACATAAGTGTGTAGTTGGCCACTTCTTCCTGGGTGTCAAGATTCAATTGCAAAATATCACCGGCAGGTATGGTAAGCGCGCCTTCGTCACCAAATCCAGGACCTGCGGTGGAGGTTATACCATTTTCACCGGGGGCATAGCTGTTGGAACCGGCTTTTCCGGGTTCAATGCTGATGGGTGAGTTGGCAATGGCATTGGTCAGAAGGTTTGCGGCGTCTTCGAATGTCCATTGTGCGTAAGGTTGGGGATTGCCTACTTTAGGTTGTATGTTTTCAATGACAGATGCAATGTCTTCTGCTGCAATACTGCCGTTCTCGTATTGTTCAACAAGCGAAACCAAATAATTGATAGTTTCATTATAAGTAGTTTCGTCGATAACGCCTGCAGTAAACAAATCGTTGTATGTATCTGTGTTTCTGTTGCATTCTGCCAGCAACTGGATATATGCTTTTTGGCAATTCAGGATTTGTGCGAACAGAGAGGAGAACTGTACGGTAAGGTCATAGGCCGCCTGAGGGCTTTCTGGGCTTGCCGCTGCGGCTATGGTAGCTTGCAGTTCTTCACGTAGAGCAGCGCTGAAATTGGGATAGCGCACGCAGTCTTCGGCAGAACTTATTTCGGCTGTCAAGAGGATTTCTGCACGTTCTACTTGTTGTTGCAATGTGTTCATTATAGCTTCTTCCGCTTCAGCTATTTCTCCCTGATAATACAGACGTACGTTGTTGAATGCGGTCCAGTCATAGTCCTGACCGGTTCCTTCGCCGCGGATGCCCACCTTCAGATTGCCGTCGGTTACATTGACAATAATGCGGTTCAAATAGCGTCCGGCCTTGAATGCAACAGCAGCACCTTCAAGACTGTTGGGATAATAGTACTTCTCGTTCAGTACGAGGTCATAGGGATAGGTTCCGGGTTCGGTAATGAGGCAGTTCACGCCATCCTCTGCCTCGTCCATGGCGATGGGATCCTCCTGTGTGTTCATAACGGGAATGGCGTTGCCATTAGCATACACATAAGAGGTGTAGAAACGGCTGTTGTCATCGTTGTTGGCTCGGTAAAGGGCGTTAATGTACAGTTCGTATACTCCATTCTTCAGGTCGGTGAAGTTCTGGCTCATATCGAATGTGGAACGCCAGCCCTGTGCAATGGGAAGTTCGGTTCTGAATTCGCAACCGGAACCGTTCCAGCCTTCCTTTCCCTTGCTGAAATCGGCATTGGCGATAAGGGTGGTGATGTCCGAACCGGCCACATATCCACCATTGACAGCCTGGTTGAGCAGGATGTCCACGTATGCGGTTTCAGCCTTGATCTCCTCTGTGGTGAGGGTGTGCTGTTCAATGATGTAAAGATAGCTTCCGTTGGGATAGGTACCGGGCTCAATGGCTTCATAGAGGTAATCGGTAAGCAGGTCGCGGTAAGTTCCTTCAATGTCATCACGCTCTTCAATGAAGGCAATGGTTTCCTGTACTTTTACAGCGTATGCCGCATATGCTTCCACAGATTCCTTGTAGGCTTTCCCAATGGTGTTGTACTCTTCAAAGATGGTCTGGAAATCAGCGATTGAGGCACACTGCTCCAACTTTCCGATGACTGCATTCAGTTCATCAATGACGCTTTGGGTGGCAGGGGTCTCTTCAATGCCCTGGCGCTTTTCCTGTACAAGCAGATCGCGGAATTCGGCAAAGCTGGCGTCATCAGTAATGCTGCCGCTGGTTTCGCCAACGACATAGGGCAGTCCGTGTGTGTTGTCCAAAACGGGATATTCGTCCTCTCCTACATTCTGTCGCCATATGGGGTTCAGAGAGAATACAGATCCGTTAAGCTTATAGGCCACTTCGCCGCTTGCCAGCTGGTCTGCATCAACGGAAAGGGCAATTTCGTCGTCCTTGCTACCTTCGCTACCGGGCGTGCAGCCGGCAAGGTAATAGTTATTCACAATCTGTGAGGTGCTGCTACATTCGTACTTGCCGATAATGGCGTTCATGTAAATGGGTTCAACACTGGCATGAGAGGTAATCTGGCCCACGCTCAGACAGTTGTACAGGCGGTAGAAAGCGGGCTTTGCACGGCCCACGATACCTGCCAGCTCGCAGGTGTACCAGTCGCTTTGGCAAATCAGTGTTCCATAGTTGGCACAGTTGGAGATGATACCGTTGTTGCTGTATCCTGCCACACCGCCATAGCTGTCGCCGGCTGTAGAGGTAACGGTGATGGTACCATAGTTGGCGCAGTGGTCAATCCAGGCGTCTGTACGCAAGCTGCCTACCACACCGCCACATTCGTTGGAACCGTCTACGCGGATTTCCATGTCAATGTATGACTTTACATTGTAAATCTTGCTGTCCGTGTCGGCGTATGCCACCACACCGGCTCTCCAACCATTGGTGATGATTTTTCCGTAGATGTTCAGGTTCTCAAGCACACCGCCCACGCCAAGGCCGGCAATGAAGCCTTCTCCTTCCTGGGTTCCCTGTGTGGGGCCGTCGCAAAGGAAATTGGTGATGGTGTGTCCCTGTCCGTCGAAGGTTCCTGTGTAAGCGTTAACGTCGGTACATGCACGCATGGGAGTCCAGGGGCGTTCCTCCAGGTCGATGTCGCTGGTCAGTACGGCGCTGATACTCTTAAATCCGGCATTGACACGCTCTGCAAACCAGAACAGTTTTCCGGCATTGTCAATCTGATAGACTTCGTCAATCTGCTCCGGCTCTTCGTATGGCTTGGCGCAACCCTCGTCCTTGCAGATTCCGTTCACATAGTTGTGTTCACCGGTGTCGGCAATGGGGGGGAAGATTTCATCGAATGTCAAGGCACGGTTCCAGTATGCCACTTGAGAGACATCAATGTCATGGAATTCAAAGTTGTCATCGCCAAAAAGCAGGCAGTATCCGCCCATCAGTTTGAAGTTTTCAAGCTCTTTGCTTCCTTCCACCAAAATGGCACCGTCCATGTATGAAGTGGGCACACCGTCCTTTACGGTCAGTGCAATGGTATGCCACTCGTTGAGGGTGACCACACCACCGTATCCGAAACCACCGATGTTGAGACCCACCTTGTTAGATTTGTTGATGAAGAACGCGCCGTCATTGACGTTGTTGGGGTCGGTCTGCAGCAGGGCATAATAGAAGCCGGTTTCGTTGATGCGTACGTTCCACATCAGGGTGTAGTTGCCGATGGTCTCTTCTGCGCCCAAGTTCAGCTGGAAGATGTCGCCGGCATGTACCGTTACGGCCTTGTCGGTTTCTGAAGGTCCGTTCTCCACTCGACAAACGGCATTTGCGCCCAGGGTAAATGCATCTTGTTCGGCAATACCGCTCACAATGTTGTAGGTTGAACCTTCAATGGAGTTTTCGGTAAAATCCGCCTCGTTCTCAAAGTCCCATTGGCCGTCGGCCTTTGGTCTCAAACTGGGGTCGTACTGTGCAAACAGAGCTGCACTCGCACTGGCTATGAAGGCCAGCATGGAAAATAATCGTTTCGCTTTCATAAACTAATACGTTTTAAGGCTATTTTTGATATATATGCTTTTTGTTTCTTTTTTCAGTATTATTGTGCAAATATAAACATTTTTAACTTATTAGACTAATAAAAAGGTTTATTTTTACACGTTCCCTTAAATATGCATTCTATAAATTAGGTTTACATTGGTTTCTGCTTGCTTTATTTGGGGTAAATATAAGAAAAATAATATGGTAGATAATAGGTTCTGTAAAAAAAACGAAACTGAGATTTATTGTAGCATAACATTATTTCTGATACTTGTAACCTTCTTATATTTAATTAGATAAATAGCCGTGTAGACAACGCTTAAATCTCACTGAAAAAACAGTTAAGTGTTTCTCGAGTTTTACTTAAGTATTTCCCGAAAAACACTTAACTGTTTCCGGAGAAACACTTAAGTGTTATTTTTGTTCTTTTTTGTGTAAAGATTTTTCCGCAAATTCTTACTCTTGCAACATACGGAACAGCTTGTCCAGCTTGGGCGCCATGATGATTTCGGTACGGCGGTTGCGGGCGCGCCCTTCTGCAGTACTGTTGTCATCTATGGGCTTGTATTCTCCCCGTCCGCAGGGTTGTATCTGCATGGGGTTTACGCCATACACTTCGGTAAGGATGCGTACCACGCTGGTGGCGCGGATAACGCTCAGATCCCAGTTGTCCTTGTATACGGCGGTATTGATGGGGATGCTGTCGGTATGGCCTTCTATGTAGACATCTATGTCTGTCTGTCGGTTCAGCACCTCTGCCAGTTTGCCCAGAGCGTTTTTGCCCAGATCGTTTACTACAGCCTTGCCCGACTCGAAAAGCAGTTTGTCGCTCATGGCCACATAGACCTTTCCGCCTTCTTCCCTTACGCTGAGGTCTTCGCTGCTGAAACCGAGCAGGGCGTCTTTTACACTACCAAGCAGCGACTTTACCTTTTGGTTCTGTTCGTTGATGATGCCTTCCAGCTGTCTGATGGTTTTTTCGCGTTCGCTGAGCGATGCGTTCAGTTTCTGGTTTTCCGAGAGGTTGGTGTTGAGCACGGCCTGGTATTGACGCAGTCCGTCGCGCAGGATGGTAGTGTCCTGCAACAGCGCCTTGAAGCGTTCAAGCAGACTGGCGTGGTCAATGCGCGACCCTTCAAGCAGGTCAGCCAGGCTGTCTCGGCTGTAGAGTGCGCTGTAACGGCCGGCTTCGGCAATTTCGTACTTCTTTCGGCTAACCAGGCATGAACTTAGTCCTATGCTGGCTGCAAAAATGAGGAGGAGTGCTGATTTTCGCATATTTTTTCTAGATTGACTATTATTACTGCACTGTTTTTTGTTCCATAAGATGCGGTGTTCCAGTATTTAAGGTGCTTTTTTGACGTGCTGAGATTCTCTTATTTTTCTTCATCCTTAACAAAGGGCGGAAATTCTGCGCGCTCGCAACGTCAGAAATAGCGGGTCTCGGTTCCCAGAATTTCGCTCAGGAGCAGATTGCAGAGTCGGCTTGTACCGAGACGGAACAGTTGGTTGGTGAGCCACTCTTCGCCCAACACTTCCTTGACGATGGTGTAATAGACCAGTGCATCGAAAACGGTGTTGAGTCCGCCGGCGGGTTTGAAGCCGATGCGTATGCCGGTCTTGTCATAATATTCCTTTATGGCCTGGCACATGACATAGGCTGCCTCGGGGGTGGCGGCAGGTTTCTCCTTGCCGGTACTGGTCTTGATATAGTCGGCCCCTGAGTACATGGCCAGTATGCTGGCTTTCTTGATGTCTGAGGCAGAGGGGAGCAGTCCGGTTTCCAGAATGACCTTCAGGGCGTGTTCGCCACATACGGCCTTTATCTCACTGATTTCATCGCAAACCGATTCGTAGTCGCCGTTTAGGAACTTGCCCACGCTCATTACCATGTCAATCTCTTTGGCGCCGTCCTTGATGGCAAGTGCAGTCTCTATGGTCTTTACCTCCAGCAGGGCTTGCGAGGAAGGGAAATTGCCGCTGACACAAGCCACTTCCACGCCTTCCACCTCCAGACTTTGGCTAACGATACCGGCGTAGCAGGGATACACGCAGATGGTGGCCACATGGGGCAGGGCAGGGTAGTCCTCGTCAAACTGGTTTACCCGTTCGGTCAGCTTTAGCACGCTTTCTTCCGTATCAGTGGTTTTCAATGTGGTAAGTTCCACGCTTCCGAGCAGGAATTTCTTTACCTCCGCTGTGTTGTTTTCAGCCACTTTTTCGCGGATAATCTGTTCCACCTTGGCGGCTATTATCTCATCGTTCAGGTTGGTCTCGTACAATGCCAGGGCCTGTTCGTACTTGTTTGTCTCGTTTACTTTCATACTAATTTCGGATTGTTTTTATGTCGTTCTTTATCGCGTTCTGTCTTTTTCTGAAAGGATTTCTCCAATGCTTCGGTCAGATTGGTCCCCGTCTGGTTGGCAATGCAAAGCAGCACCCAAAGCACGTCGGCCATCTCTTCTCCAAGGTCGGCCTTTTCGCCTTCCTTGAAACTCTGTTCGCCATATTTGCGCGCCATTATGCGGGCCATTTCGCCCACTTCTTCGGTGAGGATGGCCATGTTGGTCAGTTCGCTGAAATACCTTACGCCGTACTGTTTAATCCATGTATCCACGCGCTCCTGTGCTTCCTGTATGGTCATTGGGATGTCTGCTTAAAACAACTGAAAATATTTGTTTATCAGGCCTATCGCTAAGCAAATGACAAGCACCGCTATCACCCGCAGATTGTCTGACTTGTATTTACGGAAATGATAAAAACGGTAAGCTTCTCCTACCAGAAATATGACCATACCAGTTAGCGAAATAGTGTGTATTTTGACTAAAATACCGCAAACAATTATGACTCCACTCATGCTAATGAGGTTGTCTGCAATGATTTCGCCTTTTGTTCTTTTGTCTTCCATAACTCATTTGTTTTGTGGTTATTCCTTATTTTTTGTGTCCATACAGATGGTAACAGGACCGTCGTTCAGCAGTTCCACCTTCATGTCTGCGCCAAATTCTCCAGTCCCAACGGGGCGTCCCATGGCGGCGGTAAGAGCGGATACGAAGGTTTCGTAAAGCGGAATGGCGGTTTCGTGCCCGGCTGCCCTGATCCAGCTGGGGCGGTTGCCTTTCTTGTAGCTTGCCATCAGGGTAAACTGGCTGACAACTATTATATTCCCGTTGATATCCAATATATTACGATTCATTACGCCGTTCTCATCGTCAAATATGCGGAGGTTTACTATCTTATGTACCAGCCAGTCTATATCTTCCTGGTTGTCTTCGTTCCCTATACCCAATAGAATGAGGTAACCATTATCTATTTGGCTTTTTACCCTCCCTTCAATGGTAACGCTGGCGTGTGAAACTCGTTGTATTACTGCTTTCATCCTTCTTTGGTTTCTTTAGGACAAAGGTACATTATTTATTTTATATAGAGCGTGCTCAATGCAGTTTTTTATACCTGTTTTTAAACTTTTTTATGGGTTTTACGCTGTTAATGGGACTTTATGTTGTCTGAGACCGTCTGTGCATGGAAATAGCCATATACGATGGCGGCCTTGGACTTACCTATGCTCCCTTCCAATGCGGAAAGTTCTGCTTCGGCAATGCGTTTTACGCTCTTGAACTGCTTCAGCAGGGCTGCTTTTGTCTTTGGGCCAATGCCGTTTATGGAGTCCAGTTCGCTTGCTATCTGGTGCTTGCTTCTCTTTTCCCTGTGGAACGTAACGGCATAGCGGTGTACTTCCTCCTGTATGCTTACCAGTAGGCGGAACAGCGTGCTGTCGGGCTTCATGCCGATGGTTTGGGGCGGGAATCCGAACAGCAATTCTCGGGTGCGGTGCTTGTCGTCTTTTGCCAGTCCTGCAATGGGGATATCCAACCCTAATTCGTCTTCAACGACTTGTCTTACGCACTCCATCTGACCCTTTCCGCCGTCTGTGATGATGAGGTCGGGTAGGGGAGTTTCCTCGCTTATGGCGCGGCTGTATCTGCGGCGTACCACCTCTTGCATACTGGCATAGTCGTCAGCTCCTTCCACTGTTTTTATGATATAGCGTCTGTAGTCAGCCTTGCTGGGCTTGCATTTCTTAAATACAATACAACCGGCTACAGCATCTGTTCCGCTTATGTTGCTGTTGTCAAAACACTCTATCTGCATGGGTAAACGGTCAAGTTGCAATGCGTCTTGCAGCTCTTTCATCAGACGGACGCTCTTTTGTTCGGGGTTCAGTTTGTCCATCTGGTTCTGCTTGTCCTTTTTGTATTGCAGTACGTTCAGCCTGCTCAGTTCCAACAGCTTTTTTTTATCTCCTTTTACCGGAATGGTTTGCGTAACGCCTTCCAGTTGAAGTTCCACGGGGAACGGTACGATAATTTCCTTAAAATCACTACCGTAACGGTTTCTTATTTCACCTATTCCTATAATAAGCAATTCCTCTGGTGTTTCATCCAACCGTTTGGTTAGTTCAAACGTGAAAGCCTGGTTTATGCAGCCGTTTGTAACGTGCAGATAGTTTATATAGGCTGTTTGCTTGTTGTCTTCAATATTGAATACGTCTACTGATTTGAGTGTGTTGCTTACTACCTCGCTTTTGCTCCTGTAATTTTCCAGCAACAGGTATTTCTTTTTTATTACTTCTGCTTCCTCAAACCGCATTTCTTCGGCCAATTTCCCCATTTCATCCATTAGTTTCCGTTGTAGCCATGCCGTGTTCCCCTTTAGGATTTCTTTGGCCTCGTTGATGTATTCCATATATTTGTCTCTGCTTTCCCATCCGCGGCATGGTGCCTTACAGTTCTTTATGTGGTATTCAAGGCATTCTTTGTGTTTGCCGTTAGCTATGCTTTCTGCACTTATACTCTCGCGGCATGAACGGAGCGGATACAGTTTTTTGATGAGTTCAAGAATGTTGTATAAGGTGGGTATGTGGCTGTACGGTCCGAAATATGTGCCCATTCTCCGGTCAATCTTACGTGTTTGGAAAATTCTTGGCAGATATTCGTTGGTTATGCATATACTGGGATAGGTCTTTCCGTCTTTGAGCAGAATATTGTATCTTGGATTCCATTTTTTTATCAGGTTATTTTCCAATAACAGCGCATCTTCTTCCGTTTTGACCACAACATACTTGATGTCTCTGATTTTACTCACAAGAATCGCAGTTTTCTTGCTTTGGTGTTCTTTGCTGAAATACGAATAGACTCTGCGTTTCAGGTTTTTTGCCTTACCTACATATATAATCGTTCCGGTTTCGTCAAGATACTGGTAGCATCCTGGACATTCCGGAAGATTCGCCACAATGTTCCTTAAGTATAATTCTGTTTTCTCTTTCTCGGTTATCAGTTCTTCCTTTTCCATATTTCAGCGAATAAACCGTACAAAAAAAATCCGCAAAAATGCGGATTTTAAATACGTATTAGCGTTTCTATTTCAATATCGTTGCCCAGAGCCTCTCTTCCGTGCAGTCCTTCTATCCTAAGTTCTATCAGGAATCCTATATAAATGTTTCTGGGGTTAAATTGCTTTACCAGATTGTAGGCGGCTTTCATGCTACCGCCGGTTGCTAACAGGTCATCGTGAATAAGCACGATGTCATCGTTATTAATGGCATCACAATGAATTTCTATAGTATCCTCTCCATACTCTTTCATATATGATTCCTTTTTTGTGTCACCAGGCAGTTTACCTGGTTTTCTGCACATCACAAATCCTGCTCCCAGTCTTAAGGCTAAAGCAGCGCCGACAACGAATCCTCTGCTTTCAATTCCCACAACCTTTGTTATGCCTTTGTCCTTGTATTTCTCGTAAAGTTCGTCAACCATAATCTTCAGGCATTCCGCATCCTTATAAAGCGTGCTTACATCCTTGAACTGTATTCCGGGTATAGGGAAGTCTGGTATGTTTCTCAGATTTCTAAGTAATGTTTCGTTATTCATTCTCAGTGCTTTATGTTTAAAGTGTTTAATGTTTGTTTCACGTGAAACCTTATCGCCCCAGCAGAACCAATAAGACGTTTATGTCGCTTGGAGAAACCCCAGGGATACGAGAGGCTTGTGCAAGCGTCTCTGGATTGATCTCCGTCAGCTTCTGTCTGCATTCAGTGGAAAGTGACTGCAGTTTGTTGTAGTCGAATCTGCCCCTAATCCTAATGTTTTCCAATCGCTCCATCTTTTCTGCTTGTTCTCGCTCGCGTATTATGTAGCCATTGTATTTTATTCTGATTTCAGCGGCTTCGGTAACTTCATCTTTTCTTTCTCCGATAGATTCTATCTTCTCCCTTAATGCAGGTATGTGTTTTGCCATCTCTTTGATGGTTACTTGCGGGCGAACAATTAAGTCTGCCAATTTGCATCCCTTGGTTAATGCGGCGGTGCCCATTTGCTCTAAAGCGTCATTTATATAGGCAGCCTTAACGCTGAATGACTTGCAGAATTCTTCGATAGATTCTATGCCTTTTTCTTTTCTTTTCCAAATAGCGTAGCGTTCTTCTGTTGCCAATCCCATTTTATAGCCGCGTTCAGTGAGACGTGCATCAGCATCGTCCTGTCTCAAAAGAATGCGGTATTCGGCTCTGCTGGTAAACATTCTGTATGGTTCGTTAACCCCCTTTGTTACCAAGTCGTCAATTAGTACGCCTATGTATGATTCGTTGCGCTTCATGACAAAAGGTTCGCTTCCACCGCATTTTCTTGCTGCGTTTATGCCAGCAACTATACCTTGGCCTGCTGCCTCTTCGTATCCAGTCGTGCCGTTTACTTGTCCGGCCATATACAGGCCGTCTATAACCTTTGACTCCAGTGAGTGGTATAGTTGGGTAGGGTCGAAGAAATCATATTCTATTGCATATCCGGGTCTGTACACTTTCAAGTCGCGGAAAGCGGGGATATTGCGTAAGGCCTCCAGCTGGATATCGATGGGCAGGCTGCTGCTGAATCCATTCAAATAATATTCTTGTGTGTTTGTGCCTTCCGGTTCAAGAAACAGTTGGTGCTGTTCCTTGTCCGCAAAGGTTACTATCTTTGTCTCGATGCTCGGACAGTATCTTGGACCTATGCTTTTTATTTGTCCGTTATATAATGGCGAATATGGAAGTCCCTTTTTCAGAATGTCATGGACTTTGGAGTTGGTAAATGTTATCCAGCATGGAAGCTGAGGTAGGGAACGCTCCTTACTCATGAACGAGAACATTTGGCTGCATTCGTCTCCGGGTTGTATTTGCATCTCGTCGAAGTGTACGCTTCTGCCGTCTATTCTCACAGGTGTGCCAGTCTTCATGCGGTCGGCACGGATTCCCCATTGTGTGATACTTTCTGTCAGATGCAGGCTGGCTGGCTCGGCGCACCTTCCGCCAGGGATTTGTGTGCTGCCAATGTGCATCAGACCGTTCAGGAACGTACCGGCGGTGATGATTACGCATCGTGCATGAAGCACAATGTCCATGTAAGTCTTAACACCGGTCACTTTGCCGTCCTTGACCAAAAGTTCCTTCACCTGGTCCTGCCAGATGCTCAGGTTTTCCTGGTTTTCCAGAATTTCCCTCCATGCCCAAATGAATTTGCCGCGGTCGCATTGTGCTCTCGGACTCCACATGGCCGGGCCTTTGCTGCGGTTGAGCATCCGGAACTGTATGGCTGTCTGGTCTGTCACCAGTCCCATCTGTCCGCCTAACGCATCAATCTCGCGTACAATCTGGCCTTTGGCAATGCCGCCGACTGCAGGATTGCAACTCATTTGGGCAATCTTGTTCATGTCCATGGTCACCAGACAGGTGCTGGCACCTAATTTTGCGCTGGCCATGGCCGCTTCGCACCCGGCGTGTCCGGCTCCTACTACCACCACATCGTATTTGAATTCCATTTCTCTAAAGCCTATTCTTGAAATTATATTTAAAATATGTTGCAAAAGTAGTGGTTTTATCCGAACATTTGGCGCTTTTTCTTGCCCAAATCACTTTTTTACCTTATTTTTGCAACGTAATAATACCTATTTATAATGAGGAAACATAGTTTTAATTCAAATCAATAATTTAATTTCAATCATTTATGTGGTTAATCAATTCATCAATTGGTAGGAAAGTGGTTATGTCTGTAACGGGCATAGCGCTGGTCCTGTTCTTGACCTTTCATGCGTCAATGAACGTTGTGGCTCTCATCAGTGCCGAGGGCTACAACATGATTTGTGAGTTCCTGGGGGCCAACTGGTATGCAGTGGTGGCAACTCTGGGATTGGCGGCCCTTGTGGCTTTGCATTTTATCTTTGCAATCTGGCTGACCTTGCAGAACCGCAAGGCACGCGGCAACAACCGTTATGCCGTAACAGACAAGCCTGCATTGGTAGAGTGGTCCAGCCAAAACATGCTGGTGCTTGGCATCATCGTGATTCTGGGTATGGGACTTCACCTGTACAACTTCTGGTACAACATGATGTATGCAGAGTTGGTTCATGACCCCGAGATGATTGCCATGGCAACAAACGGTGTCTACCACATTGCCAAGACATTCTCTTGCCCTGTCTACACCGTCATTTACATGGTATGGCTGGCAGCATTGTGGTTCCATCTGAACCACGGTATCTGGAGCTCAATGCAGACATTGGGCTGGAGCGGTCACATCTGGTTTAACCGTTGGAAGATGATCGGAACTATCTACACTACCGTTATCATCCTGATGTTTGCGGCCGTGGCTTTGGCCTTTGCCTTTGGTTATGTTCCCTGCGACATGCAGGCTCCTGCATGCGGAGGCTGTTTGTTGGGCTAATTATTTAAAAGTAAACGGATATTAATGAAATAATATTATGGCAAAGACTATAGATTCAAGAATTCCTGAAGGACCAGTAGCAGAGAAATGGACCAATTATAAGGCTCACCAGAAACTGGTTAATCCGAAGAACAAGCGTAAGCTGGATATCATTGTTGTAGGTACCGGTCTGGCCGGTGCCAGTGCTGCTGCCTCATTGGGCGAGATGGGCTTCCATGTACTGAATTTCTGTATTCAGGACTCTCCCCGTCGTGCTCACTCAATTGCAGCCCAGGGTGGTATCAATGCAGCAAAGAACTATCAGAACGACGGCGACTCTGTGTACCGTCTTTTCTACGATACTGTAAAGGGTGGTGACTATCGTGCCCGCGAAGCCAATGTGTACCGTCTGGCCGAGGTTTCTAACAGCATCATCGACCAGTGTGTGGCTCAGGGTGTGCCCTTTGCCCGCGAATACGGCGGCATGCTGGCCAACCGCTCATTCGGTGGCGCTCAGGTTAGCCGTACCTTCTATGCCAAGGGACAGACCGGACAGCAGTTGCTTCTGGGTGCGTACAGCGCATTGAGCTGTCAGGTTAATGCCGGCACCGTTAAGCTCTATACCCGTTATGAAATGCTCGATGTAGTACTCATCGACGGACGTGCCCGCGGAATCATTGCCCGTAACCTGATTACCGGCGACATCGAGCGTTTTGCTGCTCATGCCGTAGTTATCGGTACCGGCGGTTACGGAAATGCCTATTTCCTTTCTACCAACGCCATGGGTTGCAACTGCTCAGCTGCCATTGCCTGCTATCGCAAGGGCGCTTATTTCGCAAACCCCTCTTACGTTCAGATTCACCCCACCTGTATCCCCGTTCACGGCGACAAGCAGTCTAAGCTGACCCTGATGTCAGAGTCTCTGCGTAACGACGGCCGTATCTGGGTTCCCAAGAAGCTTGAAGACGCCAAGGCACTGCAGGCCGGCACCAAGAAGGGTTCTGAAATTCCCGAGGCCGACCGCGACTACTATCTGGAGCGCCGCTATCCCGCCTTCGGTAACCTGGTTCCCCGTGACGTGGCTTCACGCGCTGCCAAGGAACGTTGCGACAAGGGCTATGGTGTGAACAACACCGGTCTGGCCGTGTTCCTGGACTTCAGCGAGGCTATCCGCGACTTTGGAAAGGATACCATCGCAGCCCGCTATGGCAACCTGTTTGACATGTACGAAGAGATTACCGACGTATCACCCTACAACGAGCCTATGATGATTTATCCCGCTATCCACTATACCATGGGTGGTGTCTGGGTAGACTATGAATTGCAGACCAGCATTAAGGGCTTGTTCGCCATTGGTGAGTGCAACTTCTCTGATCACGGAGCCAACCGTCTGGGTGCCAGTGCATTGATGCAGGGATTGGCCGACGGATACTTCGTGCTGCCCTATACCATTCAGAACTATCTGGCCGACCAGATTACCGTTCCCCGCTTCAGCACTTCGCTGCCCGAGTTTGATAAGGCAGAGAAGGATGTTAAGGACCGTATTGCACGCCTGATGAACATCAAGGGAAAGAGTTCTGTAGACTCAATCCACAAGAAGCTCGGACACATTATGTGGGACTATGTCGGAATGGGCCGTACCGCAGAAGGCCTGCAGAAGGGTATCCAGATGATCAAGGAGCTTCGCAAGGAGTTCTATACCGACCTCTTCATCCCTCAGCTGGAAGGCGTAAATACCGAGTTGGAAAAGGCTCTCCGTCTGGAAGACTTCTTCCTGATGGGTCTGCTTGTAGCTCACGACGCACTTACCCGTAACGAATCCTGCGGAGGCCACTTCCGTGAGGAATACCAGACCGAGGAAGGTGAGGCCAAGCGCGACGACGAGAACTATTTCTACGTAGGCTGCTGGGAATACCAGGGCGACGACGAGAAGGATCCCGTACTCTATAAGGAACCCCTCGTATATGAAGCAATCAAAGTACAAACCCGTAATTACAAGAGCTAATCATGGCAAATATAAGTTTTACAATAAAGTATTGGAAGCAGAATGGCCCCAAGGACAAGGGTCACTTTGATACACACGAGATGAAGAATATCCCTGACGACACCTCTTTCCTGGAGATGCTGGATATTCTTAACGAAGAGCTCATCAGTGCCGGAAAAGAACCCTTTGTGTTCGACCACGACTGTCGCGAGGGTATCTGTGGTATGTGCTCGCTGTACATCAACGGAACTCCCCACGGCAAGACCGAGCGCGGAGCCACCACTTGCCAGCTCTATATGCGCAAGTTCAAGAACGGCGACACCATCACCGTAGAGCCCTGGCGTAGCGCCGGATTCCCCGTAATCAAGGACTGTATGGTGGACCGTACCGCCTTTGACAAGATTATGCAGGCCGGAGGCTATACCACCGTACGTACCGGACAGCCCCAGGACGCCAACGCCATCCTCATCCCCAAGGCAGATGCTGACGAGGCTATGGATTGCGCCAGCTGTATCGGTTGCGGAGCCTGTGTAGCCGCTTGTAAGAACGGTTCAGCCATGCTCTTCGTAAGCTCAAAGGTTAGCCAGCTTGCCCTGCTTCCCCAGGGTAAGGTCGAGGCTGCCCGCCGTGCCAAGAACATGATAGCCAAGATGGACGAACTGGGCTTCGGTAACTGTACCAATACCCGCGCCTGCGAGGCTGTATGCCCCAAGTGCGAGACTATCAGCAACATTGCCCGCCTGAACCGCGAGTTCATTAAGGCCAAACTGGCAGATTGATGTTTTCATAATAATAGATTTTAAGTTGATGAAGGGCGCTCCGGAGTGATTCCGTGGCGCCCTTTTTTTAGTTTTCAGCTTTTCTCTAACAGACATTATGCGCTCATGTACTCTCCACACTGCATGTGTCATTATCAAACGCTTTTCTCCCGTTTTTCATTGCATAGTTATTACTTTTCCGTAACATAGTGCTTAAATTGTTGCAGGACAGTGCTATAAAAGTTTTTTCTCTGTGGTAAAAGTTTTGTTTCATAGTTTGGAACATGTATTCCAAACTATGAAATACATATTCCAAAGTATGAAACATGTGTTCCAAACAATGGAACAAACTTTTTACTGTTGACAAAAAACTTTTTCTCTTAGCTCAAAAAACAATTTCAGTAGTGTAGGACAGGATTTTCAGTATGGTCAGTAGAATAAGACAATTGCCTGCCGGCTGATATAGAAAGGCGGGAGGATGTTTGTACCCCTCCCGCCCTGGTATGGCAAGCCTTGGCCATGTTGAATTGCAGATTACATCTCTTCTGTGCTTATACTTGTGCCGGACTTGCCAGTCCTGTATATAACGTATCTGTCTACGGTAAGGTGACGGCCGTACTCTTTTTATGCCTGCAAGCCTTCTTCGGCAATGATCTTACCGTCAAACAGGTTCACTATGCGGTCGGCATAACCGGCATCGCGCTGCGAATGGGTTACCATTACAATGGTGGTGCCGTCGCGGTGCAGTTCGCGCAGTAGGTTCATTACCTCTATGCCGTTTTTCGAGTCCAGGTTTCCCGTGGGTTCGTCGGCCAGAATCAGTTTGGGCTGCATCACCACGGCGCGTGCAATGGCGGTGCGCTGCTGCTGTCCTCCGGAAAGCTGCGAGGGGAAGTGCTTGGCGCGGTGCCTTATGTCCATTCTCTTCAGGGCGTCTTCTATGCGCCGTCTGCGTTCTTCCGCGGGAATGCCCATATAGAGCAGGGGCAGTTCAATGTTCTCTTCTACGGTCAGTTCGTCAATGAGGTTGAAACTTTGGAAAACAAAGCTCAGTGTGCTTTTGCGTAGTTTGTTGCGCTGTTTCTCGGTCAGTTCGGACACGTCTGTCCCATCCAGCTGATATAATCCGCTTGTGGCGCTGTCCAGCAGCCCCAGAATGTTCAGCAGTGTGGACTTTCCGCAGCCCGAGGGACCCATGACGGCCACGAACTCGCCTTTCTTTACTTCCAGGTCCACTCCGCGCAGGGCGTGAGTCTCCACCTCTTCCGTGCGGAAGATTTTTCCGATGTTTGTTGTCTTGATCATACCTTTTTCTTTCTTTTTAATTATATGTTGTCAGTTTTGTTTTCTCTTCTCTTGGATTATTCCTTTTCCAGCACATCCACCGGCTTTTCTCTCAGGAAACGGTACACCTGCAGGCTAACAACGAGTGCAACCAGTACCATTATCCCCAACAGGATGATGCCGCCCTGCAGCGCTCCGGCATGGATGCGTACCGCATAGGTTTCCAGCCAGAGGTCTGTGAGCCACTTTGCCACGGGATAGGCTACGACCGAGGCCAGCAGGGCATAGATGAGATAGGCGCGGAGCTGCTGCATCACCAGCGTGCCCTCCCCGGCTCCGAACACGCGGCGTATGGCAATGCTCCGCCGTTTCAGGCGCAGGGAATAAAGTACCATGGAAAGCACACCGCAGAGGGTGGTGGCAAGGCAGAATACGGTTACGATGGCAAATATGCGTAGCAGTTCGGCGTCTTCCCGATAGAATGAGGCTATGCGGTCGTCCAGCCGTTCTATGCAGATGCTGTGGTCGCCTAACCCCAGGTCTTTCATCGTGCGTACTATTTCCTCCCTGGCCTGTTTTTCCGTTCCCGGGGCATGGCGTACATAGATGGCCTCGTTGTTATAGCCGTAGAATTCTTTCTCTTCTCTTCGTATCAGGTATAGCTGTGGCTTTTCCTTTTCGCGTACGCTTTTGGTGCGGAATCCGGCAATGCCCTGCAGGCGTATGGTGCGTCCTTCCGAATCGTGCAGCCGGCCCTCTTCCATGTTTTCCAGCCTGAGCAGTTTCTCGGCTTCGGGGTTCAGAATGTATTCGGCAATGCCCTGCGGCTTCTGCTCAGAAACCCAAGAGCCCTTCCTCATCTTCAGGTTGAAGAAGGCAAAGGCCTCATAGGGAAGTTCGTAGCGGTATATCATGGTCTCTTTCAGCTCATCGTCTATGCCTGTAAAGTAAGCAGTGGCATGGGCTCCGTTGAAACCTCTTTTTTCAAAGATGTCGTTGCGTATGGGCAGTACGTCCTTGATATAGGGCGAGGACGTGTTTTCCAGCAGTGCGGTTATGGCATCATATTTTTCTTTGGCAATGACAAGGTTCGGGTCTGTCCACTGGTCTGTGTTGATACGTAGGATATTCTCTGTGTCGAAGCCCAATGGCGCATTCAATGCCATGTAGATCTGGCGTGCCGCACCCGTCAGGCAGAACAACAGCAGGAAGCACACGAAGAACTGCACCGCCACCAGCGAGGTATGTACGTTCCTGTTTGCCGGTGTGCCCGAGAACTGGGCGCGGTAGGTATGCCGCAGCCGCAGCAGGGGATAGGCCAGTCCCAGGGCCACAAGCAACATTGTCAGTATAGCCACATAGCCGAGCATTCCGAATATGCCGACGGAAGCATCGGTCTCGTCGCTAAGTTGTCCCATCAACTCCACGGCAATGGCGGAAAGGAAGGTGGAGAGCAACAGGGTGAGTGCCACCTCGGTTACAATCCAAAGGGCGTTCTGTCCGAATGTGCTGCCCAGGCTCATGCGAAGGGTGTATTCGCGCAGCCGGCCCAGATAGATGGACGAGAGGATGGCGATATAGTTGAAGACGGCACAGCAAAGCAACAGCAGGGAGAAGCCGAAGAAAGTCAGCGGATAGACCAATGCTGCCCAAAACTCTGTTTCCGGTCTTTGGCCCATAAGGTGTGCTGTGCGCAACGGAGTGATTTTGTAGGTAGAAGCTGAGGTTTTGTAACTGTCTGTCCGCTTTATGCCCCCCACCGTCTTGGCCAGTTCGTCCGGGCGGTCTGTGATGACAAACAGTTTGTAGTCCAAATGTCCCCATTCTGTGGTGTCCACCGTATTGAGTGAACTGATGTCCGCGAGCAGATTAAAGTCCCAGTTGCTCAACGGCGGTACATCTTCATAGACAGCCTGTACGGGCATACTTATACTACTGTATCCGCCTTGAAAGCGAAGCGTGTCACCTATCACGTTTTCCCTGCCAAAAACCTTTTGTGCTGTAGAGCGGCTGATGGCAACCGCCCACTTGTTGGCAAAAGTGGCCTCAAAACTTCCGTGCAGGCATTTGAAACCGGCTTCTTGTACAAATGCAAGCGGATTTCTGACGGAATATCCTGTGCCGATGTCTATATATTCTGTTTCACTGATTTTAACCGTCGGATGTGAATTTATCATTGCGAATAATTTGCAGTCGGCCGGCAACCGGCGCTGCAATTCCCGGTAAAAGGGATAGGAGACCACCGACCATACAAATCTTGGCGGAAGGTTGTTGGCCATGGCAGCGGAATCGTCATAACTATAGTATTGCACCATATAGGTCTTGTCCCCGTTGGGACGGAAGCTGTCGTGGTGTGTCTCGTTCCAAAGCCAGTTGGCGGAATAGGTGAACGATGCCATCCCCAGGACAAACCCGAATACGGAAATGGCAGTTTGCCAGGCGTGGCGCTGCATACTGCGCAGTGCTTGGCGGAGAGAGATAATAAGGAGTTTCATGCTTTATTGTTTTTTTGACATTTCTTTAGAAATTTATTTCTTCGGCTTCGCCAAAGGCAGAGTATCCGCTTACTACTATGCGGTCGCCGGGTTTCAGACCTTCCGCCACTTCAAACTGTGTGGGGTTTTGGCGGGCAATCTGTATGGGGGTGCGCACGGCACGCTTTCCGTCTTCCGTCACGAGGAAAATCCAACGCCCTCCCGTGGCAGAAAAAAAGTCACCTCTCGGAATGACTGTGGCGGTCTCGGGCTGTCCCAGTTCCACCTGTACCCTCATGCTCTTGCCTATGCGCAGGTTTTCCGGCAGTTCGCCGGTAAAGGTCAGGTCCACCTGGAAGGCCCGGTCCTTAACCTCGGGAACTACCTTTGCCACACGCAGGGGGTACTGCTTCTGGCGGTCTGTTGCCCGGGCCGGTAATCCGGTTACCACACGGTCCATATAGTATTCGCCGATACTGGTGTGCAGTTTGTAGGCAGACATTACCTTAATGTCCGCCACCTTTTCTCCGGCAGAGATGATTTGTCCGGGAATAAGATTGGCATAAGATACCTGGCCGTCCGTGGGAGCCAGGACGGCCAGGTCGTCCAGCCTTGTCCGGGCACGGGCAAACCTCTCGGTCTCGCGTTTGCGGTCGGCTTCTACCAGTTTGGCCCTAATGACTGCCATGGCAGAATCGTGGCGCAAGGATTCGCGTGCCAGTCGTGCCGTCTCGCTCTTGTATTTATATTCGGCGTCCGATATTTCCAGTTGTGCCTTAGAGCGTGTGCCCATGTCGTATTCTTCGTGGTCCAGCTGGTTTTGCCGGCGCAGTCGTTCCTGCTCATAGTCGTTGCTCAGAGCCTGTTGCTGGAGCGCAAGTCTTCTCTGCTGCATTTCCAGTTCCTGTTCGGTATATGCCATCAGCTGTTTCTCCAGCGCATCGCCCATCTCCTCTATTTCGCGTTCAAGAGCCGGATTCGAGAGCACAAGCAGGGTGTCGCCCTGTCTGACCAGGGCTCCCTCTTCCTGTGCAATACGGACAATACTCCCCTTTTCCCGGGCATTCACTTGCAGCGTCATGATGGGTTGTACCACGGCTTCGGCCTCCACATATTCCAGAAACCTGTCTTGCTTCACTTCGGCAATACGTACCGTTTCGGGATCAATGCGCAGGCGTTTTGGCCCCATGTTCCGTGCCAACACCCATACGGCAAAGCCGGTAAAGAGAGCGGCAAAGACCAGATAGAGCCGGTATCTTATATACCAGGGGCGTTTCTTCAGTTGGATATCCATGTCAGAGTGTGTTTATTATAATATATGTATTGTATGTCAGGAGTTAATAACCTGAGTGGGACTTTCGCAGAAGCAGGCATACACCCTTTGGGTAACGAGCATGCACACCAAGGCCACCGTAACCGCCACAAGCGCCACAGCCTGAATCCATCCCAGGGAAATATGGTCGCTGTACAGCTCCAGCCACATGCCCATCAGCCAGTAGCCGAGAGAAAGGGCTATGGCTGAGCCGGTAAGCGTGATGATGAGATAGGTGCTGAGCGTGTGGCGCAGGCAATCCTTGAAGCCGGCACCGAAAATACGGCGTATGGCCATCGAACGGCGCTGGCGCTGCAGGTCGGCACCGATAAGGGTGAGCATACCGAAAACGGCAATGCCGAAGCCCACCAGCGAAAGGATGGAATAGAGGTAAAGGTAGTTTTGTTCCTGTTTGTATGTTTGGGCAATCAGGTCTTCGAAAGGGCTTATCCGTATCAAGTCCGTATCGACAAGATGGCCGTAGCCGTGCTTGCGTATCACTTCCTTCACGGCCGCTATGGCCTCTTTTTCCTGGCCGGGCATTGTGCGGAAATAGATGTAGCTGCTCATGCTGCTGTTCATCTTGGGCAGGTATCCCATCATCTCGGGTTCCATGTGCAGACTGCGTGTGCAGATATCTATTGTGCCTATAACTTCCTGCTTTTTGCCATCAAATTCAAGATATGGACTCTCGGGCGTAACGCCATAGTGTCTGAGGGCATTACTGCTGAGCAACAGCTGGTTGGGCTTCCATCTGAAAGGTTTGTCCGATGGGTTGAACAGCTTGGGCTTGATACGGAAAAGGTGCATGGCGCTGTCGCTGAGTACGATTACTGACAGATTTTCCTTGAAGCCCGGTATGCCATAACCCACAGAACCGCCGCGCCCGAAGACGGGATTGGTACAGACGCATGATTCTATGGCCGGCGAGGCATTGGCAATTTCCTGCGCCATCTCTCTTGTGTGTATGTTTTCAGCTTGGGAAGCAGAAATGATTTTGTATACATACTTGCTGTCCATTCCCATTGCGTCATGGCAGATGTGATGGATCTGGCGTCCGCCTTGCCAAACCAGAAAGAGCAGCAGCATGCTTACCGCCACTTGTACCACGGCCAGAGGATAGTTGAGCGGAGAAATCTTTCCTTGCGGAGCGCCTGCCAATGCCCTGCGGTGGCGCCGGCTTTGCAAGGCTACGGGAACGAGGCACAAAAGCATGACCATACCCATCAGTCCGAAAAATGAGATGAGGAACCATGCCATCACCTGGCCCTTGGGCATGGTTATATCCTTGAAGTAGGTATCGAAGGAAAGTTCCATCAGCACCAATGTGAGCAGCCCGATACCGCAGAGTACCGGTAAAACCTCGGCATGCAGGCGGCGCAGTGTGTCCGCTACGCCTCCGCCCAAGCTTATGCGCAGACGGTGGTCGGTCCATCGGCTGTCGGCCGCTGTGTTCAGCAGCGCCAGGTAACTGAATAGGGCGGACAGCAGCAGAAGCGAGGAAAGCAGCATGAATACGGTGAGATAGAATGCCGATTTCCAGAATGTGCCTTTTTTACCCACTAATTCTGCCATTCGGTGTGGTATCAATGTAATGGCGGTATTTTCCGAGTTGAATTTGGATTCAGAAAAGCGGTGCAGGGTCTGGCTCAGTACCTTTTGTGTGGCCCTGGAGTTTTGGGTTCGGACGAAAGTCTGTACATAGTTGGGGCAGTAGGCCGTGTTATCATAAACGACTGGTTCTACGTTGTGGTACATTAATGCTCCCAGAGTGGTTTCGAACAGACTCTCCTCATTTGTTTTTATTACTCCGCTTATCTTGCATACCTTTTTCCTGCTACCTTCATTCAGAAGGGTGACATCCAGCGGTGCGCCCACCACATCCGTGGAGCCGTAAAGCATGCGGGCCATGGAGTCGGTAAGCACCACTTCTCCATCTTGTTTGCCCGGGCCTCCGCAAAGGAACTCGTACTGCATAACCTCAAAGAACCCGGCATCCACACCCTGTGTGCTGAGGTGTACGATGGTGTCGTTCGTTCCCTTTACTGTGGCATGTATGTATTGCAGCATCCCCACCTTTGCGTCTGCCGGCGCGTGGTCCCGAATGTCGCAGGCAATGCTGTCGTTGATATTATAATTGTGCGGAACAAAACTTGTGGGGCAGATTGTCTGCACCCTGTAGATGTCTTTGTAGTCGGGCAAATGACTGTCTTGGTGTGTCTGGAACCATAGGGCGGAAACGGAGAAAGTGAATGCCGTCAGCGCAAAGGAAATGATGCACACGATGATAAGGGTCTGGCCCTTGTGCCTGCGCAGATGGCGCAGGGCTTGCAGGAGATTAAGTAGGAACAGTTTCATTGTAGTAATTTGTCTGTTGTTTTGCATTTTGTCTGCACATCATTATGCAAAAAGTGTGCCAAAACCGTAACGTATTGATTATGCATTTGTTATGTATTTTGTACGAAGGCAAAAGTGTGCAGATGCGCACATAAGGTGTGCGAAATCGCACACTTTTGCAACTTTTTGCTGCAAAGTAAGTACATTGTTTGCACTTTAAAAAACTATAGCCTAACTTTGCAGCAAAGAGAAGCAAGTTTGTACCTAAAACACATAATAGCGAAAACGTATGAAGAAAATAGGAAAAGTTCTGGTGGTGGATGACAATCAGGATGTGCTGATAGCCTTGAACAGCCAGCTTTCGTCTCATTGCAGTCAGGTAAAGGTGGCCATGACTCCTGAACGTGCCATTGACCTGTGCCGCAAGATACAGCCCGATGTGGTGCTGATGGACATGAACTTCAGCCGCGATGCGGTAAGCGGCGAGGAAGGCTTTGTGTTGCTAAAGGAACTTCTCCGCATAGACAGTACGTTGCCGGTGGTAATGATGACGGCTTATTCTGATGAGGCCAAGGCCGTGCGTGCAATAAAGGCAGGAGCGGTGGACTTTCTTCCCAAACCATGGAAAGGCGAGCAGCTCTTGGGTATGCTGGTCTCTGCCACGCGTCTGCGGAATGCACAAAACGAAGTGTCGCAGCTAAAGACTCTGGTAAAGGCGCTGGGAGGAGCCGAGACCGTGCCCATACCCGAGATTGTGGGCGAGAGCGAAGTCATGCGTGAGTTGTTGGAACAGGCGGAATTGGTGGGACAGACAGATGCCAACGTGCTGATTCTGGGCGAGAACGGAACAGGAAAGGATGTGTTGGCTCGTTATCTGTACCATGTTTCTTCCCGCAGGGGAAGGCCTTTTGTGAACATAGATTTGGGGTCGCTGCCCGAATCATTGTTCGAAGGAGAAATGTTCGGACACGAACGCGGTGCCTTTACAGGGGCGGTGGAGGCAAAGGCCGGTCGTCTGGAGGCTGCTGCAGGCGGTACGCTTTTTCTGGACGAGATTGGCAACCTGAAGCCTGAGATGCAGGCCAAACTGCTCACCTGCATTGAGAAGCGGCAGTTTTCTCGTTTAGGCTCTACTCGTGTGAATGCCATTGACGTACGTTTTATCTGTGCCACCAATACCGACCTTTATCGTGCGGTGGAAGAGGGGAAGTTTCGGCGCGACCTGCTCTACAGGATCAACACCATTGAACTCACGGTGCCGCCTCTTAGGGAACGTACATCAGACATCCCCTTGCTTGCCAGACATTTTGCCTTGAAGTTTGCTCAAAAATACAACAAGGAATTGAACGGATTTTCGGCCGAATGTGTAAAGCATCTTAAAGAATACGGATGGCCGGGTAATGTGCGTGAACTGCAGAATGCGGTGGAAAGGGCTGTTATCCTGGCCCGAAAACCCATGCTCAGGAGCGTTGATTTTCCTTTGGGAACATCGTGCGGACAAAGCGATACAACTGAGGTGTTGGATTTGGAAACCGTAGAAAGACTTACTATAGAGAGGGCATTGGCACGTTGCGACGGCAACGTGACCCGGGCTGCAAAGTTGCTTGGCGTGTCGCGTTTTTCGCTCTATCGTAAAATGGATAAGATGGACTTATGAAGCGTTTTTCTTTTAAGGTGGTGCTTGGCACCCTGGTGCTGACAGTCTTGGCCGTTGCTGCCGTGCTGGCCTTTGACAGGGGGTATTACATGACGGTGACCGGACTTTCCTTGTGCATGGCTACTGTGGTTACGGCCCTAGTGCGTCTGCAATGGCAGGCTGTACATTCCGTTCGCCGGGCCATAAGAATGATGCGTACGTCGGGCTTGGCGGACAGCGTGGCATTACCGAAGGAGAGTATGGCGCAGGATTTGGTGGAAGAACTGAACAATACGATTGCAGATTATAAAAAGCGGTTGCAGAACGAGGCGGTGCGCCAGCATTATTATGAACGGTTGCTGGACGAGGTGGACACAGCCGTGGTGGTGTGTAGGGAGAAGGGGGAAATCACTTGGCAAAATCGTGCCGCTATTGTTCTCTTGGGATCTTTGGGCCGGCTTCCCGAAGATTGGGTGTCTGCATCCCGTCCGATAAAAGTGCAGTATGCACGCCATTCCACAACGTATGAGATGCTGGTTTCGGCCACAAACTTTATTTTGGAAGAACAGCGTCTTTATATTATCAGTCTGAAGGACATACACCAGGTGTTGGAGGAAAAGGAAATGGAGGCTTGGCAGAAACTTGTGAGCGTGCTTACGCATGAAATCATGAATTCCCTTTCTCCCATTATTGCATTGTCTGAGCAGGGAAAGTCGGGGCAGAACGGACAGCCAAACACTGATGCATTGCGCACGGCACTTTCGGTGATTCACCGCCGCAGTTCCCGTTTGCTGGAGTTTGTGAAGAATTACCGCAGACTGACGCGTCTGCCCGATCCACAGTCGGAATGGGTGGATGTACAGGAGTATTGTGATGATTTGTCACAGTTCTTTGATGCGCGTCTGCAGTTTGACATACAGCCGGCCGACTTACAGGTCTATGCCGACCCCGGACAGTTGATGCAGGTGCTGGTAAATCTGGTTAAGAATGCAATCGAAGCAGGCGACGGGCCGGTAATTCTGTCTGCATCCCGTGTGGCAAAAGGCGGGGTGGAAATCAGTGTACGAGACAGGGGGATGGGTATTTTGCCAGACGTGCTTGAACGCATTTTTATACCATTTTTTACCACTAAGAAGGACGGTTCGGGCATTGGACTGAGTCTGAGCAAGCAGATTGTAGCCAAACACGGAGGAACATTGCGGGTTTGGTCGAAGGAAGGGTACGGCAGCCGCTTCACTCTATGGTTGCCTTGATTAAAGTCTTGTATTATAGATTAGTGAGTTGGGTTAAAATGGAAATGTAATATTAAAGCAGGCGGTAAGTTCCGCCGTTCATCATCTTTATGATGCCCTTCATCTCCAGTGTGAAGAGGATGCTGCTGAGCATGCCGATGGGGATGCCGGTTTCTATGGCTATGATGTTTATCTGCTTGCTGTCTGAACCTTGCAAAGATCGGACCACTTTCTGCTCGTCTTCATTCAGGTCGGGGAAGAGTTGCTGCTGGATGCCGTTCTTGAGGTCTTTTCTGCGTTTTTCTTCCTGTACCCATCCCAATGCCTGTACTAGTTCCTCGGCACAGGTGATGAGTTGTGCCTTGTGGCTGCGTATGAGCTGGTTGCATCCTGCGGAGTAGGGGTCTTTTGTGCGACCGGGAAAGGAGAATACCTCGCGGTGGTAGCTGTCGGCAATTTCTGCTGTGATAAGGGAACCGCCCTTGTATGCACTCTCCACCACCACTACTGCATCGCTCAGGCCTGCTACGATACGGTTGCGCTGTACAAAGTTGCGTTTGTCTGCGTTGGTGCGGCTCATGAATTCGGTAATCAGTCCGCCTTGCTGTACCATTTGTGCGGCGGTCTGCTTGTGCATTCGCGGATAAATCTGATCCAGTCCGTGCGCCAATACTCCGGCGGTATGCATTCCGTTGTCAAGGGCGGCGCGGTGGGTGTGGACGTCCACTCCGTATGCCAGTCCGCTTACGACCAGAGTGTCTGGGCACAATTGGCTCAGGTCACGTATGAAATCGCGGCACAGGTCCTTGCCGTATTCCGTAATGTGGCGTGTACCCACTACGCTTATCACTTGCAGGCGGTTCAGGTTGGCTTGTCCCAAATAGTAGAGCAGGATGGGGGCATCAGGGCATTCGCGCAACCTGGAAGGGTAGGCATCATCGTTTATGCCCAGGCATTGGATGTGGCTTTTCTGTGCAAATTCAAGTTCTTCCTCGGCCCGTGGCAAAAGTGTGTCCAGCCCGGCCAATGCTTCGGCCAGTGCGGGGCTGGCATCAGGCAGGGCGTCAAGTATGTGGTGGCGGTGTTCAAACACGGCCGTGGCGCTTCCCAATGCATTGACCAGAAGACGCTGGTTGATCAGATTGATGCGCGGAGCCCGGGAGAGGGCCATGGCATAGAGGGTTTCCTGTGCGTTCATTCTTCTTTCATGAAATAAGGTTCCAGCAAAGCGTCCAGAGGACTGGTAGCCTGCAGGCGTCCGTTGGTGACGCAGACGGTGTCCACCTGGGCACGGACGGAAAGTTTCTCGTCGGGCAGTCGGTAGATGTCTTGCAGAAACACGTATTTTATGCCATCCTTCTTGATGTTCAGGCGGCAGACAAATTCGTCCTGGCTCTTGAGCGGTGTCTTGAACTGCATGTTCAGGCGTGCCACTACGGCATCAGTGCCTTCGTCGTGGAGGCGGGAAAAACTGATGCCTGTCTGCAGGAGGAATTCGTGCCGGGTATGTTCCAAATAGTGCTGGTAGTTGGCGTTGTTCACAATGCCTTGGAGGTCGCATTCATAGTCGCGCACCTTCATTTTGAGTTCGTAGATGTATTTCATTGCTTTAAGTATTCGTATCCGAAGCGGCAGCGCAGGCAGTCCGCGCGGTCGCAGTATTCGCGTTTCAGTTGTATGAGAGCCTGGCTGTCAGCCGCCGAGGCAACGGTGAGTCCGCATCCGCGCCATTGCCTAATGATGTAGTTGTTTTCGGGCGGCAGTTGTGCAAGCAGGCAGGTGGCTTTGTCCATCAGCCGCTGGTCCTGGGTGTGCATTCCGTAGGCATAAAGCAGGGGAATGACCGTATTGATAAGGATGAGGTTGCGGCTGGAGGCAGAAAGACTGGCTTCCAGCAGACAGGCATGGAGTTCCTTGATGTCGCTTACCTCCAACAGATTGTGCAGTAGGGCCTTGCCGGAGGAATAGATACGGGCCAGTTGCAGGATGCGAAGATGGGGAAAGTTGGACGGCCTGGTGCGCATGAATTTCCAAAGTTGGCGGGGAATGGGGTCGGGAAGCCGGAACTTGTGGGCAAGGAAGGCATATTCCTTTTCGGCCTTTCCTGCATCCCATCCCTCAGCTTCCAGTTTGGGGTCAATCAGATTGGCCATTCCCATGAAGAGAGCCTGCACCTGGAACAGGTTGTCGCGGTGTTTGGCCGCGGCCTGCAGGGGAATGCGGTTTGCCCACATTTCATAAACATCACCGTTCAGCCCGAATCCGAAATTCCGGCTTAGCGTTACGAAGGCGGCCTTCTCCCAGTCGCCGTTCATCCTCTTTGCCCGTTCCAGAACCTTCCCGGATCTGTTTTGCAGACGCTCCACCAGCAGAGCGTCCATCCAGCTATGTGCCTTCAGTGCCGGAATATGAGGAACTATGCGGTGGCAGCGGGGATAGTCATCAGTAGTGGAGAGTTCTCTATAATGCAGAAGTAGTTCCTGCGGCATGTCAATCTGCAGAGTTACGGGAGAGCGTCCGTCCTGGGTATGCGCCTCTTTGTCGGCATCCAATACGACGTGCAGGATGGTGTTGTTGTAGGCGGCGTCCAGATGGTGGTTGTGGCGGAACCAGTCGGAGGCTTTCAGGTGCACCTCCACATTACCAGCCCAAAGGGTGTCGTTCAGCTTTATTTTGGCATTGAAAAAATCCGGGCCTTGGTGAGGGTTGTATGTGCCGGGGTCTATGACTTCCACCTTGCGCTTGTCCAGCGTAAGGAGTGTCTTGAACGGCAAAATCCTGTGTTTCCATACATAGTGCAACAGTTTTTCCATACCTTTTGACAGCCTGTTAACGTAAATTTTGAAACAAATGTAGTGAATTTCAAGCTAAAAGCAGTACTTTTGCATCAGAAAAAATACGAAACAAATGAAAATAGCACTGATAGGATACGGCAAGATGGGGCATATGATTGAAGAGATAGCCCTGAGCCGCGGTCATGAGATAGTCTCCATTATTGATATAGACAACCAGGCCGACTTTGACAGCCCGGCTTTTTGCAGTGCCGATGTGGCCATAGAATTTACTGCGCCTCATGTGGCGTACGGCAATTATCTGAAGGCTTTCAGCCATAACGTAAAGGTGGTTAGCGGTTCTACCGGTTGGATGGACAAGCACGGAGAGGATGTGCGCAGAATGTGTGCCGAGGAAGGACAGACTCTTTTCTGGAGTTCCAACTTTAGTCTGGGTGTGGCCGTCTTCAGGGCGGTTAACCGTTATCTGGCCCAAATCATGAACCGATACGAAGGCTACAAGCCTGTAATGGAAGAGGTACATCACATTCATAAACTGGATCATCCCAGCGGAACAGCCATTACGCTTGCCGAGGAACTTGTGGAACAGACTGACCGTCTTGAAGGATGGGCAATGGGACAGCTCACGCAACCCAACGGTACGGTGGAAGGTTCAATCCGGACGGATGTGGACAAACTTCGGATTGACAGCGTACGCCGTGGCGAGGTTCCCGGTATCCACAGCATTTCCTGGGACAGTGAAGCGGACTGCATCACCATTACCCATGATGCGCACAACCGTAGGGGCTTTGCCCTTGGCGCTGTATTGGCTGCCGAATTTACAGCCACACACCAGGGGTTGCTATGCATGGATGATATGTTGAAATTTTAATTGTAAGGATAGCGTAAAAAAGAACAAAACGTAATGAAGAAAGAGAAAAAAACAATATCGGTGTGGGACTGGGCAAAAGCCGTTGTCGCAATTCTGCTTTATCTGGCCTTTTTGTGGTGGATAGGCAGTTGGTGGGGCATTGTTGTGGTTCCTTTTATATTTGATGCGTATGTGACCCGTTTCATTCCCTGGACCTGGTGGAAGGATGCCGAAAATCCGCTGGTGAGAACCGTAATGAGTTGGGTGGATGCCATTGTCTTTGCGCTGGTGGCAGTTTATTTTGTCAATATCTATTTCTTCCAGAACTATACTATCCCTACCAGTTCGTTGGAGAAGAGTCTTCTTGTGGGCGACTATCTGTTTGTGAGCAAGATGAGCTACGGACCTCGGGTCCCGCAGACACCCTTGCACATGCCCTTGTGCCAGCACACGCTTCCCTGGGGAGGGAAAAGCTACATTGAATGGCCTGCCTGGGATTACAAGCGTGTATCGCCCAAACCGGTACAGTTGAATGACATCGTGGTGTTCAACTATCCGGCCGGAGACACTATCGTAACCAATCCTGCCTACCAGGCGGCCGACTATCACATGATGTGTTATGTCTTCGGAAACCAACTTTACGAACAGGAGTCGGGCGAGCGTGTGATTATGGACAGCCTTTCGGCTCTTGAACGCTATCGTATTTATCAGGATTTTTACCGCCGTGGACGTCAGTATATAGCTTTGTCTTCACAGGAGTTCGGTGTAATAGACCACAGGCCGGTGGACCGCAGAGAGAATTATGTGAAGCGTTGTGTGGGACTGCCCGGACAGACATTGGAGATAAAGGACCGTATCATTTACCTGGACGGACAGGCCAACAAGGAGCCCGATCAGGTGCAATATAATTATTATGTGGAACTTCATGCCCCTATTCCCGATGACTTTGCACATGAGATTGGCTTGAGCGGAGAAGACCTGATGGGGCTTTCGCAAAGTGGAACATGTCCTCTTACCGCCTCTATGAAACAGGCGCTTGAAGCCCGAAAGGATTTGGTGAGCAGCATTACTCCGGTGCAGAGTCAGGAGAGCGACAACCTGTATCCCCTGAACGGTAATATGGGATGGACACAGGACAATTATGGTCCCATCTGGATTCCGAAGAAGGGCGAGAAGATACAGCTCACACTGGAAAATCTTCCTGTGTATGAAAGACCCATCAAGGTGTATGAAGGTAACAGCCTGGAGGTTACTGACGCAGGAAAGATTCTGATTAACGGTCAGGAAACCAGCGAGTATACTTTCAAGATGGATTACTACTGGATGCAGGGTGACAACCGCCACAACAGTGCCGATTCGCGCTATTGGGGCTTTGTGCCCGAGGACCATATTGTGGGCAAGCCCATTATGGTATGGCTCAGTACGGACAAGGACCGGAGCGGATTGGGCTATATCCGTTGGAGTCGTCTGTTCAGTCTTGTGGATCGTATAAAATAATAATGTAGAGTTGAGGCGGTTTGTCAGTTTGTTATGCGTATTGTGTGGTGCGGCAATAATCGCTTTGTTTTGCCGTACTTTCCTGTTTACGCTCTTTACAGTTTCCCAAACTGACAAACAACCGGTCTTTTTGGAGGGCGACCGCGTGCTGGCCGACCGTTGGGCCTACGGTTTTCGGGTGCCTTACAGCAGCCTCTTCGGTTATCACCGGTGGGGAAAGGGAATTCCCCGGAACGGTGATTGGGCGGTGTTCAACAGCCCGCTTGTACAGCGGGGAGCGCTTCCGGACACCAGTGCGTTGTTCTTGGGACAGATAATAGCCTGTCCGGGCGACACGGTGTGGATGGGACGCGACGGTAGGGTGGGGCGTTGCCGCAATTATGCCCAGGGGCAGATTTGGCCCATACCGGTTCCTGCCCGCGGTGCACTTGTGCAGGTGGCTCCATGGGCGGCCCGCATATATCAGCAGACTTTTGACTTGCACGAACCGGATTCCGTATGTCTGCTTCCTGCGGACAGTTTCGAGTCTATCCAGAACGGCAGTCAGATTCGGGTCCGCTTTTCCCGCAACTATTATTGGGTATCTTCTGGCAACGAAGAAAATGTGTCAGACTCACGCAGCTTCGGCTTTGTGCCCGAAGAGTTTTTCCTTGGCAGGGTAAGGAATGTGTTCTATTCCATCCAGCCTGATGCCCAATGGCGGCAGGCCTGGCGTTCAGACCGCTTTCTCTTACCTATATAATTAATTGTAATATAATGATGAACACGCTTCTTTTGCCCACGGCCTATTTGGCCCCAGTTCCCTATTACGCAGCATTGTATAGGGCGGATGAGGCTTACATAGAAGTGCGGGAACATTATGTGAAGCAATCTGTGCGCAACCGTTGCACAATTGCCGGTCCGGACGGTCCTGTTTCGCTGTCCATACCTGTAGTGAAGGCCGAACGTCCCGGGCAACCCATTTGCGAAACCCGAATCAGCGACCACGGAAACTGGCGCCACTTGCATTGGCGTGCCTTGCAGAGTGCGTATGGTAACAGTCCTTTCTTCGAGTTTTACGAGGATGATTTCCGGCCTTTCTACCAACCGGATTGGGAGTTCCTGACAGACTATAACCGCGATTTGTTGAAACTTCTGCTCCGTTTGTTGGATATAGAACCGAAAGTAAGGGAAACCGATAGTTTTCGTGCAGTTCCGTCGTTGGAATTTCACCACCCCTCCTCCCGTCCCTATTATCAGGTATTTTCGGCACGCCATGGCTTCATCCCCAATTTGAGTATTGTGGACCTGTTGTTCAACATGGGTCCGGAATCCGTATTATACCTATGATGTTCCATGCCCTTCCGCCTTCGGTATGCAAGATTCCTTCTCCTGCTTGTTTTACCTATCCCTTCTGCTATGAACCGCATCCGCTTTGTGTGGCTGCCGCTGACGAGGTGAAGGCATATCTGCAGTCGTGTCCTGTCTGGAAGGAAGAGTTGTCCGCAGGAAAGATGTTGGGCGTTTTGGTGGTGGAACGCAATGCCGAACGCGGCTTCCTGGCGGCTTTCTCCGGCACTCTGGGCGGAGCCACTTGCCATGCTTATTTTGTGCCGCCGGTGTTTGATTGTATGGAACCCGACGGACATTTCCAGACGGAACAGGCCGCTATAAGTGCCCTCAACCGTCGTATTGCCGATTGTGAGCAGCGCCTCAGTATTCCGCCTGAACACGAAATGGCACGTCTGGATCTGGAAAGACTGAAGGAAGAGATGCAACAGGCCAAACAGCGCCGCGACCAGTTGCGCGGTACCCTTCCTGCCGACGAACTGGCCGGGATGGAACCGGCTCTTGTCCGCGAAAGCCAGTTTCTCAAGGCCGAGTACCGGCGCAGGCAGAAAATGTGGCGCCAGCGCATAGCTGATGCCGAAACCGCCAACGATGGACTGCGGCATGAGATTGCCGCCCTGGAACAGGAACGCAAGCGGCGCAGTACGGTTTTGCAGGAATGGCTGTTCCGTCAGTACAATTTTCTGAATGCACGCGGAGAATGCGCCAGTCTGCTGGACATTTTCTCCCCGGTCTATCCGCCGGGAGGCGCCGGTGACTGTTGTGCGCCCAAACTTTTGCAGGCGGCTTACAAGAACGGTTATACCCCTTTATGTATGGGCGAATTTTGGGTGGGCAGTTCGCCAGCCGATGAATTGCGTGCCGAGGGAAATTTCTATCCCTCGTGTCGCAGTAAATGTCTGCCCATTCTGGGTCACATGTTACAGGGACTTTCCGTAGAGCCCAATCCGCTGGCCAAAGTCCATGAAGAACTGTTGAAAAGTATCAAGGTGGTGCATCAGGCAGACGGTTTCGTCGTGCTTGGCAAACCTTCCGGTCTGCTCTCTGTTCCGGGAAAGGAACATGTCCCGTCCGTAGTGGATTTTGTGCAGGCACATTTTCCGCAGGCCTGCGGTCCCTTGGTTGTGCACCGCCTCGATATGGACACCAGCGGGCTGATGGTGGTGGCGCTTGACAAGACTGTCCATCATCGTCTGCAAGGACTCTTTCTGCAAAGAAAGGTATCTAAAACTTATCTGGCGCTTTTGGAGAAACCCATGACGGTGGGTAGTACGGGCGATATTACGCTGCCTTTGGCTCCTGACATACAGGACCGGCCGCGGCAAAGAGTGGATTATGACCGCGGCAAGTCGGCACACACCACATTCCGTGTGCTGGACAATGTGGACGGCCATGCCTTGGTTGCGCTTACGCCCCACACAGGCCGCACGCACCAGCTGAGGGTACATTGCGCCCACCGTTCCGGTTTGGACAATCCCATTGTGGGCGACCGCCTTTATGGCAGGGCGGCGGACAGGCTGATGCTGCATGCCGCCAAACTCTCTTTTGAAGAATATGAATTCATGGATTTACATGGTTTAGGCAATTATAATTTATCATCCTTATGAAAACTCTTTTAGACGTACACACGCATTCCATTGTTTCGGGTCATGCCTACAGCAGCATACAGGAAATGGCAACAGCCGCTTCTGAAAAGGGGCTGCAGATATTGGGCATTACAGAGCATGCACCGGCGCTTCCAGGGGCTTGCGACCCCATTTATTTCCGCAATCTTCATGTCGTGCCCCGAGAAATGTACGGAGTGCGTTTGCTCCTTGGCGCAGAACTGAACATTCTTGATACTAAGGGCACACTGGACCTGGACGAGAACTATTACCGCATACTCGACCTCCGCATCGCCGGTATTCACAGCCTTTGCTGGAAGGGCGGCAGTCGCGAGGAAAACACCTATGCCATGCTGCAGGCCATTCGCAATCCCTGGACACAGATTATCAGCCATCCTGGCGACGGAACTGCGCAGCTCGATTTCGAACCCATTGTCCTGGCGGCAAAAGAAACCCGCACGCTGTTGGAAATAAACAGTTCCAGCATGGATCCGGTACGGCACAAGGAAGAAGCCCGAGACAACAATCTGGAAATCCTCCGCCTGTGCCGCCGTTATGAGGTGCCCATAATCCTGGGCAGCGACGCCCATATCAGTTTTTCCGTGGCCGATTACCGTTATGCCTTGCCCCTGTTGGCCGAAACGGACTTTCCCGAAGCCCTGGTCATCAACGACAAGCCGGAATGGTTCCTTGAATATGCAGGAATTGAAAAATAATGTGTAACGGGCTATAAAGAGGGGCTTTAGACGCAAATGAGGACACAATTAATACTATTTTTATTTCCTTATTGATGCTTTTCCTGAAAAAAAGCGGAAAAATATTCGTTTCTTTTTTGTGGTTCTGTTTAAATCTTATATATTTACACCTTGAAATTGCAAAAATAACTTAATTTTTTAACTTTAAAAGTTTGCTTATGAAAAAAATTACATCTCTTCTGTTTGCATTGGTTTGTCTTTGCAACACAGCGGTTTGGGCACAGCCAACAGACTTTGGCGATCCCCTGATTACGGATGTGTCTCAGTTGAGCAGTCCGTTTAGTGACTCTGCAGAAGGAACCAACATCGGTGCCCTTATCGATTTTGACCCCAGCACATTCTGGCATTCAGACTGGCACGGCGAAGTTGCCGGCGATTACCACTGGCTTCAGATTGAGCTTCCCGAAGCAATGGAAGGCAAAATGGTACTGTGGATCAAACGCCGTACCGCTGACAATGACCACCCAAGCAAGGCTGTGATTACCGGTTCTCTTACCGCCGATTTCGGCATGGAAATTCCCATTGACACACTGGAACTGGGCAACGCCTCTTCCGGTCAGGAATTCACCACCGGTACATGGGTTATTCCCGAACCCGTGAGATACATTCGTTTCACTCCCATCGATTGTGGTGGTGGCGCCGGTTTCCGTAAATACTGGCACGCAGCCGACATCAACCTCTATCAGTCCGGCGAATATGAACTGTACCAGAAGCTGATGAGTGATTTCGTTACCCAGTACGATGCTTATCTCTGGGGTGAGGATCCCAACATCGGAACAGCCCCCGGACAGTATACAGACAAAGGAGTCTTTCGATGCGTTCCTGGCTATTCTGCAGCAGATTAACCAGATTATAGCCGAGGAAATTGAACGTCCCAGCAATGAGGAAATTGAAGCAATGATCAATCAGGCTACTGAATACTGGAATGCTTACCAGGCTTCAAAGGTAGAATATACGCTGCCCGCAGACGGTTACTACCGTATCATTGCCAACCTGGACTACTACAAGACCATTGATACTGGTGAAGTGGACGAATTTGGCGATCCCATTACCCAGCGCATTGACGGTATCAAGAAGTCTATCTATGCTAAGATGGACAGCCTGGCCGCATGGCACACGCTGGATTTGGAAGACTGCCGCGACGTATGGTACATCACACGCAACGAAGACAACACCGTGAATATGATCAACGCTGCCACCGAAATGGGATTCTACCAGATGGGCAGCCCCGTCAGAATGCACATTGCCGACAGCGCCAAGGTTATGAAGATTGATTGGGCAGGCAAAGAAGAGGTTACCTTCAACGGCGAGACCAAGGAACGCGACATTCTTTACATCCGCAAGGACGGTGATCCCACCAACGGATACTATCTGCACCAGTTGAGCCACGGCCGTGGTACCGGTGAGGGCGACAACCTTTGTGTATGGAACGCCACCTATACCATGGGTGCTCCCTACGATAGCGACAAGGGTACTTCTGAATGGTTCCTGGAACCCGTGAGCAACGAAGAGGCTCAGGCTCTGATTGAGGCTTATGCTCCCATCAAGAACCACGATGTGCTGGTAATTCAGTACAAGGATATTTTGAGCAAAGCTCAGGCTGGCATGGAAGTTGCTCTGGAAGCCTACAGCCAGGCATACATCACCAAGAACGAGCAGTTCAGCTCATCCGTTACAGAACCCAACGAAGGTTCGCTCAACAACCTGCTTGATGCCGATCCCGGTACATTCTGGCACAGCGCATGGAGCAGCGGTTCTCGTCCTATGGGAACACACTTCATCGATGTAACATTTGATGAACCCATCGAGGGTACTGTTCACGCATGGATTCAGCGCCGTGGCACAAACGGTAACGATGACAACCCCATCCTATGGAATATTTATGGTTCTAATGATGAAACATCTTTGGAAAGTCATGCCGACTTTGATATGGAAGGCGCTACTGAGGATGACTGGCGCGCACAGGTTGTTGCCGGTTGGGAAATCATTGAAGACTCTGTTTCCACTCCTTGGTCAAGCTCTGCCGCTACAGTTGTTACTCCCGAATTCAACGTGACCACTCCTTATAAGTATATGCGTTTCGTATGTATCGGTACCACTGGTCCTAATGGTGCAAGCTATGAGAACCGTGGTTACTTCCACATGGGCGGATTCCAGATTTACAAGACCATCGGTAAGCCTCAGATTGAGGCTATGGGCGAAGTGGGAACCACCATGCAGGCTGAAATTGAAAAGGGTGTCAATATTGCCGATGAGGACATTACTATTGAAGACCTGAACAGTCTGACCGCTGCCTACGAGGCATTCAAGGCTCTTCTGAAGGATCCCACCGAAATGCGTAACACCGTAGCTCAGTACAAGAACTATCCCGACATGCTGGTTGTAGGCGAAGAGCCCGGTACATGGGATGGCGACGCAGAGGCCAATGCACTGGCAGAAATCATTACCGCTGCCAACGAGTATGACAAGGGCGGTTCTTACGACCAGGCCAAACTCGACGAGTATGTGGCAGGCATCAAGGCAGCTGCCGAAACCTTCATGAAGGCAGCCAAGGGCATCAGCACAGACAAGTGGTACCGCTTCCGCTTCCCCACCGAGGAAACCTATACCAAGTATAACTGGAGCAATGGTAACATTATGCAAGACGGAATTGAGGAAGGAATTAACATCGGTAACCTTTGGGGTCAGTATGTGGCTGTGGCTAACTTCTATAATTCTGGCGATTATGAAGGCAATCCTACAATTGACGTAATGGATAATGAAGAAATGCGCGAAGGCCACAGCATGTTCTTCACCGAACTGGACAACATCGACAATGAGGATGCTTCTCTGTTCCGCTTCATCGCCATTGGTGACACCGCCTATATCATCCAGAACAAGGCCACTGGTCTGTATGTCAACTGTAAGTCTACCAACGACAACGAGGTAACGCTGAGTCTGAACCCCACCACCTTCCAGGTAACTCCCAGCGGTTACGGTTCAATTCTGTTCGCCGGTAAGTCTCTGGCCGGTGAAAACAAGACTAACCTGCACGCACAGCGCTGGAACCACCGTCTTGTAACATGGGAATCTGCAGAACCCAGCAGCAACTCCGGTCTGTGGCTCGAAACTGCAGCTGATGTGGCTGACGACGTGGCTGCCAGCTTCTACCGCAGCTATATCCCCGGCAAGATTTACGCATCCTGCAACCCCACAAGCGTGAAGACCGCCAGCGACGAGGTTGGCCTCTATACCGTAGCAGGTACCTATACCGAGGGTGAGGAAAACTTCCTGGCTCTGAACAAGATTGCCGAGACTAAGGCCGGTGTGCCCTACATTGCAATCATCGGTAACCCCGAAGATTATGTAGAAAGCGAGGAAGACCTTTCTGAAACCTTCGAGTTCCAGCAGATTGGCGACGGATTTGTGGCAAAGGCTGACAGCATCAACGGTCTGGTTGGTACTTATGACGGACTCACAGCTGACAAGGGTATGGTGGTATTCGTGGACAACACTGCCGCTACCGCAGAAGACAAGGTTGTGGAGGAAACTGATGAAGAGGGCAACACCCAGTATGTTTCTGTAAGCAACCGTACCGTAGGCCGCAACAGCGCTTACCTGAAGTTCGGTTATGCCGAGGCTGATCCCGCCGGCACATACGACCTGGTTATCAAGATTGACGGTGCTCCCACCGTTGTAGGTATCCAGAACGCACTGGAAAGCGTAGCCAAGATCGGTACTGTTTATGACCTGAGCGGACGCCAGGTGAAGAAGAACGCCACTCTGAACGACCTGAAGGGTCTTGGCCGCGGTATTTACATCCTGAACGGAGTTAAGGTTATGGTTAAGTAACCTCCGCCATAGTTGTAAATGTTAGAATAGAGAAGGCTCTCCATGGCGGAGGGCCTTCTCGCTTTTTATCGCATGATTTGCGGGATTCATTGTTGCCGTATCTCTGTTTCTGGCATACGTCATGCTGAATTTATTTACCTCAGTTCAATTTGCTCACGCTCGGCATATCTCAAGCAAGCTTGGCTTTGCTCTCGTTTAACCGCATCTCACCGTGAGCCTTTATTGGTGTTTCTCTACGGCCTTCACTGGTTCTTGTCCGCGGACAGATCCTGAAACAAGTTCAGGATGACATAGTGTGTATCAACATACGTCATGCTGAATTTATTTCAGCATCTCACCGCGAGTTTTACTGGTGTTTCCTCTGGAGCCTTCACTGGTTCTTGTTCGCGGACAGATCCTGAAACGAGTTATTCGCCTTCGCTCATCGAAAACATCTTTAATCGTATAAGGTATGGTCAGCATGAAATAATGATTAGACAAAAGAACAAAAGGACATGTTTTTTGGGTGATGAGCGTTGTATACGTTGCCGATTCCCGTCTTCCAGACGGCTGTGAACTATGTGTCTCATAAAAACTTATGTCCTTATGTTCTTTTGTCGAAAAAACTCACAGCTGATTGCTCATAATGTTCTTTTGTCAAAAACATAATCCGTGTGCTGTCAAAATTCTTTACAAACCCATATTTCCGAGAAAATGCAGCTGGAAAGCCGGAAATGCCCAGTTGGAAAAATATTATTTCTCAACTGGAAAATTATTTTTTCTCAGTTGGAAAATCATTTTTTTCCAGTAGGGCTGTTTTTTGAGGCGAATCAGGTTTGTTTTTGAACTATTTTTTATTGGATTTTGTTCATATTGAAACCAGTTTCGATTTAAGGATTGAGGTAAAAATGTTTGACAATGGGTGGTGAGTTTTAGGATTAGACAAAAGAACAGATTTTTGAGTAATGAGTGTTGAAAGCGTTGTTGTTCCCCGTTTCTCGAATACGTCATGCTGAACTTGTTTCAGCATCTCACTGCGAGCCTTTACTAACCTCTGATTGCGGACAGATGCTGAACTCATAAGCAAGATAACAATAACGCGCGTAGTCCGTGGGGATTACGCGCGTCAAAGGTTTTATAAGGCCGGTTTTTGTTACAACCCCATCTCGCGGATAAGGTGGGGAGCATGTCCCCACTTCTCGATGAGGAACAGTACAAAACGGATATCCACACCGATGCAGCGTTGCAGGTCGCTGTTGAAGCTTATGTCGCCGCTCATGGCCTCCCAGTTACCGTCGAACGCCAGTCCGATAAGTTCGCCACGGCCGTTGAACATGGGGCTGCCGGAGTTTCCGCCTGTGATGTCATTATTGCTGATGAAGCAAAGCTGCATCTCGCCCGTGTGCTTGTCGGCATAGCGACCCCAGTCGCCTTTCTGCATCAGTGCCACGATGTCGTCCTCTAGCTTGTAGTCTTCGATCTCCTTCTGCTTGGAAGCCTTGTCCAGCAGGCTCTGGGCGTTGGTATAGTAGTCGAAACGTTTTCCGCCGGCTGTGTAGTCCTGCACGAATCCGTAGCTCAGGCGCATGGTAAAGTTGGCATCGCTGTAATGGGGGTTCTGCTGGTCCATCTCCAGCAGCGCCTGGGTAAGCAGGTGTTCGTTGAATGCGATGGTGCGTCCCTGTTCGCGCATGCCCTGCTGTATCTGTGAGAATTTGTTGGGGATAATCTCACACAGTCTGAAGGCAGGGTCGGTCTGGCGCAGGCTGCTGTCTGCCAGCAGGCGGTCCAGGCACGATTCATCCTTGCAGATGGTCTTTTCAAAAAGGTTGCGGGTGTATGCCTTGCAGTCTCCGCCGAATTCCTTGTCAATGATGTCGTAGCATTCGGGCAGGAATTTGGCCGGAACTTGCTTGCGGTAGTTCTCCAGCAGCACGCCCATGGTTTCCTGGTCCAATCGAGCGTCGTAGTCCTTGAAGAAGCGCTGTACGGCCTCGCGTGTGGCCTCCACCTGTGTCTTTCCGGCATCTTGGGGAATACGGCTCAGCATGCTGGCAATGCGGTAAATCTCTATACCGCGCATGAAGGTCTCGCTGTAGAATCCGCCCGCGTGTACGGCTTCGCGGCGCTGTGCGTAGGCCTGTTCCAGTTGTGTGAACATGTCTCCAAAGCGGCGGCTCAGGTCCTTGTCGGTCTTGTACCACTGCATGATGCGCTTTTCCAGTTCCTGCTTCTGGCCGATTACGTTCAGGTCGGCAATGGCCTTGTTCATTCCGATGGAGTTCTTCCAGTAGTTGCTGCTTCCGGCATATTTGCTGGCGTACTTGATGCCTATGGCACGGTCGGCATCCATCCACTTCTTCCACACCTCCTGCTTCTTTCCGCGCACCTGTATGGTGGACACGTTGCGGTCTTCCACGCGTTCGCGTATACCCCAGGAACTAAGGTAGCGGCTGGTACTTCCGGGGTAGCCCACGGTCATGCAGTAGTCGCCGGGGCGGTATCCGTCAATGCTCACCTTGGCGTAGCGCTTGGGCTTCAGGGGCACGTTGTCCTTGCTGTATTCGGCAGGTTCGCCGTTCTTGTCGGCATAAATTCGGAACATGCTGAAGTCGCAGGTCTGGCGCGGCCACATCCAGTTGTCCGTGTCGCCGCCAAACTTACCCAGTGTCTGTGTGGCGGTGAAGACCAGTCGCACATCGCGGTAGGTCTTGTACTTTGACACGTAGAAGGCGTTTCCGCCGTAATAGCTGCGTACCATACAGTCCATACCGGGATTGGCGCGGCTGTATTCGCGCTCCACGGCGCTACAGATGGAGTCTGTCTTGGTGTTGTTGATTTCCTTGGCCGGTACGGTAGGGTTGGCGCGGTAGATGCTGTCCAGTGCCGTCATGATGCGCGAGGTACACTCCTCGGTACTTTGCAGGAAACGAACGAACAAACCCTCCGCAGGGCGTTCCTCCTGCATGTTCCGTGCCACGAATCCGTTGGCCAGGATGTCGTCCTGGGGAGTGGAGAGCGCCTGTATGGCACCGAATCCGCAGTGGTGGTTGGTAAATACCAGTCCGTTGGGGCTGACAACGACTCCGGAGCAGAAGTCACCGAAGTCCACCACGGCATCCTTAAGGCTTACGCCGTCGGGGTTGTACAACTCGGCTGGGGTGAGAGTCAGCCCCAGGCCCTTCATGATGTCGGCAGTCTTCTGGTCTATGCGGTTCAGCATCCACATACCCTCGTCGGCATGCATCTGCAGGCTGCCAGCCGCCAGAAGCGCGGCGGCAAGGATTTTCTTAATCTTCATATTGCTGTTGTGTTTGTTAAAATCTTGTGGTTATGGACAAATGGGGTAGTTTGGAGAGAGGGAAGGAGCATCCTCACGGACGCTCCTGAAATAGGGAGATGAAGACCGCTGTCTTCTGAAACGGTATTATACCGTCAAGCTGCAAAGATAAATAAATCTCCCTTTTCCCTTTTTCTCCTTAGTCTGATAAAAAACTGTTTTTTCAGCGTTTTTATTATTTCTTCTTCTTGGGCTTTCTTCTTGCCCAGCCTTCCTCATCGTTGTTGTTCTTGGCCTGCTTTGTGCCGGGGTTGAGGAACGCCAGCCAGTCTTCCTTGGCAAACTTCTTGCCTCTTGGCGATGTGTATCCCCTTTCTTCGCGGCTGGGCTTTTTCTTGGACGGCTTATCCTGTACAGGCTTCTCGGGACTGGCTTTCTTGCGTGCCTTGGTGGCGGAGGGAGCGTTCTTCTCACCGCCGCGGTCGGCATAGTCAGCCACCACGCTGCGTCCCTTTACGCTAACGCCGTGCTTCAGACCCTTTACCACGCGTTCGGCATCCTCTTCGGCCACTTCAACAAAGGAGAAGTTCTTCATCAGGTCTATGCGTCCTATCTCCACCTTGTTGCCCTTTACGTTGTTGTTGATGAGGCCTATGATTTCGCGGGCGAACTGTCCGTCAATCTTTCCTACGTTGAGGAACAGCCTTACATATCCCTCTTCGGCGGTGCGGTCGCCGCGCTTGCGTCCGCCCTCGGCCTTGCCCTTCTTCTTTGCGTCCTTGTCCTTTGTCTGGGAGACGTTCTCAATTTCGGGGGCGTTGGCATAATATTGCAGGAAGCGTCCGAACTCGCGGCTCAGGATGCGCTTGATAAGGTCTTCCTTCTCCAGCCATTCCCATCGTTTGGCCACTTCGGGCAGGAAGGGGGCAATCTCCTCCTCGTCAATCTCCACGCGTTCTATTTCGTCAATGACATGATAGAGCTGTTTGGCGCAGATGTCCTTGGGCTCGGGCAGCGTGCCCTTGACAAATTCTTTCTGTATGATGCGCTCAACCTGTTTAATCTTGTTCTTTTCCCTTACGTGTACAATGCAGATGCTGGTACCCTTCTTACCGGCGCGTCCGGTACGACCGCTCCGGTGGGTATAGCTTTCTGTATCGTCAGGCATGCCGTAGTTGATGACGTGGGAAAGGTCGTTCACGTCCAGTCCGCGTGCGGCCACATCGGTGGCAATGAGCAGTTGGGTACGGTGCTTGCGGAACTTCTGCATGGTAAGGTCGCGCTGCTGCTGGCTCAGTTCGCCGTGCAGGGCGTCGGCGTTGTATCCGTCGCGGATGAGGTTGTCCGCCACCTCCTGTGTCTCCATTCGGGTACGGCAGAATATGATGGCGTAGATGCGGGGGTAGAAGTCTACGATACGCTTCAGCGCCAGATACTTGTCTTTGGCGTGCACCATATAGTAGATGTGGTTTACGCTTTCCGCGCCTTCGTTGCGGCTGCCCACCTGTATGGTGTGCGGATTGCGCAGGTAGTTCTTGGCTATACGCTCAATCTCCTTGCTCATGGTGGCGCTGAAGAGCAGTGTGCTGCGTTCCTGGGGAATGCCCTCCAGAATGGCGTCGAGGTCTTCCTGGAAACCCATGCTCAACATTTCGTCGGCCTCGTCAAGTACCACATGGGTAACGCCGTCCAGCTGGGCGACTCCGCGCTTCATCAGGTCGAGCAGACGGCCCGGTGTGGCCACAATGATGTCCACTCCCGCTTTCAGCGCACGGATCTGCGGCTCAATGTTGGCTCCGCCGTAAACGGCCAGAGTGCGCAGTGAGGGCAGATGCTTGGCAAAGCCTTCCAGATCGTCGGCAATCTGCAGGCAAAGCTCGCGTGTGGGACTTAGGATGAGGGCTTTGGGACCGTGCTGTTCCACGGTGCGCAGCTTCTCCAGTACGGGAAGTCCGTAAGCGGCGGTCTTTCCGGTTCCTGTCTGTGCCAGGGCAATTAAATCAACGTTGGGGGTGTCTTGGGACAGCAGCCAGGGAATCACCTCTTCCTGAACGGGCATGGGGTGTTCGTACCCCTGCTCTTCAATGGCTTGCAGCAATTCGTTGCACAAGCCTAATTCTGTAAAAGTCTTCATATTGGGTGCAAAGGTAGTTATTTTTTCTTATTTGTCCCTGATTATTAACCGAAAAAAGGCTATCTTTGCATCCAAAAAAACAGGAAAGCATGAAGAAAGGTCTGATTTTGGAAGGTGGCGGAATGCGTGCCTTGTTTACAGCCGGTATTCTGGATGTGATGATGGAGGAACGCATTACGGTGGACGGTACGGTAGGAGTTTCGGCCGGCGCCACGTTCGGGTGCAATTACAAGTCGGTGCAGCCCGGTCGTCCGCTCCGTTACAATCTCCGTTTCATGAAAGACCCCCGCTACATGGGGTGGCGCACACTGCTGAAGGACGGCAATCTGGTGAGCGCCGAGTTCAGCTACCACACCATGCCGACAGAACTGGACATTTTTGATGCCGAAACATTTGCCGCCAACCCGATGGAGTTTCATGTGGTCTGTACCGACGTTTATACGGGAAAGCCGGTCTATAAGAAACTCACTCATGTGGACTATGACTGTCTTGAATGGCTCCGCGCCTCGGCCTCAATGCCAATCGTGTCCCGACCGGTTGAGGTGGGCGGATACAAGCTTCTGGACGGCGGAATTGCCGACTCCATACCCTTGCGCTATTTCCAGGATTTGGGCTACGAGCGCAATATCGTAATCCTGACCCAGCCCAAGGGATTTACCAAAAAACGTACCAAGCTGATGCCGGCATTCCACCTTTTCACACGCCGTTATCCCGCCATTGTAAAGGCCATGGGCAGAAGGCATCTCATGTACAACGAGCAGCTGGAATATCTGCAGCAGCAGGAGGAAGAGGGGCGCATACTGCTCATTTATCCGCCCGAACCACTGCCTATAGGACGAACGGAGCAGAACGAGAAGAAGATGCGTCACGTCTACGGGCTGGGACGCCGGATGGGGCTGGACCGGCTGGAGGAAATCAAGGCTTTCCTGGCTGCGGAATAATTTTTAATGTAACTATCAAAAGAAAGGACAGGCCATGCGTAAAGTGATAGGAATGGGCGAGACCATTCTGGACATACTCTTTAAGGACCGGCAGCCGGTGGCGGCTGTGCCCGGCGGAAGCAGTTTCAATGCCATAATCAGTACGGGAAGGGCCGGCGTGCCCTGCCACTTCATTGGCTGTACCGGCTCGGACGAGGTGGGGCGGATGATTGTGGATTTCATGAACGACAATGGTGTGAGTACGCAGTACTTTGAGCAGTCGGAAGAGAAAAGCGCCATAAGCCTGGCTTTCCTTGATGAGAGCGGCGACGCGCACTACTCCTTCTACAAACCTTCAATAAAATGTCCCGGAGACAAGAGCCATCCGTCGTTTGGCGCGGATGATGTTCTGCTCTTCGGCTCGTATTATGCCTGCTGCACGGCTATGCGCAGTTTTGTCAGCGCAGTGATGGCCGATGCCGTGCGTTCGGGCGCCATCCTTTATTACGACCTGAACTTCCGCCGCAGCCATGCGCACGAACTTCCGGCGCTGCTTCCTGTCATTGAGGAAAACATGGGCATGAGTACCATAGTAAGGGGAAGTGCGGACGACTTTGAGGTGATGTACGGCCTGCGTGATGCCGAACAGATATACAACAGGCATATTGCCGCGCATTGTCCGCTGTTTATCTGTACCTCTGGAGCCGAGGCCATTACGGTTTGCACGCCTGCAGGAATCTGGAAATTCCCTGTTACTCCCATCAATGACGTGGTAAGCACGGTAGGGGCGGGCGACAATTTCAATGCCGGATTCTCCTGCGCCTTGATATGGAACGGCATTACCCGTTCCCGTTTGGCCCAACTTGGTGAGGCCCACTGGCAGCAACTGGTGGCGACAGCCTCCGCCTTTTCTGCCGCTGCCTGCCGAAGCACGGAAAACTATGTCCCGAGGGATTTCAAAGTGCGGTTCTGAAAATGCTTTTTCATTGGCCTTAAGCCGTCTGTGTCCTGGGCTGTAATCCGAGGCCGCAAGGCGCACTCAGTTTACTGCAGTTCATCCAGATTGACCAGTCCGTTGGCAATGGCATAGACAGCCAGTCCGGCGCTTGAATGAATGCGCAGCTTGCGGCTGATGTTGCGGCGGTGCGTCATTACGGTGTTCACCGAAATAAAGAGAGCGTCGGCTATTTCCTTGTTTGAAAGCCCTTTTGCCACTTGCCGGATAATGTCGCATTCCCGTTCGCTCAGCGTATCGGAAACCGCGCCCTCCTGTTCTTCCTCCTCTTCCGGCGTAATGTGGTTAAGGCGCAGTTCCTCTTCCAAAGCCATTACACTTTCGGCAAAAAGCGTGTCTTCCATTCTGCAATGCGTCTGCAGGTCTTCTTCCGTCATGAAGATGTCCATCAGTACCTCGCCCATCAGATTGGCGTTTTGCTGTCCGGGGAAGTATTTCAGCACAATGCTCTTCAGTTCCTCAATGCTTTTTTCTATTCCGGCATGGTTTCCGCTATGCTGCTTCACCAGCGAACTGAAGTCCTGCGAGGGAATCTTGCCTTGCAACAGCTTGGTCACATAAGGGTGTATGTGCTCGTTTTCGTAATTCATGTGATGGATGACCTCTGCCATATACTCGTCGTAGAATTTCAGAATGAGCATGGAAATCTGGCTTGGCTTAGAATAGTCAAGCGCCTCAATCAGTTTGCGGCGTATGCCGGGAAGGCGGAAGTCGACAAAATAGGAGTGCGAATTCTTAAGATATACGATAAGCTGGGTAAGGTCTATCTGCCGTACCATTTCGCCGATATGAGCGTGTGCCGGATCCTTCAGATAGTTCACTACGGTGAGGAACGTGGGTAGGTGTACGTCGGCCTGGCGGCAGGTTTCCTCCACCGTCTGGTTTCCAAAACCCAGTGCAATGCCAAAGCGCCCCATCATCTGCAACATACGGTAGTCGTCACTGATTACATCGCTCATGGGGTCTGATCCGTGATATTTTTCTGTCATGGTTTTCGTGCCTTGAATATTACCGATACTTGATTACTTTCTTCGGGCAAATTTACAAAAATGTTTGCATAGAAAAAACCAAGTTCCGCCCTTTTGTCGTCCCTGTAAGGCAAAAATAATCAATTTTAGGTATGCATTCCGGTAACTTCTTCACATACATGAGATTGGTAAAACCGTAAAAAAGCGGAGCATAGGCAAGATAGTTGGACAAAAAATAGTATCTTTGCAACCAAATGTAAAGAAAACGCATGATTAAATACGATAAAAAGGACTTTGAGCCGGCAGGAGTCGTGCTTCAGACCTCGGCCTTTTCCGGCTGCGGAGGTGTGGACGAATGGCATGTAATAATGCATGTCAAGGTTGCTGGCGAATCTTTTTCCGGACAAATGGAACGGCTGGCCCGCGCCGAGGCCCTCTTGATGAAAGAACCGGAATGGGAAGGCGCACAATGTGTGACACGCCGCTATTTCCTTTCGGACAGCGCCAACCAGTATGCCGATATGCCGGCACAGCTTTCCGGTGCAACAAGTGTTATCCAGCAGCCCCCCTTGGACGGAAGCAAGGTGGCGGTATGGCTGTATCTGGTTCGCGGAATGGTAGTTTCAAGCCAGGACGGCACCACAATCTGCGCCAGCAACGGGTACACACACCTTTGGCGCATGGGAATGCAGCATCCCGAAGGCGACAGCGCCCTTCAGACCACAAAGCTGCTGGACCGTTACGAGGAAATTCTCTCCGGCTACGGAGCCAACGTGGAGGAAAACTGTATGCGTACCTGGTTTTTTGTGCGTGATGTGGACACTCATTATGCCGGACTGGTGCAGGCGCGAAAGGAGTGGTTCTCCCGGCACGGGCTGACGGAACAGACACACTACATTGCCAGCACTGGCATTGGAGGAGGACCGGCAGACACAAAAGCATTGGTACAATTGGGCACTTATGCCATGAAAGGGATGGAGCCTTCGCAAGTCCGCTATCTGCATGCACCGCAATGGCTCAATGCCACCCACGAGTACGGCGTAACCTTTGAGCGTGGTACGGCAATTGAGTACGGCGACCGCGCCCATGTCCTGATTTCCGGAACAGCCAGTATAGACCATTTGGGACAGGTGGTGTATCCGGGCGACATTGTGGGACAGACCCGCAGGATGTGGGACAATGTGAATGCCCTTTTGCAGGAAGCGCAGTCCTCAATGGAAGATGTCATGCACATTATCGTCTATCTGCGCGACATTGCCGATTATACAACGGTAAGCCGTCTTTTCTCCGAGCGTTTCCCGCAGATACCTACCGTGATCACACTGGCTCCCGTATGCCGTCCCGCATGGCTTATTGAAATGGAATGTGTGGCTGTGGTGCCTCGCAATCAGGCCGAATACCGCGCTTTCTGAGAAGACGGAATAATATCAAAAGGATTGAAGGATAATGAAGAAATCTGCTAAATGGTCCTGGGGCTGTATGCTGTTCCTGATTGTTATGATGGCAGCGGCGACAATAGTCGAGTCCGTCAAGGGAATGGGTTATGGCCATGCATGGGTATACGGCACTTGGTGGTTCAGACTGTTGTGGCTGGTAATGGCAGGCACAGCGCTATGGCACATTGTTAAGTGCAGGCTTTGGCGGCGGACGGTGGTGGGACTTATTCACCTGGCTTTCCTGATGATATTGGCCGGAGCGGCACTTACCGCCATTACCTCGCACCGCGGAATCCTTCATTTGCGCGAAGGAAGTTCCTCGGATATCTATGCCGATGACAACAGTCGTGTGAGGCACCTCCCTTTTGAAGCCCGGTTGGACAGTTTCAGAATACAATATTATCCCGGCACGCAGACTCCGCAGGATTATATCAGCGATGTGGAGATGGGCGGTCAGAAATACCGCATATCCATGAACCGAATTGCGCGGAAGGATGGTTTCCGCTTTTATCAGTCCAGTTACGACAGGGACGGGATGGGTACAATCCTGCGGGTGAATTACGACCCCTGGGGAACCGGCGTTACCTATGCCGGCTATCTGTTGCTGGGGCTGTCCATGCTGGTATATCTTATTACGGGAAGCTCTTTTTGGAAACGCCGGAAAAACCTCCGCACCCTGTCGCTATGGGCCGTGCTGCTCTTTTTCTCCGGCACGCTGAATGCTTCCGACTCTCTGCCGGTTGTTCCGAAAGAGAGCGTGGAACAACGGGCAAGCGAACAAGTGTTGTGGCAGGGAAGGCCGGCACCTTTGGGCACGTTGGCCAAAGACTTCCTTCTGAAAGTTTATGGCAAGACCGCATATAAGGGACTTACGCCGATGCAGGTTCTTCTCTCGTGGCAGGAAAACCCCGAGCACTGGGCGCAGGAACCCATTATTGTGCGCAAGGACAAGACCGTTGCCTGTCTGGACGACTTTATGGATTATTCGGTAATGCCTCCGCGCATAAAGGGAGTTGAGGGCGCACCGCATCTGGCCGAAAAAGTCAGCCTGATCCTGACAATGACCCAGGGGCATCTGATAAAACCGCTTCCGGCCGAAGTGGAACCCCGTTCTGATGTGCGGATTGCCGCTGAATTGTTTTATAACCGCTTTAACTGGACGCTATGTGGCATGATAGGATGTTGGCTGTTGGTTCTGGTATGTCTTGTGCGCTCCTACGTTCCGTTGAAAGCCGTGTCCGGCAATCAGCATCTTTTAGGGACTGCGGTCAGTATGGGCCGGTTGTGCTTGTTCCTTTTTATGGCAGTGGCCTTTTTCCTGCGTTGGAATGCTGCCGGAAGAGTGCCTTTGAGCAATGGGCACGAGACACTTCATTTTGCCGCACTTTGCGTACTGGCCGTAGGCGGGCTTTCTTCTCGTCTTCGCTACGAGGCCGCGTCCCTGTTGCCGGCCGCATTCTTGCTTCTGGTGGCCCACCTGGGTGAGAAGGATCCCGGAATAACCCCTTTGATGCCGGTTCTGCATTCTCCTTGGCTCAGTGCCCATGTCAGCGTTATCATGCTCAGTTACGCTCTGCTGATGCTTTCTATCGTAGACCGCCGTATGCTTCGTGCCGCCGTGTGTCTTTTGGCGGCGGGTATCTTTTTGGGCGCCGTTTGGGCCAATGTGTCGTGGGGCTCCTATTGGAGTTGGGACCCCAAGGAAACGTGGGCGCTCATCACTATGCTGGTCTATAGCGTGCCATTGCATTCGCAGAGTCTGCCCTGGTTCCGTTCTATGCGTAATTACCGTATTTATTCATTGGTGGCACTGGCTAGCCTGGCCATGACGTACTGGGGCGTGAATTACCTGTTGGGGGGTATGCACAGCTATGCTTCCTGATAGTTTTCCCGTTTGTATATAATATATTTATAATGTAATGGTGGGCAGTAAGAGAAAAACATATAGGAAAAAGAAGAAACGCCGCTTGAAGAAGAGTGTGCGCCGGGGCTGTGCCGTGCTGTTCTGGATGGTGGCTCTCAGTCTGGGCAGCCTGGTGTGGAATGCCGTTGCTCCTTCCTTTTCCGATTCGGCAGAAGAAGATACCGTTGCGGTGGAGGAAGTGTACATTGCGCCGGAGGATACGGCCGAGGTTGATCCTGCTCTTACCGAACGTCTTGCGGACTATGTAAGAACGGCTCCCCGCATTGAAAAGAATCAATTGGGGGTATATGTCTATGACATTACCGCGCGTCAGGAGGTTTACGGCCATCGCGACACCGTTCCCATGATACCGGCTTCGTGTACAAAACTGCTTACGGCGGCAGTGGCTTTGCACCATTTGGGGCCAGACCATGCTTACGACAGCAGTCTGCTGATGTATGGTTCGGTAAGCAAAGGAACGTTGTACGGCTCGCTGATTGTCTCTATGGATGACGACCCCTTCTTCCCTTCTTTTGACGGCTTTGTCCGGGAACTGTGCCGGAAAGGCGTAAGCCACATAGAGGGGAGCATTGTATTCGACCTGGCGCGTACCGATACGTTGCGCCAGCACCATACAGCGTCGCCGTGGGATATATCATATAATAAGGTTCCTTTGCTCATGAAGGGCGGTCCCCGTATCCGTCGAGAGTTTATGCAGACCCTTTCCGCGCAGGGCATAACGTACCATCCTAATCCAATCTTGGCGCATCCCTGGCTTCAGGGACTCAGCGAGGATGAGGACCCGGCAGAATACCGTCTGGCTCTCTCGCTGGCCCGTTCCCAGAGCGTAATCCTGGCCCGTACCACTCATTCGCTCCGCTCGGTCCTGTTCCCGGTACTGATGTATAGTGACAATATTCTGGCCGAGGCGGTACATTATCACATTGGCCATGCGTACGACCGCTGGACCGGTGGCGGATGGACTACAAAGGAACTGACAGAACAATTCCTACGCGAGGAATTACAAATTCCCTCGGGAGAGAGAAAAAAACTGTGTGTGAACGATGGCAGCGGACTGGCACCGGCCAATCGCTTTACCTCGCGTTTTCTGGTACATCTTTTAACTTATGCCTATGACCATCCGGTCATGCAGAAAGTGTTCATTGAAGAACTGCTTCCTTCCCCTCTTCCAGATCGCAGGGGAACCCTTACAGGCCGGATGAAAAGCGAGAAGGTTCACGGCCGTGTCTTTGCCAAGACCGGAACGCTTGCGGCCAAAGGCGTGTCTTCCCTTAGCGGTTATTGTCTGGGTCGTAACGGACACTGGTATGCCTTTGCCATTCTGCACGAGGATATGGCCATCTACGAGGCGCGTATTTTCCAGGACCGCCTGTGCGAATTACTGGTTAGATAGATTTTTCCTGGCAATATCTGATTTTAGCGGTATTTTTATCGCTTGAATCATACCTCTGTATTTCTTTTATTATTAATTTTGCCGGCAGAACCATGAAAATAATGAAAGAAAAACCATGAAAAAAGTTTTTGGATTATGTATCTTTTGTGCCCTTTTTGCATTATGGGGTTGTACTGAAGAGATTGATAAATCTGCGCGGTACGTCTTTAATGAACCTACGATTATGAGCTATTTGTCCGAACACAAGCAGTACAGCCAGTATTGCGACTTGTTGGGCAAGGTAAAGGTGAGCCGTATGTCGGAAACCACGCTCAAACAACTTCTCAGCGCGCGAGGAAACTACACCGTTTTTGCACCCACCAACGATGCCATTGACGCTTACTTGCAGGTGTTGGATTCTCTGGGTATCGTGGATACGCCCTCCTGGGACGGTTTCCGTGACAGTACAAAACTGGACTCTATCCGCAAGGTCATTGTGCATAACAGCGTTATTGACGGCGGCGATTTGATGTATTACGAGGTCAACGCCTTTCCTGTAACGCAGGGAGCGGAAATCCCCATGGCCAATATGTACGACCGCAAATTGGTTGTGCATTACGGTAATGATCCGGACAGTATAACGGTCAATGACGCTCCCATAGACCTGAAAAACCGTGATATTATTGCCATCAATGGCGTAATTCATGCCGTAAATTCCGTAGTGGCACCCAGCAACAGCACGCTTAGCCATTTGATGTCAACAATCATTGACCAGAAGAGGGAGGGACATTACGTGGCTTCCATGCTGGCAAAGGCTGTGGGTATGCTGGATACGCTGAACCAGGTAAGGGATGAGGTTTATGAAACGCTGTATCAGGAAGGCAAGATATCCGACATCAGCGTTCCGGACGGAAACGGAAGCGGAACCTACGATGCCTGGGCGCCCGAACACCGCTATTATGGCTTCACATATTTTGCCGAAACGGACAGTTTCTGGCGCGAGACTCTGGGTAAGGAGCCAACAGAAATCACTCCCGCCGATGTGCAGGCTTATGTAGAGAGCCTTGGCGCTTATCCCGACGCCGTTGCCAATACGGATTACCAGAACGAGAACAATCTGTTGAACCAGTTTGTCACCTATCATTTCCTTCCCATGAAATTGTCTACAGACCGTTTGGTAAACCACTATAACGAGCGTGGATACAGCCTGACGGTAAAGAATCCTACAGTGGCCATGACGGAATATTATACCACAATGGGCAAGAGAAGGCTGATGAAGGTCTTTGAAAGCCGCGAGAGCAATGGCGTGTACATTAACCGTTTCCCCAATCTGGATAACGGACGCCACGGTTCCTATACCGAAGTGTCATGTGACCCCGATAAGGAAGGAGTTTTCATTGGCGAACCTAATCTTGAGGGTGACAACAATGTGCGCAATGGAATCATTTATCCCATTGACAAACTTCTCGTTTATGACCGTCAGACCCGTGAGAATATGACAAAGGGACGAGTGCGCTGGGATGTTTCGGCCATGTTCCCCGAACTCATGAACAATGACTGCCGTATGTCTGAAATTACGGACAACCGCCATAAGAATGTAGGCATTCCCATGGATGTGGAATACAAGTACTTTGATGATGCCTGGATTGAGGAAGGAACCTATTTCTTCTACTGGACCGGTCGTGGAAACGGATGGCACAACTATTTGGGCGACGAGTTCAACATTCAGGGAATGTCTGAGCTGACGCTTCGTCTTCCTCCTGTTCCCACGCTTGGAACCTACGAGCTGCGCTTTGCCGTACAGAGCGGAGGTGCCCGCGGAATGGTGCAGTTCTATTGGGGCGAGGACCGCAACCGCTTGGCGGCCAAGGGAATCCCGTTGGATATTCGTTTGGGCGCGGTATGGCGTAACACTACGGCTGGACAGTTCCCCAGTAAGTTGGGATGGGAAAAGGATACCGATGATGACGACTATAATGCCGAAGTGGACAAGAAACTGCGCAACAACGGTTTCATGAAGGGAGCCAATGTCTATATCGCAGGTTCTCCAGGCGGAACGCTGACCGCCCGCGAGGATGAAATATCAACCCGACGCATCATTATCCGTGAAACGATGGATCCGGACAAAGTCTATTATCTGCGCTTCAAGACGGTGCTTGACGACCCCACACGCCAGTTCTATATGGACTATCTGGAGTATTGTGCCAAGGAAGTTTATGACAATCCCGAAGAACCCGAGGACATTTGGTAAGGAACAAAGAAAGGCGGGACACGCATGGAACTTGGTTTCTGCGTATCCCACCGTTTTTTGAGAGATATAAAAACAGAAAATAATTTTTTATAAGTTTGCCATGAAGAGTATATGCAAGAATCTTTGCCTGCTTAGTGTTTTACTTTTAAATCCACTGGCTTCTGCAGCGGATGATTATGAAGTGGTTTCGCCTAACGGCAATATATCTGCCTTGCTGCATTTTGAAGAAGGCAGGATGAGCTATTCAGTCAAAAAGGGAGACAAGGTGCTCGTAGAGCGTTCTCCGCTGGGACTGACTACAAATCAGGCAGACTTTTCTGCCGGAGGATTGGAGTATGTCTCACACAACGTAGCCGCATTGGATGAAACGTACACTCTTACAACTGGTAAGCGGAGGGAATGCCGTAACAATTTTTCCCAACTGACTTTTACCGTCAGGCATGTGAAGGCAGCATGGAACCTGTCAGTTCTTTTCCGCCTTTATGATGACGGTTTCGCATTTCGCTACGTCCTTCCCAAGAAAGGTTCTTTGAACAGGATTCAGATTACGGACGAAGCCAGCCGTATAAAAGTAAAGGGTTTCAACTATTGTTTGGGATGCCGTTTTAACCATCCCGACGATTATTATCATCCCAACATTCCCTATGAAAGCAATTACGGGCGCTACGCCTGGACAGACTTGCAAGGTCATGGCCACGATGCGCGCCTCAACGCTCCGGCTTTGGTCAGAGCCGGCTTGGATTATCTGTTGATAACAGAGGCAGCCAATGTGGGAACATATTCCACGGCGCTGCTCAGGGCGGAGTCCGCTGAAGGAGAGTTCTCTTTTGCCTACTCCGGTGACACCAAGGATATGAATACGGACAAAGTCCATTCCCTGACAGTAGACCTGCCGATGAAAACTCCTTGGCGCATGGCTGTTGTCGGAGAACTCTCGGATGTTTTTGAATCGGTAATGGCGGAAAATCTCAATGCTCCCAATGCCTTGAAAGACACCACCTGGATTCGTCCGGGATGGGTTTCCTGGGACTGGGGTGGCGTGGAAGGTGGTTCCTATGGTCCCTCGCGTGTGCAGTGCGATAGGGAATACATTGATTTGGCCGTCGAGATGGGCTGGCCTTACGTTTTGGTGGACGGGGGATGGCGTCATGAACACATGCCTGAAATAATGAGTTATGCCAACGCCAAGGGTGTGGATGTATTGTTGTGGCAGACTGCAGACCTTTCTGACAGCCAGCAGTTTTCATACAGTAATATGGCAAAGACGCTCGACGAATGGAAAGCCTGGGGCGTGAAGGGTGTGAAGATTGACTTCTGGGAGGATGATTCCCGCACCACAATGGACCGCATGGAACTGTTGCTCAAGTTGTGTGCCGAACGAAAAATGCTGGTCAATTTCCATGGCTGTACCCGTCCGTCCGGACTGCGGAGAACCTATCCGCATCTGATGACGCAAGAAGGCATCATGGGAGGAGAGCAGAATTTCTGGAACAACAAGTATATGACTGCCGAACACCATATAAACCTCTTCTTTACGCGAAATGTGGTGGGAGCGGCAGACTATACGCCGGGAGATATGCTTGACCAGGCCGGAACGCTCATTAACAAAACGTCTGTGGCCCACCGTATGGGACTGCTTGTGGGTTTTGAGTCCGGTTTGCAGCATGTGGCGGAGAGTCCGGAAGCCTTGCGCTATTTTGAAGGGCGCGACATTATGAAACGTATACCTGCGGTGTGGGATGAGAGCCGTCTGCTCGAAGGCAATGTTACCCAATATGCATCCATTGCCCGCCGCAACGGAGAAGACTGGTGGATAGCCGGTGCCACCGTTCCGGCCCGTTACAGCCGTATAAAATTAGACTTCCTGGTTCCGGACAAGGAATACACGGCCTATATCTATCGCGACGGAACCTGCCGTTCCGATATGACCTTTGAAAGCCGTACCGTTGATAGCAACACCACTCTTTCCATTCGTCAAGTCTTGTGCGGAGGTTACCTGGTCCAGATTACGCCTAAAGCAGATTTGCCGGCGCCCGCAGCAAGAGAGACTTACGAGGCAGAGGCTGCCGGCAACACCATGTCATCTGGCGTAACGGTGAACAATGTGGATGCCACATACGCCTCGGGAGGAAAGCAGGTAAATAATCTGGGTCTGGGACGCCTGCTTACCTTTAACGGCATTAAGGCCACGCACGGAAAGGGACAATACGTTCTGTCGTTCTACTATATTACCGCGGACAACCGCGACGCTGAAATACTGCTGAACGGCAAGTCGCTCGGAACCGTCACCTTTAAGGGCAACCATAAACGTGTCAATACGTTTGAGCCGGAGGGTATGGGACTGTACCGCATGGTTGTGGACCTGCAGGAAGGGGATAAGAACCAGCTTACAGTCAAGGCTCCCAAAGAAGGATGGTCGCCCAACTTCGACAGGATTACCCTGACTCCGCTTGTCACGGAGGGTTCTTCCGTTTCCGAGGTGACTTCAGAGGGTAAACAAGCCGTATCCGGGCCGGTTTTCAGTCTGGACGGCCGTATGCTCGCCCAGGATGCCGCATCCTTTCATGGACGTGAGGGCATTTATCTGTTGCGGAATGCAGACGGCATCTTTGTAAAGACATTTATAAAATAATTTCTAACCATAATTATCATGAAAAAGTTTTTTACTATTCTTTCATCCCTGTTGTTGGCGATGGCGCTTCCGGCACAGGATCTCCAGTGGGACCTGTACGGAATTCAGCCCGACCAACCGTTGGTAAGCAGTGCGGACCAACTTTCAAGTCCTTATAGCGATGAGGCTGAGGGACTGCACATTGAGTACCTGACCGATGGCGACATCAACACGTTCTGGCACAGCGACTGGCACGGCCGTGTGTCCGGAACACCGTATTTTGAAATTGAACTGGCCGAAGAGACAGATGGCTATATGGCGCTTTGTATAGGCCGACGCAACAGCAGTAGCACCTGCCAGTTTACCAACATGGAGGTGCAGACCAGTGCCGACGGAACGGAATGGAAGTCGATGGGCACTTCTGAAATGCCTTACCTTTCACTGGACGAATATGTGGTGTCCACACCTTTCTATATGCCGGAAGGAACTTCCCGCATTAGGGTATATTGCGTGGGCCGCAGCAATACGGTCAATGTTATAAACGATTGCGGCGTCGGCACGTTCCACATGGCAGAGTTCCAGATGTACCGCGTGAACGACAATTTCGGAAAGGAGTTTGACCTGAACAGCATATTGCTGAAATACGACGAGTATATTGGCGGCGAGTCCAATCTGAATATGGGAGAGGGTTTCGGCCAGTATAATGATTACGAAGCGGAACAGGCGTTCCTCAAGGGACTGCACACAGCCAGTGAGATTCTGGCAAACGAACAGCTTGATGCGTACACCAATGCCCAGATACGGGAGATTATGCGCGGTGTGGAGGAAAGCTATGCCGCGGTGCTCGCATCCGAAGTCCCCTTCAGACTGGCCGTGGACGGATATTACCGTATACTTTGCAATATGAATTATGTGGAGGAACAGGAGACCGGCGACATAGACCTGGACGGAAACCCCATAGTGGAGCAGACCGTTGTCCCCAAGGCCGTCTATGCAACCATCGACTCCAAGGTCTGCTGGGGTACACGCAACGATACCGACTGCCGCTTCCTGTGGCGTCTGGAGCAGAAGGAGGGCGGCATCAGTATGGTCAATGCCGCAACCGGAGAGCATATGTATGCCACAGATTCCGATAACAAGGTTGTCATGACAGCGGAAGGCGATACGCTTATGGCGTTTGACTATGTGGCCAGCCAGGACGGACACGATATCCTGTACATACGTTTTTCCGGTGCCGAAAAGGATATGAGCGGAAACCTCGGCTCCTATCTGCACCAATTGAGCCACCAGCAGGGAAAGGGCAAGGGGGATGCCTTGTGCCTTTGGGTTGCCACCTGGAACAAGACCAACGGTGACAAGGGTACGTCCGAATTCTACCTGGAGTCCGTCTCCGATGAAGAGGCCGAAAAGCTGATGGAAGACTTTGCCACCATTAAGGACCACGACAAAATGGTGCTGAAGTATCAGGAAACCATCGGGAAGTCCAAGACCGCACTGGAGATAGCCAAAGACATGAAGGGCGCCTACACGCCCAGCACAGACCAACCCCTCATCACATCCGCGGGGCAGTTCTCATCCTTGTGGAGCGACCCCAGCGAGGGCACTTCCTTTGAACCTTTGGTGGACACGGATGCCTCCACCTTCTGGCACTCTACATGGCACGGCAGCGACCTGAATTATCCCACCCATTCTTTCGAGGTGGCCATGCCCGAGGGCGCCACAGGATGGGTAAAGGCGTATATCCAGCGCCGTCAGGGAGCCGGAGACGACCACATTACGCTTATGAAAGTTTATGGCTGTAATGACGAGGCGCAGCTCATCGACCCCTCTGAAAACGGTTGGACACTGGTAAGCGCAAACCTTACCACACCGTGGTTCAGCGGCCAGGCGGATGCCTATACCGAAGCGTTCTTCCTGGACCAGCCCTATAAGTATCTGCGTTTCTATGTGACCGGAACTTTGGGCGCCGGCAGCGCAAACCGCACCTTCTTCCATATGGGCGGCTTCCAGATTTATCCTGCCGAGAAGACCGGCAACACCCAGTATGACCACATGGCCGAGGCCGGCGACCGCCTGCAGGACATAGTGGACGCCTATCCCGGAATGGACATGGAAACGCTTACCGTAGAACAGTATAACGAACTCATGGCTGCCTACGAGGCCTTCGGCGCAAAGGTGGTCGACCCCGCTCCTCTGCGCAATGCCATCGACGCCAACCGCAATGCCGCCGATGTCATCGAACTGGGTACAAATCCGGGCTATTGGGCCGACATGACATCCGCTGACAACCTGGCGGCGGTAATCGCCCGGGCCGAAGCCTATGACAAAAGCGCCCGTCTGACCGTTCAGGAAAGCGAACAGTACATAGCACAGATTCAAGAGGCGGCCGCCGCCATCATGACATCCGTCATCCCCGTCAGTCCCGATAAGTGGTACCGTCTGCGCTTTGCCACCATGGAACAGTATGAGAAGTATGGATGGAATCCGGTAAACGCACACAAGGAGACCGTCTCTCTCCTGGGAAAGGTCATTGTGCCAAGCCGTTTTGTAGAGGCTACCGAATCTCAGCCTGCCGGAGTGGAAATATATCCCCAGGAGGACATCCGCGAGGGAAATACCCTGCACTATGTGGATCCTGAAATGCTTACGGACGACTCGTATGCCATGTTCCGCTTTGTACCGTTGGAAGACGGTTCCTATGCGGTGCAGCACAAGCTTTCCGGCCTGTATATGCAGCGCGACCGCTATCACGACAATAAAATCAGAGTACAGGTGCAGCCCACCAAAATGACCGTCAAGCCTCTGGGCAAGGGCCAGGTGGCCTTTGTGATGGAAGACCTGGCGGGATTCACATGGGAACAGCACTATATGAACGCATGGTGCGACCATCTGGAGCTGATGTCATGGACACCCGAGTCTGCCGGCTCCAACTCCGGACTCTTCATTGAGGAAGTTGCGGACATTACCGGAGAAGAGGATGCGCCTTATTATTATAAGGATGTGGCCCAGGGCGGTGTGTACGGTATGTGCTATCCCGTGCCCATGGCGGTGCAGGACGGTATCATGTACACCGTAGTGGGTACTTACGAAGAGTCCGACGCACAGTTCCTGGCACTTAGAGAGATAGAACAGGCCGCGGCGGGCGAACCCTTTATCTTTGTGGCCGAGGGCGACTATAATGCAGAGAATGCGGCAGTGGCCGGCGTGCAGCTGGGTGCGCAGGTGGCGACGGAACCGTTAACCGTAAACGGACTTACCGGTCATTTTGTGCCGGCGTTCCTTGACGGCGGCCATGTGCTGTTCCAGGACGGCAAGGCCAAGGTGATGGAGGGAAACAACGTGAATGTGGTTTCCAACGAGGCTTATCTGATATATGGCACAAATATGGTAAGCCCCGATGTGGACTACGACCTGGCCATTCAGCTGGACGGACGCGTGGCCGATTCCATCAAGGAAACTGTGGAGAAGGTAAGCGCCAAGGGTAGCATTTACAGCCTTTCCGGACGTCTGGTTAAGCAGAACGGTACGCTGGGCGACATGAACAGCCTCGCGCCCGGAATCTATATACTTAACGGCGTGAAGGTGTTGGTGAAATAATACAGCAACATCCTTATAGCCTCATCCCTTAAATTCTCCCCGAAACGTGAAGTGCCTGCAACCGTTTCGGGGAGAGTTTTTGTTTTTGCAGAAGCCGAGACTCATCGCATCCGCATTCCGAAAAACGGATGAATAAAGGCCTTTGATAGCTGAAAACCTCTTTTCTGGAGCGTCGGAAATGCTCTCCCAGTTTGGGAAACGATTTTCGGAGCGTCGGAAATGCCCTCCCAAGTTGGGAAACGATTTTCGGAGCGTCGGAAATGCCCTCCCAGGTTGGGAAACGATTTTCGGAGTGTCGGAAATGCCCTCCCAGTTTGGGAAACGATTTTCGGAACGTCGGAAATGCTCTCCCAGTTTGGGAAACGATTTTCGGAACGTCGGAAATGCTCTCCCAAGTTGGGAGCGGACTGACCGTAAGGATTATTTTCCCCAATGGAACCTGAGTCCTATGGTGAGATTGAAGTTCAGAGGCTGTTTGGTGTAGTGGTTTTCGAGTCCGCTGCCATTTTTGAAATAATAATGGACGCTGGGTTCGGCATACAGGCTGACTGTGTGCCCAAGATGGTATTCTGCGCCAATGGATGCCAGGGCAGAGAACGTGAGGTGCTTGTCGCTGACGCTCTTGGTGTACGAATGCCGGTAGTCATTGTTTTGCCGGCAAAGGGTTGTCGCTTTTCCGCTGACTAATTTTTCGGCCTGCCCGCCTAAGGCAATGTAGCTGTTGAAGCGTTTCTTCTTCCATACTTGATAGCCAACCTGTACCGGAATGCCGATATAGTGCAGCTTCTGCTTGGTCTGTTCGCTTTGGTGTGCGTATTCCTCGGAAAATTCGGATACCAGATAGCTGTATGTAAGTCCGCTCTGAATGTTCCATCTGGGGTTCAGACTGTATCGGAAGGAGATGCCGAACTTGATGGGCTGATGGTGCTTTACCGTTTTCTTTTGGGGCCTTAGGTTGGGATGGGCACTTGCCTTTGAGCCTGCATTTGATGTGGAATCCGGCTTATCGGGATTTGTTTGGTCGGGGATATCTGCGCCAATAAAAGGTTTTTCACCGCTTTGGAGGGACTTCTGCGCAACTACCCCCGAGATATGAGTGCCCATGGCGAATGAAGGTGTTTTCCTTCGGGAAGACGGTGCGTTCCAATCTGGTTCGCGGTGGGCCGGTCCTGTATGGCTGGCAGAAATGTCCGGTGTTTTTCCCTTCGGTTGTCCTTTGTCGGTATTTTGGGTCGATCCTTTTTCTGCTTCCGTCTGTTCCGTTTTCTCTGCATAAACCTCGGCCTCTTGTCCAATGGGCAGGATGTCTGATGCCGAAACATTCAGTTTTGGAATCCGGGCAGCTGGTTGGGGGGTGACGGCCGCAATGCGTCCGGCGGCAGATGGCTTTGGTTCAGAAAGAACCATAGGCCGGATGTCTTGCGACTCGGAGGGGTGATGGATGTCTGTTACATACGTGGGAGCCGATTCGTTCCACAGGTAGCCGATGAACGAAACGATGAGCAGGATGGCGGCCACAGCTGCGGCACGCAGAAGGCGTCCCGGACGGGTGGCGGCACTGCAGTCTGCGGGCACAGGAGAAAGTCCGCGGCGGTGCATCTCCGACTTGATGTCGTCCAGCAAACCTTCGGGCGCTTTCTGCTGAAAGTCTTTCAGTCGGTCGTGTATGTGCTTATTCCATTGCTTGCTCATCTTTTCCCTGTTTTATGGTGATGTGCTTTAATCATTTTCGTCAGCATTTGTTTGGCTCTGCTCAGTTGTGAAGCCGAGGTGGCCGGCTGGATGTGAAGTATGTCTGCAATTTCCTTGTGGGTTTTCTCCTCAACGACAAAAAGGTTGAAAACCGCCCGATAGCCGGGCGGCAGTTGGCGGACAAACGAAACCAGCGTCTGTGCGTCAAGCCCCTCGGTGTCCGGCTCCGTGTCAGGGATGTCGGCCACCGCCGTTTCTTGAAGCGGGACAAGGAAGGTGCGGTCTTTCCTCAGTTCCATCAAGGCTTCGTTTATCACAATCCTGGTGAGCCAGGCCTTTAGGGAGCCTTTTCCGCGGTACTCAAACAGATGGATTTGTGTGAATATCCTGATGAAACTTTCCTGTAAGACGTCTTTCAGCTGATCTTCATCGGAAATATACCGGGCGCAAACGCCGGCCAAGTGGTCGGCGTATTCCTGATAAAGCATGTCCATGGCGCATTTGTCGCCCTTTCTGAACAAGTCCAGCGTTTGTTGCTCCCTGTCTTTCCGAAAAAGAATCATGCCAACAGATTATTTCCGGATGTCTATGGTGGGATGGGGGATATTCTTGGCGGCTTCTTTCCCGTTCAGTTTATACGAACTGATGTTGTCTGGTTTGCCCCCTTTCCATTTTATGCGTGATGAAAAGGTGATGACATCCTGTGTGCCGTTTCCCCAGTCTATGGTCAGTTTCTCGTCTTTGTAGATCATGGTTTGATCCAGTTCTCCGAACACCAGGGCATAACGGCCGTCAGGCCGTAGAAATGTACGGATGCCATACATTGTGGGCATATAGAAGCGGGTTTTCCGCATGTCGTCTTCCTTGAATTCGTCCTTGGCATAGGTCTTGTCCCGGAAGGTGGCTGTGGTGGCCAGAGCGGCATAGCTGCCTGGAGTTTCGGGATTGAGCAGGTCTTCACCGTTCTCACCGGTCAGGGTAATGTAAATCCCGATCGGATGGAAATCCCACATCAGACCGGGGGCTGGCCCGTCATCCTCTCCGCAAGAGGAAAAACAGAACGAAGCGATGCTGCATGCCAAAAGGCAGAAAATCTTTTTAAAGGTGCTTCTCATAAGTCTTGTCACAATTTTATTGTTAATGCAAATGCGGGTTTTTGTCTAATAAATGCAAAACTTTTGAAAACATTGCATCGGAAATGGAAAAAAATTACGTAAAATCAGCAAAACAAATGGAAACCGGAATCCCCTTCAATGTTTTGGATGATGCGGACAGCTGCTGTGGCTGCAGTTGCAGCATCCGTTGCCTTTCCGGCAGTTGCGCAGCCAGAAGTGGAGCGCTACAGCTGCTACGGCCAGGATTGCGGCCAGGAGTAGGATACTTTGCAGGTTCATGGTACGGAGGTTATAGGATGAGCGTTACCAGTGCGGCACAGCACCATGCAATAAGGCATTGTCCGCACATGATGGCCACTGCCCATCGTGTGCCCAACTCGCGGCGTATGGTGCTGATGGTGGCTACGCAAGGCGTATAAAGCAGACAGAACACCAGTAGCGAGAGTGCGGCGGGTGCGGTAAGCAGTGCGCTGAGCGATGTGCCTGCCATCAGGCTGCCCAGGGTGCTGACCACCACCTCCTTGGCCAGGAAACCGCTTACCAGTGCGGTGGTGATGCGCCAGTCGCCGAACCCTAACGGCTCGAATACGGGTGACACAATGCCGGCTATCTGTGCCAGCATGCTCAGCTCGGAGTGTTCGCCCACCATCTGCAAGCGGAAGTCGAATGTCTGCAGAAACCAGATGACCATTGAGGCCAGGAAAATGACCGTGAAAGCCCGTTGCAGGAAGTCGCGTGCCTTGTCCCAAAGCAGGCGCACCACGTTGGCGGCCGCCGGCATGCGGTAATTGGGCAGTTCCATTACAAAGGGTACGGGCTTGCCGCGGAACAGTGTGTGGTGGAGCAGCAGTGCCGTAAGCGTGCCCACTACTATGCCGATAAGGTACATGCCCATCATAATGGCGGCGGTATGATTGGGGAAGAACGTGCCGGCAAAGAGCGCGTAGACGGGAATCTTGGCCGTACAGGACATGAAGGGAATCAGCATGATGGTGAGCCGGCGGTCCCGCTCGCTGGGCAGTATGCGGCTGGCCATGACGCTGGGGACGGAGCATCCGAAGCCGATGAGCAGGGGAACGATGCTGCGGCCGGAAAGTCCCGCCTTGCGCAGCAGCTTGTCCATGACAAAGGCAATGCGGGCCATGTAGCCGCTGTCTTCGAGCAGGCTCAGGAAGAAGAACAGCGTGATGATCATGGGCAGGAACACCAGTACGGTTCCCACTCCGCTGAAAATGCCGTCTATGACCAGCGAACGCACTACGGGTGCAATGTGCCATGTCTCCAGTGTGCTGGCGGTGTAGGCCGTCAGGGCGTCTATGCCTTGTTGGCAGAGGTCCTGCAGCCAGGCGCCGATGCCGTTGAATGTGACGTAGAATACTCCGGCAATGATAATGATAAAGGCGGGGATGGCCGTCCATTTTCCGGTGAGCACATTGTCTATGCGCCGGCTGCGGCGGTATTCCTTGCTTTCCTTCGGTTTTACGATGGTTTGCCTGCACAGCCGGCCTATGTATTCGTAGCGCAGGTCGGCAAGGGCTGCACAGCTGTCCAGTCCGCTCTCTTCCTCCATCTGCCGTACAATGTGTGCCACGGTCTTCTGTTCGTTAACGTCCAGTTTCAGGGCCTGCTGTACGATGGAGTCCCCCTCGGCCAGTTTGCTGGCGGCAAAGCGTATGGGGATGCCGGCACTGGCGGCATGGTCTTCGATAAGGTGCATGATGGCGTGCAGACAGCGGTGTACGGCGCCGCCGTGGTGGCTGGCGTTGCAGAAATCCTGCCGCAGAGGCTTCTCCTGGTACCGTGCAATGTGCAGCGCGTGCTTTACCAGCTCGTCCGTACCTTCGCCCTTGATGGCGGAGATGGGAATGACGGGTATGCCCAGACTGCGTTCCAGCTCGTTGATGCGGACTGTCCCTCCGTTTCCCTCCACCTCGTCCATCATGTTCAGCGCAAGCACCATGGGGATGTCCAGTTCCATCAGCTGCATGGTCAGGTACAGATTGCGCTCAATGTTGGTGGCGTCTACAATGTTGATGAGTGCGTCGGGATGGTTTTCCAGAATGAACTGGCGGCTGACAACCTCCTCGTTGGTATAGGGCGAGAGCGAGTATATGCCGGGCAGGTCTGTAACGGTGGCCTCGGGGTGTCCCTTTATGGAGCCGTCCTTGCGCTCAACCGTAACGCCGGGGAAGTTCCCTACGTGCTGCCGTGCTCCGGTAAGCTGGTTGAAGAGTGTGGTCTTGCCGCAGTTCTGGTTGCCCACCAGTGCAAAGGACAAGTGCTTCTTGGGTGTTCTTTTGGGTCCCTTCTCCTGTGCGGCCTGTTCCTCGTGGTAGCGTCCCTCCTCGCCCAGTCCGGGGTGCTCAATTTCATGTGTGCTGTTTTCTTGCGGAATGGTCTGTTCTGCCGTTTCGGCTTCCGGATGGTGTTGGCCGGGAGCGGTAACGATGATCTTTTCGGCGTCTTCCGCGCGGAGAGCCAGTGCGAATCCGTGCAGACGGAGTTCTATGGGGTCGCCCATGGGCGCGCGCTTCTCCACCATCACTTCCACGCCGGGAATCATTCCCATGTCCAGGAAGTGCTGGCGCAAGACGCCGTTGCCTCCCACCTCAATTACGGTGGCCCGTTCTTTCTGCTTCAGTTCGCTCAGTTTCATCTGGATGAATGTTTCGTTCGGATACAAAGATACGGATTTCTGCCGACATAAACGGAATATTAATGGCTAAAACCATTATTTTTGGGTACGTTACCGGTATATCAGTACCGTCATTTCCTCCGGCACGAACATTTCGCGGGCGGTGAGCCAAAGGTCCTGTGCGGTCAGGGAGTCTATGCGGTTGTTCAGTTCCTGCCTGGTAAGTGTCTTGCCATAGTGCAGATAACGCTTTCCCATCCCTATGGCCACGTTCTCAAAATTGTCGTACGAGATGCCTATCTGTCCCTTTATCTGTTTCTTTACGGCCGTAAGTGCAGTGGCTGACAGCGGAGCCTGGGCAAGCTTTGACAGTTCCTTGAACACCAGCTTGCGGCAGCGTTCCACCTTTTTGGGGTCGCAGCCGAAGTAGACGGCCCACACGCCGGTGTCGGTGTATGTCGTAAGCGTGCTCTCCACGGTGTAGACCAGTCCGTTCTTTTCGCGCAGCGACTGCGAAAGGCGGCTGTTCATGCCCGGCCCGCCCAGAATGTGGTTCAGCACGAACATGGCCAGATGGTTCTTGTGCGACGCCCCGTAGGCACGGCGTCCCATCATGACGTGGGCCTGGTGCGTATCCATCTGCTTTTCCACCGTTTGCGGGCGGAAGTCGGGGAGCGGTGTACGGGTCTGCGGCAGCACGGGAGGGCAGTCCTCCGGCACCAGGCTTCTCAGGGCCTTTTCCGCCAGTCTGACTACCTGTTTGGGGTCGGCCTGTCCGTAGACAAAGAGCACCATGTTTCCGGGAGTGTACAGCCGGCGTGCGAACTGTACAATGTCGTCTGTGACAAACTGCCGCAGGCGTTCGGCGTTTCCCAGTATGTTCCTGCCCAGCGGATGGCCGTGGAAAATCAGGTTCTCAAATTCGTCGTAGATGAGTTCGCCCGGCGAGTCGTTGTAGCTTTCAATCTCGCTGGCCACCACCTCCACCTCCTTGTCCATCTCGTGCTGGGGATAGGTGCTGTTCAGCGCAATGTCAGCCAATACGTCAATGGCCCGGGGCAGGTGTTGTTTCAGACAGGTGCAGTAGTACACGGTCTCTTCCTTCCCCGTAAAGGCGTTCAGGTCTCCTCCCACGGATTCCATGCGGTTGATGATGTGCCAGGCCTTGCGGCGGCGGGTGCCTTTGAAACTGAGGTGCTCGGTAAAGTGGGCCATGCCGCTTTCCGAGTCCAGTTCGTCACGGGTTCCTGCGTCTACGGCCAGACCGCAGTAGACAACCTCAGTGGGGCCGGCCGCACAGATAATGCGCATTCCGCAGGGAAGGGTGTGGATATAATGGTCGGACAGTTCTGCTTTCACGTTCTGTATTTGTTTGTTTCGGTGAGTAAAAACCCTGCAAAAATACGGAAAAATATCCGAATCGTGCCCGCGGATGCGAAAAAACTCTTCCGCCCTGGTCTTTTATGTCTAAAAATCATTAACTTTGTATGGTGTAAAACAATTTTATATAATTCTAATTCATGAAAAAGAACAGCTTTATGAATCGCAGACATTTTATCCAGGGCGTGGCCGTGACAGCAGCGGCGGCGGCATGTCCGGCATCGGTAAGCGCCTTTACAAAGGAAACTCCACAGGTACAGACGCCCCAAGGCACTTCTTATCATAATTTCGTATTCAATGCCCAGGGCAAGTTCCGTATCATGCAGATAACGGACACGCACTATATTGCGGGCGACGGACGTTCAAAGCGTGCCATGGACAATCTGATACAGATGCTCGACACGGAAAAGCCCGATCTGGTCATACATACCGGCGACATCATCTTCGGAAAACCGGCGGAGCGTTCCCTTGACGAACTCTTTGCTCCAATCATCGAGCGCAAGATTCCCTTTGCTGTGGCATTGGGCAATCACGACGAAGAGTTCGGGCTGAGCCGAATGGAAATCTATAATTATATCCGCTCTCTGCCATATTGCATCAATACGCCGGAGAAGGGCATCCACGGCGCTTCAAACGATGTGATAACCCTTTCTTCCACCAACGGGAAAAAGCAGTGGCTGTTCTATTTGCTGGATACCATGAACCGAAGCAAGGATATCAAGATCAATGCCTACGACTATCTCCACTTTGACCAGATTCAATGGTATCGCGAGCAGAGTATGGCCTTCAGAAAGGAAAACGGCGGCAAGCCCGTTCCGGCACTGGCCTTCATGCACATTCCCGTGTTTGAGCATCTGACGGCGCTGGCCGACAGCAAGCGTAAGATAAAGGGAAATCTCCAGGAGAATCCCTGTCCCTCGCTCATCAACTCGGGTATGTTCTCGCAGATGCAGGAGATGGGCGATGTAATGGCGCTTTTCTCCGGACACGACCACGACAACGACTATGTGATGAAGTGGCAGGACAAGTACCTCATCTATGGCCGTTACAGCGGTTGTAACACCGTCTACAACAATCTGGAGGCCAGCGGATGCCGAATGATTGAACTAACCCAGGGCGAAAGCTCGTTCCGTACCTATGTGCGTGTCTTTGACCGTGGCATTGAACAAGATCTTACGTTGCCCAAGGACATGAAGTAAACAGACCAATCACCCTAAATTTGGGGGTTGTCGCGTTTTTTCGCTCACCGTTCACCGTTCATCGTTCTCTTCCCCACAACAATGTTCCGTCCGCAGCCTGCCCTGCGGCATCCACGCTGATTTGTGTCGTGCGCGCGTTATTATATAAGGTAACGGTGGCCTTGCCGTCTTTGTCCAGCATCAGGTTGGGATTCCAGTAGAGTGTGCGGCGGTAGTCCTTTACGTTGTCGGGCGGAGTCTGCTTGCTGTAGTCGGGACTGTAGAATTCGGCAGGGTAGGCAAAACCCAGCATCTTGATGCAACGGTCACTGTAGGCATTGGTGTAGCCCGGCTTGAACAACACGCTTACGGCAGGACGGTCGCTTCCGTGATAGCGCTTGTCGCCCTCCAGTCGCGGAGAATAGTCGGTAAAGATGTATACGGAATCCAGTTTGGTCAGGCGGTTGAACTTCTTTGTCGCCTCTTCCACGCTCATGCCGTTAATGCGGAACGCTGTGGATGTGTTGCCGTATATGTTGTCCAGACGGTTCACCACGTTGTAGTGCCCTTCCAGCCCCATGTGTCCCACATGATATTGCGCCAGTGCCTGTGACAGCGTGGCGGAAGAGGAATACCAACCGTCCATCAGTCCGGCATCTACCACCAGGTTGAAGGCGTCGTAGGCATCCAGCGCCACTACCGGCCTCATGTACTTGTCCCTCCTCAGTCCGCCGTGGCTGGCATATACCTTCACTTCCTTCAAGGTCTTCTCCAGTGAGGGCCGGTTTTTGCCTTCCTCCTTTATCTCCAGCGGACGGTGCGCGGTCTGGTAATGGTTATAAGGCTTCGCAAATTTGGGATACGGGTTGGAGAGTCTTACATAAAATTCAGGGTAGGAATATTCCGATTTCTTGCTCCAAATGTGGTCGTTGAATTTCTTTTCATCATCCGGCCATTTGCTGTAGTCGCTTGCCCATAGAAACATCTGATATTCACCGTAAAGTTTCGGGGTTTTGAAGCGGAACTGGCCGTCGTCAGCCGTAGCGTCCATCTTCATTTCCCTGCCGTTATAGTTCACCTCTCCGTGTACCCTCACTTCGTTTTTCAGTATCTCTCCGTCGCCCTTCCATCTTCTGTATTGTTCCTTGCTCAGCCCTGTGGTGTCGGCATGCTTCTCCCAGTTTCCGCTGGTCAGGTCCTTCCCGGCATAGAAACGGCTTCCGTCCGTGTCGCGCCAGCCAAACCTCCGGCTGATGTCATCGTTTATCATCTCCTTGCTCATCCCCAGGAATTTGAAGTGGTCGCGCAATACACTCTCCTGCAGCGGGCTGTATTTCTCCGCCGCCTCGTATGTATGTACCGAACCGAAGATGTAGGGTGTTTTCTCTACGGGATGCACGGGGATGAAACTTCCCTTCACGGCCATTTCCTTCCAGTCGAATCGGCGCCAACCCTGCACCATCATCAGCAGGTCCAGCGCACGGTTGTGCCTTTCGTCATCCGCCTCAAAGTACCATTCCGGCTGAGGCACAAAGCCCTTTATCTCGCTTGCGAGCAGCATTTCGGTCAGGATGTTCCCCGTGTCGTCGTTTCTCGAACCCCTTACGGCATCGCGCACCGCTACGGAAATCCTTGTGTCTCCTTGGGCGCCCTGCACGCCCAGACTGATCTGCTCGTAGGGCTTGTACTGCTCCTTCGCACCGTTGAATGTCAGCGTGGGGCGCTCAATGTCTTTTTTCTTCACAAAGAACAGACGGTCTGCCCACACCCTTCCGTCCGCATCGTACAGCGTGGCTTGGTGTACGCCGGCCTTCAGCGTATCGCTGTCCAGACGGATTTCCGCCTTCGCCTTTCCGTCCAGCGGCGCAAAGTGTATCATCCTGCCTTCGTGCATCAGCGTCATCGCCATGTTGCCAGTGGAGAGTCCTCCCGATGCCTGCACGCCTATTGTCCATTTGCCGTTGCGCTCTTCCACGCAAAGGGTTGCCCCCTGCGCCTCCGCCTTGGGCAGTTCCTTGCTTATATCCTTTCCTTCCTTTGTGCGGAAGACAGCCTTTATCCGTTCGCCCGCTTTCGGCGTAACGGTGAACACGCCCCTTCCGCGGTCGGTCACGGGGACGGTCTTTCCTTCTACCGTCAGTTCCCCTTCCAAATACTCCCCGTCCGTCATGGCCGCCTCAAATGCCACACGGCAGGGCAGGCCCTCCACCATCGTACCGCCTTCGGGGAAGAAGCTGAGCGTCATTTCCGCTTCCGAAGGGTTCATGCTGTAGTAGCGCAGCTTGGGCCTTTCGCTCATGCTCAGTACGTATTCCCCCGCTTCTTCCGGCTTGTCATAGACGGGGAACACACGGCTGTACAGTTTCTCATAGTCGCGGAAGAACTCGTATTCCATGGTCTTGTTGAAGAACCATTTTCTTGAAGCCTGCGTCTTCTTGTGTTCAAATTCTCCCCAGTTCAGCTGCCATCGTGTGTAGGCCCGCAACTCGTAGAAACCGCTGTACAGGCTGGAGTCGTTCTTCAGGTGGAAGAATCCGTCTCCCTCTCCCTGGTGCATTTCAATGAGCTTGCGTTCCATCAGATAGCCGTCGTGGTTCAGCAGTTCCACGTACAGCACGCCGCTCTTCCCCGATGGCGCTCCCGTGTCTGTCTGTCGGGTGTAGGCCTTGAACCAGATGGTGTCGCCCAGGAAGTAGCAGGTATTGTCCATGTGGATGAACACCTTTTCCTGTGGAAAGTTCTGGTTGAAACTCTTCAGGTCTTCGGCTTGTTGTTCACATGAATTTGTGTGTTGTGCCATTGTTGCGGTGGAAACGGTCATCACCGCACTCATGATAAAGGAAATCATTCTTTTCATAGTAAAAGTATTTAAAATGTGATGTTTCATGTCCAAAGTTATAAAAAGTTCTTTAAAAATTACTTCCGTTATGTCTTTTATCGTTTGTTTTTAACATTTTTTTACGAGTATTGGCCGTTGTCTGATTACTTTAAGACCGCTTAGTCGTTCTGAGAAGATAGCCTCGTTGGCACATGAAGTGTATCTTTGTTTCTTTACGGGGTAATTATGCCCTCCCCTTTGCCGTTGATGGCAGAGAGGTGGTGAAGATAGGTGCGAACGTAACCAGCGAGACCCGTAATCTGGAAAGGTGGGTAATGGGATAAAACAGATTTTTTAGGCAGAAGTATTGAATTGGCTTCCCCAAAATGAGAGTATAAATAACAAATGCCTCCAAATGTCATGCTGAATTTAGTTCAGCATCTCACCGCGAGCCTTTCTTGTTCTTCTCCGCGGACAGATCCTGAAACAAGTTATTCGCCTTCGCTCATCGAAAACATCTTATATTTTTTGAATGAGGTATGGTCAGGATGACCATCTACTCTGGGCTATCGTCATTTGTTATATAGAAGAACAAAAG
>JAGBGU010000074.1 GCA_017935785.1 Bacteroidaceae bacterium
AAATGCCTCCAAATGTCATGCTGAACTTGTTTCAGCATCTGGCAGCGAGCCTTATCTTGTCCTTCTCCGCGGACAGATCCTGAAACAAGTTCAGGATGACCATCTACTCTGGGCTATCGTCATTTGTTATATAGAAGTACATAAGCTTCATAAGAGTATTGGCCAACACTCAAATATGTTCTTTTGTCAGAAACCATCAGCATCCTCAGTGTATTCGCAACCACGCTTGGACTGAATTCATGCCTTTGAGCAATGAGCGATGAGTAATGAGGACACTGATAGCTAACACTAAAAACATCAATAACCACTGAAAATGGGACAGGTTTTATGGTTTTTTCGTACCTTTGCAGCCAGATAGGCGCACGCTGGCGAGCTACAGCAAAATGGCGCAATTAAGGACCACACACATTCACACAAGAAACAAAATAATGACATTGCTACTTTCCATCAGCCAATACCTTGCTCGATATACGAGCCTGTTCATCATCGTCGTTGCCGTCATTGCCTTCCTATTGCCCAACACCTTTGCATGGGTGCAGCAGGGGCAGCGGGCTTCGGTCATTCTTGGGCTTATCATGCTGACGATGGGATGCACACTCTCCACCCAGGACTTCCGCATCTTGCTTTCCCGCCCTATAGACATCCTTATCGGCACCATAGCGCAGTACACCATTATGCCTGTTGTGGCATGGATGCTGGCCCGTCTTTTTCATCTTGATGCGTTCATGACGGCAGGCGTCATTCTGGTTGGCTGCAGTCCTGGCGGTGTGAGCAGCAACCTCATGAGCTTCCTCTGCAAGGGTGATGTGGCATATAGCGTGGGCATGACAACTGTCAGCACCTGCCTTTCTCCCTTTGTGACGCCCCTGCTTGTGCTTTGGCTGGCCGGAGCGGAGATTGAAGTGGATGCATGGGGAATGTTTCAGAACATTCTGCTGGTGACGCTCATTCCCGTTGCGCTGGGCGTAGCCTTCAACTACTTTCTGGGCAAAAGGAAGGACTTTCAGCAGATACAGGGCATTATGCCCGGCATAAGCGTGCTGTGCCTGGCCTGCATTGTGGGCGGTGTCATCTTCACCGTACACCCCCAGCTGCGGGAAAGGGGAATGGAGCTGATCCTGCTTACACTGGCCGTAGTCACCCTCCACAACGGCGCAGGCTACCTGCTGGGCTATCTGGCAGGAAAGGCATTCGGCTTCGACACTGCCAAGCGTAGGACGCTATCCATTGAAGTGGGCATGCAAAACGCAGGCATGGCAACCGTGCTGGCGCGCAACTTCTTTGCGTCTCCTGCTATGATAGCCGCCAACCCAATGGCCGCCCTTGCCGTAATTCCCTGTGCCATCTCCTGCGCCTATCACAGCATTTCAGGCACACTGCTGGCTGGCTTCTTCCTTTGGAAGGACACTCGCAGACAACAAGCCAAATGAGCGCTCTGCCCGCAAAAAGGACGTGCGCCAGGCGCTGAGAACTGAAAATCTGTAGCTGTCTGTATCATTTCGCCCCCTCAAAACACCCCATTTTGCCCATTTTGCAAAGAAAATGCAAAGGTTTTGCAAGGCGTGCAAAGTGTATCCTTCCGATTATCAATGTCTACAATATCCTTTGCAATTTTGCATTTTTGCAAAGGTACAAAAGACAACGGAGGACAGGCAGAATATAAAACAAAAGACCCCAGCACATTTGCGTGTCGAGGTTCTTTATAGGGGTATGCCATTGGTGCCTTGGCTGGAGTTACCAGCCAGCTTTGTCCCAACCCGCAGCACGGTACCATTGGAAGGCGCGGAACTTTTGGTTCCATCCCTGCGGCGTGTACTTCTCGTTAGGCAGGAAGATGGAGAGGGCCGCATAATGGTCTGGGTCTGTAAGGTGGCAGTGGCTGTCGCCGGAGAATACGCTTGTCCAGCTGCTTGTGGCGTTTTTGTACAGGAGAATCTGGTTCAGCGCGGATTTCCATTCGGTGAACGAATCGGAATCCAGTGTATGGAACATTGCGCCTTCCATGTCGAAGGGTTCGGGCTTCCATTCGGTTTGTGAGGAATAGGGCTGGTATATCTGTATGCCCTCTGTGCCGCCATCCTGGCTGACGGCTTCGCTGAGCTGGGGCATCACCTTGGCCGTGGCCTGTGCAAAGGCTTCCATCTGGCGGCAATCAAGAAGGGAAATGACCACGCCATCCCAGTTTTGGTATGTGGCATAGTATTGCTTTACCACTTCCAATACGTCGCCTCTCATCATGGGTCCGAGTATCATGTCATACGGCGCGCCCTCGGCATGGATTTCCGTGGGGCTGCCTATGATGTAGTCTGTTACGTTGCGCAGCTCGTATGCCACCTCTATGCTTTGCATGGCGCAGGCATCGAACAGGATGTATTCCATGTGAGGAAGGTTCTCCAGTACGCCCCTTAGCGTGGTGATATCCATCTGCAGACCGTTATTGGAGGATGTGTTCTTGCCGTTGTCAATGCCTATGGCTCTTGACTGCGGAACCCAGCCGCTGCCATGGGACCAGAGAACGAGGCCGTACTTCTTGGCCGGGAATTTTGCGGTGATCTCCTTCAGTGTGCGCTGCATTACGGTGCTGTCCGTGCTGAGCTGGTCTTGGCTGAAGGTTTTCCATTCCGTCAGACCCTTCTTTGCGGTTACATTATATATTATAGGCAGCGAGGAGTTGTCTACATAGACCAGCAGATTGGTGTTCTTGGGCACGTTGGCATAAGCCTGTCTGATCTCGTCCAGGTCGTTGGCGGCGAATCTGTTCAGGGAGTTCTCTGCCATCATATAGATGATGACGGTACGTTCCGCCTCTGTGGTTTCGGGCTGTGGCAGATTGTCCTTACAGGCGCACATAAGCGTGGAGATGCAAATGGTATAAATAAGGGTTCTTAATGCTTTCATGGTGGCAAAGTTACTATTTTTTACCGGAATCGTTGCAGAGGGATACAATAAAAATGTCTGTATGTACGTTTTTTTATCGTATGCAATGGACAGACCGTATAAGACAGGTAAAAATTGTGCTGGTGCTGGCAGCTGTGCTGCTGGTTGTGGCATCCTTGGCCATATCCCAATTCTTGGTTAGCGACCTCAAGGAAGAGGAACAGCGCAAGATGGGGGTGTGGGCGCAGGCTATGCGCACGCTGAACAATGCCGATGAGAACACAGACCTGTCGCTGGTGCTGGAGGTGCTGAACGGCAACCATACCATCCCGGTTATCGTACTGGACAGCCAGGGAACGGTACAGGACTACCGCAATCTGTCAGTCCATGCAGACAATGCCGGGGACACCCTTTCGTACATAAAGGACAAGGCGCGGGCATGGCAGAAGGCTGAACACTCCATCAGAATAGACTTGTCTGAGACGGACTACATGGAAATATGCTACGGAGAGAGCCTTATGCTGATCAGGCTGGCGTGGTGGCCCTATGTGCAGCTGGGCGTTGTGCTTGTGTTTGTGCTGATTGCCATTTTTGCGCTGTTAAGCAGCAAGAAGGCCGAGCAGAACAAGGTGTGGGTGGGGCTTAGCAAGGAGACCGCCCACCAGCTGGGCACGCCGATAAGCAGTCTGATGGCATGGGTGGAAGTGCTCAAGGAGACTTATCCCGACGATGAACTTATCCCGGAGATGGGGAGCGATGTGAAGCGGCTTCAGCGCATAGCGGAACGCTTCAGCAAGATAGGGTCCAAACCGGAGTTGCAACCGGAGAACCTGAACGAGGTGGTTACGCACGTACTGCAGTACATTGGCCGCCGCACAAGCAATCGTGTGCGTCTGGTGTGCAACCTGCCGCAGCAACCCCTCATAGTGCCGATGAACGCCCCGCTTTTTGAATGGGTGGTGGAGAACCTGTGCAAGAATGCGGTGGATGCCATGGACGGGAACGGGGAGATAACGCTTACGGCCACAGACCATCCGGGCTGTTATGTCCTTGATGTGGCAGATACGGGGAAGGGAATAGCAAAGAACAACTTCAGCACCATTTTTATGCCCGGTTTCACCACCAAGGAGCGCGGTTGGGGGCTTGGCCTTTCTCTGGCGAAACGAATTATTGAAGATTACCACCAAGGACATATTTTTGTTAAGAATTCCGAGTTGGGAAAGGGCACAACCTTCCGTATTGAGTTGAAAAAGCACTAAATATGCATTTTTTAAGTTGAAAAATTACGTTGGTAAGTCTTTTTTTTGTAATTTTGCACCCCGATGAATACTCTGGACTGTTATAAAGTAGATTTGAAAGGCATTTCTGCCGGTAGTGAAGCGTTCAGTTGGCATGTGGACGATGAGTTCTTTTCGGCAGTTCAGGGAAGGGAAATTACGCATGGCAGTCTGGACGTGGAATTGGAAGTGCGTCAAAGGGCGGAAGCCTATGAACTGACTTTCCATATAGAAGGAGAAGTGGCTGTAACGTGCGACCGTTGTCTGGCGTCTATGTATATACCCATAAATGCAGACGTACAGTTAAAGGCAAAGTTCGGCACCGAATATGACGATGACGGCGAGATGGTGACGGTCCCCTATGACGAAGGGATAATTGACCTGGCATGGCATATTTATGAAATGGCGGCTCTGGAGATACCGATACGTCATGTGCACCCCGAAGGACAATGTGTGGGGGAATCTGACGCAGAATTGTGGGACGGCGGCCAGAGTGAGCGGAAAGAGATAGACCCGCGATGGGACAAATTACGAAAAATATTAGATAATAACAATAAATAAAAGAAAAAATGGCACATCCTAAAAGAAGACAGTCCAAGACTAGAACATTGAAGAGAAGAACCCATGATAAGGCTGTAGCTCCCGCATTGGCAGTATGCCCCAACTGTGGCGAGTTCCATATCTATCATACCGTTTGCCCCGCTTGCGGTTACTATCGTGGTAAGGTTGCTATCGAGAAAGAAGCATAACCTATAGGTTCTTTTGACAAAAATAGCCGCTTTAGCCCTTAAGAGGCTTTTGCGGCTATAATTGGTTATAACAGGCGCTGTTCTGAGAAGCCGGAAGAAGGCTCAGGATGTACCCCGGACAACTTTAGCGCACACATTTTATATAAATATATAAAGGGCAAATGCCTGAACACATATTTAGCAATGGGAAAAATACATGCAGTGATAACTGGTGTGGGTGGCTATGTACCCACCTATATATTGGACAATGATGAAATGTCCCACATCGTGGAAACAAGCGATGAGTGGATTATGGAACGTATAGGTGTGAAGACACGCCACATTCTTAAACCCGAAGAAGGCCGAGGCACATCTTACCTTATGACGAGGGCTGTAAGGCAGCTTCTGGAGAAGACCCAGGCCGAGCCGGATTCCATAGAGGCCGTCATTTGTGCTACGACAACTCCGGACTATCATTTCCCATCCACCGCTTCGCTTGTCATAGGCAACATCGGTCTGAAGAAGGCCTTTGGCTTTGACATGGAAGCTGCGTGTGCAGGTTTTCTGTATGCGTTGGAAATGGGAGCGGGTCTGATTGCTTCGGGGCGGTATAAGCGCATAATTGTTTGTGGCGGCGACCACATGACCAGCATGACAAACTACGAAGACCGTAATACTTGTCCTATCTTTGGAGACGGAGCGGCCTGTGTGATGCTTGAGGGAACCACTGAAGAAGTGGGCCTGCTGGATTCTTATCTGCTGGTGGACGGACAAGGCTATGACCATCTTCACATGGCAGCCGGCGGTTCTGCCAATATGCCCAGTCACGAAACGGTGGACTTGCGCCAGCATTTTGTGTATCAGGAGGGACGTACTGTATTCAAGCATGCTGTCACGAAAATGTCTGATGCAGTAGAGACAATAGCCAAACGAAACGGGCTTACTTGTGACGACGTTGACTGGATTGTGCCTCACCAGGCTAATGTCCGCATTGAAACGGCCGTTGCCCGCCGCATAAATGTGGCCGAAGACCATGTGATGATTAATATTGACCACATGGCGAATACTTCAGGCGGTACGCTGCCTTTGTGTCTGTGGGAATATGAACCACAATTGAAAAAAGGAGACAAGCTGATTATGACAGCCTTTGGCGCCGGCTTTACGTGGGGTGCCAACTACCTGGTATGGGGCTACGATGGCGCTGAACAGGCGGCCAAGAGCCCTGCAGAATATTATAAGGAGGGAGAAATCTCCCGTGAAGAATGGTATGCAAAACGGAGAGGCGAAAATGCATAAGGCTGGCTTTGTAAATATAGTAGGAAATCCCAATGTGGGAAAATCCACGCTGATGAATCTGCTCGTCGGAGAGAGAATCAGCATAGCCACGTTTAAGGCGCAAACAACGCGGCATCGGATCATGGGCATCCTTAATACGGATGACATGCAGATTTGTTTCAGCGATACGCCGGGCGTACTAAAGCCTAACTACAAACTGCAGGAATCCATGCTGCAGTTCAGTGAAAGTGCATTGCAGGATGCGGATGTACTGCTTTATGTGACGGATATGGTTGAGACTCCGGACAAGAATGAGGATTTCTTGTCTCGTGTGGCAAAAATGAATGTCCCGGTGTTGGTGCTGGTCAACAAGATTGACCTTGCGGACCAGACAAAACTTGCTGCCTGTGTGGAACAATGGCATGAGGTGTTGCCAAAGGCCGAAATCATCCCTATCAGCGCTTTGCATAAGTTTAACGTGGACGTTGTGCTGTCTCGCATAAAACAGCTCCTTCCTGAATCCCCTGCATATTTTGACAAGGATCAATGGACAGACAAGCCGGCGCGCTTCTTCGTGACGGAGATTATTAGGGAAAAGATTCTTCTTTATTACGACAAGGAAATCCCCTACAGTACAGAAGTGGTTGTGGAAAGTTTCAAGGAAAATGACAATCTTATCCGCATCAGTTCTGTCATATATGTGGAGCGCGAAAGTCAGAAAGGGATAATCATAGGACACCAGGGCGTTGCACTGAAGAAAGTGTCAAGCGAAGCGCGGAAGTCTCTTGAGAAATTCTTTGGCAAGAAGATTTATCTGGAGATTTTTGTAAAGGTGGATAAGGACTGGAGAAGCAGCGACCGTGCTCTGAAAGCATTTGGCTATAACCAGGAATAGACCAAGCCAAAAGGTCTGAATCTGATGTGAATAATCACGCGAAAACCTAATATAATTCTAATTTCAGAACGTATGGGAAATCTTGTAGCGATTGTAGGACGCCCCAATGTGGGAAAGTCCACCCTTTTTAACCGTTTTACCCAAACACGCCATGCGATAGTAAGCGACGAGGCTGGTACTACCCGTGACCGCCAATATGGAAAGTGCGAGTGGATTGGACGGGAGTTTTCCGTAGTAGATACGGGAGGATGGGTAGTGAACAGCGACGATATCTTTGAGGAAGAAATCCGCAAACAGGTGACATTGGCCACAGAGGAGGCGGATGTTATTCTGTTCCTTGTAGATGTCAACAATGGCATAACAGACCTTGACGAGGCTGTGGCAAATATTTTGCGCCGGACCAAGAAAAAAGTAATTCTGGTGGCTAATAAGACCGACAATAACGAACAGGTATATCTGGCCGCAGAATTTTATGCTCTGGGTCTGGGCGATCCTTATTGCATCTCTTCTTCTACAGGAAGCGGCACTGGTGACCTTCTGGATGTGGTAATAGAAAGTTTGCCTAAAGATTCGTCGGAACAGCCCGAAGCGGATATCCCTCGTTTTGCTGTAGTGGGGCGTCCCAATGTAGGGAAAAGCAGTCTGGTGAACGCATTCATTGGTGAAGACCGCCATATCGTGACAGACATTGCGGGTACAACCCGTGACAGTATATACACTCGTTATGACAAGTTTGGCTTTGACTTCTATCTGGTGGATACTGCCGGTATCCGCAGAAAGAACAAGGTTACGGAGGATTTGGAGTTTTATAGTGTAATGCGCAGTATCCGAAGTATCGAGAATTCAGATGTCTGTATTCTTATGCTCGATGCCACGCGTGGAATAGAAGGCCAGGATTTAAATATATTCCAGGTAATCCAACGAAATCAGAAGAGTATTGTGGTCGTAGTGAACAAATGGGATCTTGTGCCTGATAAAACTCAGAAGGTTATGGATGAGTTTGAATCGGCTATACGTAATCGTATGGCTCCATTCAGCGATTTTCCTATTATTTATGCAAGTGCGCTCACAAAACAACGTATATTCAAGATTCTTGAAACGGCAAAGGATGTATATATGTCCAGACGGCGTAGGGTGACGACAGCGAAACTGAACGAAGAGTTGTTACCATTGATAGAGGCTTATCCCCCACCATCAATTAAGGGAAAGTACATCAAGATCAAATATTGCATGCAGATTCCGGACACTCGAGTGCCCAGTTTTGTCTTTTATGCTAACCTCCCTCAATATGTGAAGGAACCGTATCGTCGTTTCCTTGAAAATAAGATTCGCGAACGTTGGGATTTCTCGGGAACTCCAATTAATATTTTTATCCGTCAGAAATGAAGCAACTTCCTGTCGTTCTGTTGGCGCTAATTCTTCTTTTCCCTGCTTGTCAGAAGGAGAAAACAGAATTGTATTCCAGCAGAGCGGTGTGCTGTCAGGCAGAAAACTACTATAGTAATTTGATTTCTGGACAGTATGAAGAATATTTAGCCGGAATCTCGGGGATTTGTTCAATGTTGCCAGAGCAACGGGCGCAAACATTGCAGGCAATAAAAATGTTCGTCCAGGGGCAGCAAGAACAACACGGTGGAATATCTGGGGTGCGTGGTGTGGAAGCTATTCTTCAGAATAAGCGTGCCGAGGTGTATATGGATATAAATTATGCTGATTCCGTAACTGAGCGAATAGTAATTCCAATGATACTGGAGGATAGTATCTGGCGGATGGAATAAGAAGACTTTTTAAAAAAGATCTTTCTGCTGTAGCCAAAGTTATATAGATTTATGAAAGGGACCGGTCAGAGTGAAATAAAACTTTGCATCGGTCCCTTTCTTAGGCTTATTATGTATTAAGGCCATCCTTAACAAATATACGTTTATTATATGTGTCATTCCTCATTCTTTCCCTCTCTATATATTATATAATAATGTGTGTATAGATTTTTTATGTTATTTATTAAAAAAGTTGTCATAGTATTTTGCCATGTTGCAGAAAGTGTCTACCTTTGCACCCGCAAACGAGGGAAGACGCCGTTTGCGCGAGTTCTTTGAAAGACTTCACATAAGACATAAAAGGAAATGTAGTACAAGCTTTTTTAATGAAGCGAACCGTCGATTCAATTC
>JAGBGU010000075.1 GCA_017935785.1 Bacteroidaceae bacterium
AGCCAAGCTTGCTTGAGCTATGCCGAGTGTGAGCAAATTGAACAGTGTTAAACAAGTTATTCGCCTTCGCTCATCGAAAACATCTTATATTTTTTTGAATGAGGTATGGTCAGGATGACATTTGTGTGCTCACCACTCACAACTCATCGTTCAAGTCTCCCCATAGAGGGGGAGATTTAGAGGGGGTCTTCCCCCCACAACAACGTTCCGTCCGCAGCCTGTCCTGCGGCATCCACGCTGATTTGTGTCGTGCGCGCGTTATTATATAATGTAACGGTGGCCTTGCCGTCCTTGTCCAGCATCAGGTTGGGGTTCCAGTACAGCGTGCGGCGGTAGTCTTTGATGCTGTCCGGCGGTGTCTGCTTGCTGTAGTCGGGACTGTAGAACTCGGCAGGGTAGGAATAACCTTGCAAGTTCATGAACCGGTCGCGGTAAGTACGCCTTTTTGCCTGTTCTGGAATGCGTTTGAACTGTACCCTTACATGAGGAATGTTGTCGCCTTTGTACATGTTGTGCCCTTCCAACCTTGGGGAATATCCGGTGTAAACAAGAACGGAATCAAGATAACACAGCATGTTGTATTCCTGAATGGCAAGGTCCGGGTTCTTTCCGTCAATCTGAAACAAACCAGCATCTTCATCCAGCTCATTTCCGTATTGTGTGCCCACATTATATCTTTCATCTATACCCATATCTTTGACAAGATAGCGTGCTACTGCTGCTGCTAAATCGGGCGTAGAGGAAAACCAAGCATCCATTAGACCGGCATCCACCACTGTATTAAACGCCTCATACGCATCGAGGCAAGCAGCCGGTTTTTGGTATTTCCTTTGCAGTGAACCTTTTCTTTTCTTGCCTTTCACGCTTACGGTTTCCATAAGTGTGGTGTTTATAGATGAGTCCTCTTCCGTGTCTTCCAATGGAAATGGTGTCTTCATGTCTATTTGGTAATAGCTGAATGGCTTTACGAATTTTGGGTACGGGAAATGCAGGCGTACATAAAATTCGGGATAGTCCGCTTCAGAACTTGCAATCCATGCAAAGCTTTTTGTCTTTCGTTGTTCTTTAGTCCATTTTGTGGTGTCGCTTGCTGCAAGATGGAAATGGCATGCTCCGTAGAAATGCGGCATCTTGATGTTGAATACGCCTTTGCGGGTTGTTGTTTCGCCTACAACACCGTTGATTACTCCTTCCTCGCTAAAAAGTGCATGGACGAGCACTTCGCGCTTGAGGTTTTCACCATCAATCACAAGCCTTTCCCTTAAAGCCTCGCTTGCGCCGATTGAATCGCCCCAATTGTACTTTTTCAGGTCTTTTCCTTTGGACTTTCTGGAGCCTCTTCCTTCATCCCGACCGAACTTCAAATTTACGCTCTCCCTTATGTCCTTTGTTTGTGCCACTTCATCTATTTCCCGTTGAGGGTTATTAGACCTCTTCATGTTGTGTGTACCATGTCCTGCAAATCTGTCATTCGTTGATTGGTTGTCGCCAGCCGTTCCTTTTTGCATGAATGTATAGTGTTCAATCAGGTTGTTTGCCATCAAGGGGTCATACTTAATGAGGGCATCGTATGTATGAACGCTTCCAGTAATGACGGGTGTCTGCTCTGCCGGGTGAATTAGCTCAAATTCTCCTCTGACCGCCATTTCATTCCATTTGTAACGTCTCCATCCCTGTGTCATCATCAGCAGGTCAAGGGCTTGTATGCGTGTCGTATCATCTTTCTCGAAATACCAACCGGGTTGTGGAACAAATCCCCTGATTTCGCTACTTAACAGCATTTCAGTCATCATGTTGCCGTCGTCAAAGTTCTCATGATGCGTATTTTTGTCTTTTACGGAAACGGAAATACGTTCATTGGCCTTTCCTGTTGATGCGATTTCAAGGCTAATCTTCTCATACGGTTTGTATTCCTGTTGTATTCCGCTGAAGGTTACCGAAGGCGTAGACAGATTCTTCTCTTTTACAAAGAATAGTCTGTCTGCATAAACACGGCCTTGCGAATTGAAAAGTGTAATCTGATTAACGCCAACGGGAAGTTTATCCTTGCTTACGTTTATGATGGATGGTACTTGCAAGACGGGTACGGCCATTACCAGAACACCCTGATGCATAATGCTCATGCACAATGAATCGCTGGTTGCACTGCCCTTGGCATCAACCTTTATCTGATATTCTCCGTTGTCCTGTTCCAGGGTTAGGGCAGCCCCGTCTGTCACAGGCTTCGGCAATTCCTTTTCTATGGTCGTTCCCCCTTTGACAACGAACTTGGCCGCAAGAGGCCTGTCCGCTTCGGGTATCAGTGTAAAGATGCCTCTACCCCTCTCTTTTGTGGGATAGGTTTTTCCGTCAATCATCAGTTCCCCTTCCAAAGGGTGGCCGTTATCAGCTTTGGCCTCGAATGCCACACGGCATGGTACACCAGCCAACAGGTCTCCGCCTTCGGGATAGAAATTTATTTCCAGTTTTGTCACTTCTGCCACGGGCATGGAATATCCGGCCCTGTCTTTTACGCGTTCGGTGATGCTGGCATAATATGCTCCAGGAACAGTGGGCGCATCATATACGGGAAACACCCTGCTGTACAATTTCTCGTAGTCGCGGAAAAACTGGTGTGCCATGGCCTTGTTGAAAAACCAGTTTTCGCTTTTCTTGGTGTGTGGATGTTCATATGCGCCCCAATTCAATTGCCATCGGGTATAGGCACGCAATTCATACATACCGCTGTACATGGTTGTGTCTTTGCTTAAATAGAAAAAGCCATCCCCTTCACCGTTCTTCATCTCAATGATTTTTCTCTCTACCAGATAGCCTTCGTGATTCAACAATTCTGCATAAAGCGTACCGCTGATTTTGGACGGTGTGTTCGTATTGGTCTGTCTGGTATAAGCCTTGAACCAGATGGTGTCACCGATGAAATAGCATGTGTTATCCATGTGTACATACACTTTTTCTTGGGGAATACGTTCGCCGAATGCTTTTTGTCGGTATATGTAATTGGCAAAGGGAGTGTTCTTATACTCGTTGCTCTGTGCAAAGATTTGAATGCTGAAGGATATCAGCATCATAATTAAGGTGAAGATTTTCTTTTTCATGTTTGTGTGCTTTTTAGTGGTTTGTTGTTGCAAAAATAACGATTTATCCCGGAACGACCTAATGATAAGGAAACTTTTTGATTATCTGACAGCAAATTAGTGGTTTTGCAAACGGTAGATGCAGTTTTCAGCGGCGAATGGTGAGCGATGAGCAATGAGCAATGAGCGGTGAGTTTTGAGTAATGAGAGGGTAGGGACGTCTGCGTGCAGCGTCCGAGGAAAACACAAGAGTTATAATCTCACGCTCTCACGAAAAGGACTAGACATAAGAACATAAGAATCAAAAGAGAAAAACATGTCTTCCTGTTACGGCGAATATGTTATTCACTGTTTTTGAGTATAAGGGTCTGTGACCCGATAGCATAGAAGGGGATTGTAAATTCCCACCTCAATTCCATCGGATGGCATATCCGATGGTACGGAACATTGGGTTATAATCCCACGAATCTCACGAAATATTGCTCTAAGCCTTTGGCGGGATTGGCGTGATTGGCGTGAGTAAAAAACCTCGGACGCTGCACGCAGACGTCCCTACCTCTTCACCGCTCACCGCTCGCCGTTTAATAATGGCACGCAGATGACGCCAATGCGACAGATTACCGCAGATTTATTTTTTGTAGGTAATAGTCGAGGGTGTGTCAAAATAGGCACATCCTCCCCTCATGGTTTATAGTCTACATTACAATTCCAATATTATTGTAAATTTTCGTAATAAATGATAATAAAACCTGTTGGCGGAATTAATTACATCGCTTAAGCCACATAAGGCATGTAGTTTATATCCAAAGAAATAAAACCATATCTTGTGCCAGTTTGATTTAAACTTTATGTTATTTTAAATATCCTATTCACAAAGGTATGATTTACGCAGTTTGCGAATGGCAAGTTGAAGAACCGAGAGTTTCATAAATATGCATAATTGTTAATATAGTATGATTTGCAGTCCGAAAAATTTTTATACCTTTGCATTTGGAAGTCTTGCGACAGTCCTCTGATATTATTTGTAACAACCCAATAACAGATTGATTATGGCTAGATAGGTTAATCATGGTAACCGCCCATTACGACAAACTTGAAGAAGACCGTCAGTGGATGTAGCAGTATGGTTGTGTGAAGATTGTTGAAGAGAACTACGCTGATAAAAAGAACCGTCCGCTTTGGAAACAGCTGATGATTGTCCTTAAACGTGGTGCTGAACTTGTTATCAGCATGTATAGCAACGCCATTCGTGGCGCACGAGAACTGGCTATGTTCCTGGAATTTCACAGGGTGAAGGTCATACGTGTTATCAGCATTCAGGACCGATTAAAAAGAAAAATAAAGTGTAAAAGTGCTATCTGATACATTGTTTACAGTAATATGAATGAGATTAAAAGATTATACGCTCTTGAATGGTTTGGCCCTTACGAATCGATTGAGGATATTTGGAATGATGATGATACACAATCGTGTTCTATATATCTTATTACAGGAAAGGAATCTTATGAAAGAGGGTCACAGCATATAAAATATGTTGGAATCACAGAACGAGATCCTGCTAAAAGATTATCCGATAAAGACCATCTTAAAAAACAGGAGAAGATTAAATACAAAAAGTATTGGGTAGGCAGATTCTCAAAATCTTCAAATCGAAACCAACGAGCACATGTCGAATTGATAGAAACACTATTCATTCGTTTTTTGTTTTTGGCTGATGTGAAAATTATAAATGATAAGAAATCGAAATCAATACCAAGAACTCCAGTAACAGTGCTGAGTAGGTGGTTTCTGAAGAACTCATATCAACATCGGCAGAACAAACCAACTTTGTTGAGAGACCTGCCAGACGTTATAATGTTTGATGGGGATGAATACTGGACATCTGGGAAACTTGCATTTTCTGACAAAGAAAGTAACTATCGTTGAATTGTAATAATTTAATTATTACTAAATGTGTCTACCTATCTCAGTATAAGGCAGTCAGCATGACATGTTACCTGTAAGAAAATAAAAATCTGTGGTCATCTGTCGAATCTGTGTCATCAGCGTGCCAATGAAAATTCTTTACAAAACTGAATTTTTGTATAAAACCAGCTGGAAAGGCGAAAATGCCCAGTTGGAAAATTTTTATTTCCCTGTTGGAAAATTATTTTTTCACAGTTGGAAAATCAAAATTTCGCAGTAGGGCAATATAGGGTGGCATTTTAGGTTTGTTTTTGAACTATTTTGAGTGATTTTTGTTCATTTTAGCACCAATGTGCGCTTTGTGGACAAAAGGAAAAATATTTGACAGTGAGCGATGAGCAATGAGCAATGAATTTTAGATATAGAACCACCCTTTAGTCTTATTGTTCCCTGATTTTTTTTTCTGAGATCCAGTCGTCTATCATTTCGCGGGCAATAGAACCTTGGGCTGGGAGTTCGGGCAGATTGTTGAGGGTGAACCATCCGCCGCCGCCAAGTTCTTCTTTTTGCAGAAGGAGGGTCCCACTTTCATATTGGGCTGTGAATCCAACCATAAGTCCGCAAGGATAGGGCCAGGGTTGGCTTCCATAATAACGTATGTCCTTGATGCGTATGTGGGTTTCCTCCCACACTTCGCGAGCCACACATTCTTCAAGGGTTTCGCCCGTTTCAACAAAGCCTGCCACAAGGCCGTAGAAATTGCCTCTGAAACTGTTGGCGTGTACCATGAGGATTTCATCTCCGCGTTCCACCCTTACGATTGTGGCTATGGCAAGTGTGGGCCACCATTCCTTTTGGCACTCTGGGCATTGCTTGCTGATTGGCGTTTGCCATTTGAGTGGCGAGCCGCATACACCGCAATATTTTGTGTTTCGGTCCCAGTAGATCAGTTCGGCACATTTGCCGGCAAATTGGTAGGTTTGTGGGGAGAGAATCTCTGCGCTTTTGCGTAAGGGAACCATCTTGAAGTGGCTGTTTCCGCTTACGGGGGTGTCCAAACGGATGATCTTGCAGGTGTCGTTCCCGTTGCAAAGCGTGGTTACCAATTGCCAGGGTTTGATGTCAATTGGGGGAGTTGAACCAAAGGGGATATTCCCCTCGGATGTGAGAAGAATATCCCCTTGGCAAAAGATATAATAATACATATTTATATTATATATACAGGTAACAGGTTTGCCGATGCGCAGCGGCATGCGGTTTTGGGTCAGACACCGAGTGACTTCTTGACCTCTTCTACGCGGGCGCGTGCCTTTTCTACACAAGCGGGGTAGCAGTTGGCGCATCCCATGGTGTCCTTCAGTTCCAGATAGAACTTGATCTTGGGCTCGGTTCCGCTGGGGCGTACGCTTACCTTGGTGCCGTCCTCGCAGAAGTACTGGAGCACGTTGCTCGTGGCGGGCATGTCAATGTCGGTTTCGTTTCCTTCGCCGTCATACTGCTTCAGAGTGCCGAAGTCCTTTGTGCATACAACCTTGCTTCCGGCAATCTCGGTGGGACGGTTGGTGCGGAGGTTCTCCATCATGGCCTTTATCTCGTCCGCTCCGCTCTTTCCTGGCTTTGTTACGTTGATGGTGTGTTCAAAGCTGAATCCGTAGTCGAGATAGATTTGCATGAGCAGGTCGTAGAGTGTCATTCCGTTATCGCGCGCCCATGCTGCAATCTCGCAGATGAGACAGATGCTTGCGGGGGCGTCCTTGTCGCGTACCTTGTCGTAGGGGAGGAATCCGAAGCTTTCTTCACCGCCGCCGATGTACTTCTGCTTGCCTTCGCTGAGGGCTATTTCGCGGGCAATCCACTTAAAGCCGGTATAGCAGTCGCGCAGTTCCACATTGTTCTTCTTGGCCATTTCGGCAATCACTTCTGTGGTAACGATAGTCTTTACAAGGAAGTCGGTGGGTTTGAGCTGGCCAAGGGCCTTCTTGTTCTTGATGATGTAGTAGCAGAACATCATTGCGGTCTGGTTGCCGTTGATGATGGTCCATTCTCCCTTGCTGTCGCGGCATACAATGGCCAGACGGTCTGCGTCAGGGTCGGTTGCCACTACAAGGTCGGCATTGAGCTTGGTACCCAGTTTCATACCCAGGGTCATTGCTTCGGCATTCTCGGGGTTGGGGCTGATAACGGTGGGGAAATTACCGTCTACCACCATCTGTTCGGGCACTACATGGATGTTCTGGAATCCCCAGCTTCGCAGGCACAGGGGTACGATTACGCGACCGGTGCCGTGCATGGCGCTGTAGACAATGTTGAGGTCTTTCTGGCGCATGATAACTTCCTGGTCAATCATGGCTTCCTTAACGGCTGTCATATAGTCGTAGTCCATTTCTCCGCCGATGATTTCAATCAGTTCGTTGTCGGCTTGGAACTTTACGTCCTCAATCTCCACCTTGTTCACCTCGTCAATGATACCCTTGTCATGGGGAGCCAATACCTGTGCGCCGTCTGCCCAGTAAGCCTTGTAACCGTTGTATTCCTTGGGGTTGTGGCTTGCTGTTACGTTCACACCGGCAATTGCACCGAGCTGGCGGATGGCAAAGCTGATTTCGGGAGTGGGGCGCAGGCTTTCAAAGAGATATACCTTGATGCCGTTGGCGCTGAAAATGGCCGCTACGGTTTCTGCAAAGAGGCGGCTGTTGTTGCGGCAGTCGTGACCCACAACCACACTGCTCTGCTGTCCGGGGAAAGCCTTCAGAATGTAGTTGGCGAAGCCCTGTGTGGCCATGCCCACAATGTATTTGTTCATTCTGTTGGTTCCAGCACCCATAATGCCGCGAAGACCGCCGGTTCCGAACTCAAGGTTCTGATAGAACGCGTCAACCAGATCAGTCTTGTCCTCCTTGTCAAGCAGGGCCTTTATCTCTGCTTTAGTCTCTGCATCAAATACAGGACTGTCAATCCACTTCTGTGCCTTTGCTATACAGGCATTTGTCAATTCAATATCCATAGATTTATAATGATTAAATATTATTTAATGTTCTTCTCTGCAAAGATAAGTTTTTTTTGATTCATAACTTACTTATTTTATGAATATTTTAATAAATTTGCAAAAAAAATATTTACTGAGTAATCATGTGTGCAAGACGTAAAAAGAAAAAATACCCGCTGCCGGTGGTGGTGGCCGCATTGTGTGTATGCGCATTTACGCTGTATAGAAACGTAAATGCCCCTAATCAGACGGATGCCGTTTCCGCTGCGGAACAGCCGGTTTCCACCTCTGACAATGAAGCGCCTAATCGCGAAGGCAAGCCTGCGAAAACCGACAATCTGCTTCTGCCTTCCTATCTTACGGACCGCAATGAGGAAATAGTCCGCCACGAGGGCTTTGTGCTTTCCTACAACAGCAGGCATCTTCTGCCCAATTGGGTCTCCTGGCTTCTGACCCGCGAACGTACCAAGGGTAAGGAGAAGAGGGCGGACAACTTTCAGCCCGACACGGATATCAGAAAGGGCCCTATTGCGGAGGACAGCGACTACAGGGGTTCGGGTTTTGACCGCGGCCACATGTGTCCCTCCGCCGATTGCAAGCATTCAAGACAGAGCCAGAACCAATGCTTTCTGCTCAGCAACATTTGTCCGCAAACACATGCTCTGAACGCCGGAGACTGGAAAGAACTGGAGGAACTGACGCGCGACTGGGCGCAGCGCTATGACAGCATATATGTGGTGTGCGGCCCTGTGATAGAACATGGCAAGGAATACAAGACCATTGGCGAGAATGGCGTTACCGTGCCCGAGCGTTATTTCAAGGTATTATGGCGAAACACGTCTGACGCGGCAGTTTGCATCGGCTTTATTTTTGAAAACGGCAGTCAGAACAAACCGCTTTCAGCCTATGCCTTATCAGTGGACGATGTGGAGAAGGCAACGGGTATAAACTTCTTTAGCAAGTTTCCCAAACATATTGAGCGCAAGGCTGAATCTTCTGTTGATGTAAGTCAGTGGAAGGGATTGAAATAGTATGCGTTAAATGTTAGGAAAACAGCCGTATATATTTTTGTAGGCGTAATAGTATATGTCCTCGGGCTGCACGCCGGGGAACAGCTCCTCAAAGAGTTGTGCGGTGAGTTCCGTACAGTGTGTGGTGGCCAGACGAAGGTACTTCAGATACAATTCCGTATTCTCCAGTTTCATGTGGCAGAGTGCCAGATAGGGCAAGGCAAAATTTGCCGTCACGCTGTCCGGCTTATCTGCTAGTTTAGACAGGATTTCCGCAGCCATTCTGTAATGCTCCTGTTCGTAGTAGGCAATGCCAATCACAAGAACGGCCTTATCCGTGTCTTCGCATTTTGTGAGGGCATTCTCGAAGTGTTCCCTTGCCTTGTCTGCAAAGCCATTCTCAAGCATTACCTGTCCGTAAAGCACTTCATAGTCAATCAGGCCGCGCTTGTCTCTGATGAGCGACTTTACTCTTTTCAGATAAGACATAGCCTCGTCAAACAAATGGAGCTTGCTTGCCACAGTTGCCAACTGCATGGCTACGTATATCTCCTTTTCGGGGTCGTCTTCTATGATTTCTCTGGCTTTTTTCAGCTGTACCAGCGCCTGTTCAAACTCTCCCATTTGGAAAAGGCTGACTGCATCCATGTGATAGAGCGCATCGTCCTGCCTCATCATCAGCGCCTTTTCATAGTATTCATGCGCCTTAGAGAAGCTGGACGTATGGTAATAGCAGTCGGCAAGTGTGGAGATGGCCTTGAAGTCGTCTTCGTTTATGGCAAGTGCAAACTGGCATGCCTCAATAGCCTCTTCAAATGTACCCTTTGAGAAATACGACTCTGCCAACATATTCCATGCCTGTGAGTTATAAGAGTTTATATCAAGTATGCCATTAAGAATGTCTATGGCGCTGTCATAATCTCCGGTACACATCTTTATCTCTGCTTCAATCTCGGGAAGTCCTTTGTATTGGGGGGCTATGTGTTTAAGACGCATGCACCAGCTTTCTGCATAGTCCCACAGCATATAGTCCATAAAGATGCCGATGGAGTCATATATGAAGTGGTCCTGTTCCTCGTTGCTGCATTCGCATGCAGCCTGTAAGAGCAGTTCGGCCTCTGCCGGCCTTTCGTCCCTGATGAGCAGTTCGGCTCGCAGGAACTTCACTTCGCGGTCGTCCTGGTTAGGTATCGCATTGCAGATTTCATAGGCTCTGTCCATGCGGTTGTTGAACATTTCTTGTCGTGAGAGGAACACTTGGGGGTCTACACTGTCAGGGTGGAGGCTTACAGCCAGGCTGATGGCTTCGTTGGCCTTGTCCTCCTGGCTGTTTACCATATAGTATTCGGCAATGTCCGTAAGCTCGTCAGCATCCATGTAGATGGACTGTCCGTGCTTGCGGGCATCTTCGTAAGCATGCAATATCTGCTTGAACTCTTTGTTGTTAAAATAAGAAATGTCCTCTTCGCGCATTATTGGCTCCGGTCGCTTTTATACACTTTTTTTCCAAGTATCCTTCAGACCTACGGTCTTGTTGAAAACCAAATGGTCTGGTGTGCTTTCGGTATCTACGTTGAAATATCCGATGCGTTGGAACTGCAGATAGGAAAGCGCGGGCAGATTCTTTACGTATTCTTCCACATAGCATTCCTTAAGTATGTGCAGGCTGTCTGCGTTGAAAATCTGCTTCATGGCGGTTACGGCGTCACAATCCTGTTCTTCGCGTATTTTGGCCATGGCATCACGTGGATTCTCAACCTTCCAAAGACGGTCGTAAAGTCTGACTTCGGCCTGGATGGAATGGTCACAGCTTACCCAATGCAGCGTCTTTCCCTTTATCTTACGGTTTGCTCCCGGCATTCCGCTCTTGCTTTCGGGGTCGTACGTGCAGTAGATTTCAATGATATTGCCTTCGTCGTCTTTCTTAAGACCGGTACACTCTACAATATATGCGTTTTTCAGGCGTACCTCTTTTCCGGGTGCCATGCGCATGAATTTCTTTTCGGCCACTTCCATGAAGTCATCTCGTTCAATCCAGATTTCGCGGCTGAAGGTGATTTCATGCGTTCCGTCTGCTTCATTCTCCGGATTGTTCACGGCAGTCATCTGCTCGGTTTGTCCTTCGGGGTAATTGGTAATGACAACCTTTACGGGGTCCAGTACGGCGCTGACGCGGATACTGCGCTGGTTGAGGTCTTCTCTGACGGCGCTTTCCATAAGCTCCATCTCGTTTAGTGCATCATAGGTGGTATAGCCAATCTTGTTGATGAACTTGTTGATGCTTTCGGGGCTGTAGCCTCTTCTTCTGTAACCGCAGATGGTGGGCATTCGGGGGTCGTCCCATCCGGCTACCATGCCTTCCTGAACAAGTGCGAGCAGGTTGCGCTTGCTCATGAGGGTGTAGCTCAGGTTGAGTTTATTGAATTCTGTCTGGCGAGGACGGAAGTCTTCAATGTTTTCAGTCTCGCCGCGCATCTCCTTCATCCAAGTAACGAACAGGTCGTACAAGGCTCTGTGCTCTACAAATTCAAGCGTACACAGACTGTGTGTCACTCCTTCGAGATAGTCGCACTGGCCGTGTGTGAAGTCGTACATGGGATATGCGTTCCACTTGTTGCCGGTACGGATATGCGGAATGTTGAGCACACGGTAGATCAGCGGGTCGCGGAAGTGCATGTTGGGATGGGCCATGTCTATCTTGGCTCTGAGCACCATTTTGCCGGGCTCCATCTTTCCGCTGTTCATCAGTTCGAACAGTTCCAGACTCTCTTCAACGGGACGGTTGCGGTATGGGCTTTCAATACCGGGCGATGTGGTTGTGCCCTTCTGACGGGCAATTTCTTCGGCACTCTGCTCATCCACATAGGCTCTGTTCGTCTTAATCAGATACACGGCAAAATCCCAAAGCTGCTGGAAGTAGTCGCTTGCATAGTATATGTTGTCCCATTGGAATCCGAGCCATTGAATGTCCTGTTCAATGCTTTCCATGTATTCCGTGTCCTCTTTCTGGGGATTGGTGTCATCAAAGCGAAGGTTACAGGTTCCGCCGTATTTCTTTGCCATTCCGAAGTCAATGGCTATGGCCTTGGCATGGCCGATGTGAAGGTATCCGTTTGGTTCGGGCGGAAAGCGTGTCTGCACCTTTCCTCCGTTTTTACCTTCCGCCAAATCGTTTTCTATTTTTTGTTCAATAAAGTTCAGGCTTTTCTTCTCCTCAACCTCGTTAATTTCTTTTACTTCCATACATTTTACGTGTTTTCGAATTTTTATAATGCAAATTTATATTATTTTTTCTGTTTTTTTAATGCGTTCAATGTGAAAATTACTTTTTTTTCCATTTTATGTTGCAAAACATATAATTTAATTTGTTTCATTGGCGGAATTAACGGAAATTTGCATAGCATAAACAATCTTTTTTACCTTAATAAAACTGATATTTACTAAACCAGAAATGAGGCGAGTCGTGAGACCCACCTCATTTTTTTTACTGCTCTTTCCTGAACAGGCCGGTGACTTATTTTTTCATCTCCCACCAGTCGAAGTTCATCAGATGAGGACCCTTACGACCGGTAAAGCAGAGGTAGAGGTCGTGTATGCCGCTTGTACTGCCTTTTATTTCCGCCTTAATGGTTTTCCAGTTTTCCCATCCGCCCGTTCCCGGCACTTGAAGGCTTGCTATTACCTGTCCCCCGATGCTGTCTGTGCGCACTTCAATGGTGCCGCCACGCAAACCGCTAGCAACTCTGGCTGTAAAGGTACAGGGAGAGATGTTGCCGAAATCAACCTGTCTCAGCTTTATATAGTCGCCGTTGTGCGCATCTGTAACATATACGCCCACCTTGTTGTTCTGCTCAGTCCTTAATCCGCGGGAGAATGCCATTGTTTCCGCTTCAACCTTTCGGTAGGGATTAAAGGCGGCGATGGGTTTAACGCCTTCATCCGTTGGATGGATAGTAGGGAAAGAACCGTCGCTGTTGTAGCTGAATTCCTCCACAGCCACGCTGCGGCCGAAACCTCCTCCGCCTGGGAGCTTCCCTGTATGGTAGAAGAAGTAGCTGTGTCCCTTGTAGTCGATTACTCCGGCATGGTTCGTAAATGAGTTGGTATGGCTCAAAGGCATTATTTCCCCGGCATATTTCCAAGGACCGGTAGGAGAGGATGCCGTACTGTATGAAATGTGTTCGGGTACTCCGCCTGCGGCATAAATCAGCTGATATGTTCCGTTGCGTTTGGTAAGCCACGGGCCTTCCACATAGCTGTCCCTGTATTTGCGACCTTTCTCGCGGTTCTTCATCAGCGGAGCGCCGAACGCTTCTTCTGTCATGTCGGCAAGGATAACGTCACCCTGGTACGAAATCATGTCTTCGTTCATCTTCAGGAAGTAAAGTTGCGGATTTCCCCAGCATACCCAAGCCTGTCCGTCGTCATCTATAAAGACACTTGGGTCTATGTGGTCCCACGAACCGTTTTCATACAGGGGCTTTCCGATTGCGTCCTTGAAAGGACCGGTTGGCGAATCACCCACGGCAACGCCTATGGCCATGCCTCCGGATATCTTTGAATGGGCGCAGATGTACCAGTAGAACTTCCCGTTGCGTTCTATTGTCTGCGCCGCCCATGCACGGTCGTCTGCCCATGAAAAGGATTCCAAGGCAAGCGGTGAGCCATGGTCAGTCCAATTGGCCATGTCGTCAGTTGAATAGACACGCCATTCCTGCATCCAGAAGAAGTCGGCTCCGTTCTCGTCATGTCCAGTATAAACGTACAAACGGCCGTCGTGTACCATTGGTGCAGGGTCGGTAGTGAAGCATGTCTGTACAATGGGATTTTGCGCGAGCCCCTTCATGGCTATGGTCGCAAGCAAGGCAATGGAAATCTTTTTAAGCATAATTCTATATTGTTATGGATGTTGGGTTAATGGTTGTCTTTTGTATAATTGAAGTGGTCCACATCAATGTATCCTCCGCTTTGCTTTGTGGCATAGTTGAAGATGGCATATCTTGTGCCCATGAAGAACAGGCGGTAGTCGAAAATCATCCTGAACGGTTTGCCTATGGGTTTCCATTCAGAGCCTTTTGTGCGGTAGTAGAATGTGGCAATGTCTTTGCCGGGATTGAAGTCGCCGTCTATGCGCAGTTCTATTTTCTTTCCTTTAAGGGCCACTTGTTCAATTATTTCCTCATCAACCTTTGTAACGGCCTTTTCACGGTCGCTAAGATGCACTTGTGCGGCAGATTGCGTGAGCGTGAAGTGTTTTCCGTTCTTCCTGATGGTAAGGATACCAGAGTGGCCGTTGAAGGCAGCCAGTCCGCAGCAGTCGCCGTCTTTCATGTGGCTGATGTCTATACTTACCGATGCCGAACAGCGCGGTCCTTCCATGCGCTGGCTAATTGTGTTTCTTGCCAGATACAGGTTGGGCGTTATGCGGTTTGTCTTAAGGCGGAGATAACCTTTGCGTTCAGTAAGAGACCATGCTTCATCCAGCGGATTGTGGTTCCATTGCCACAAGTTGTGCAGCTCGGGTTGTGAGAAATCGTCGCTGATTACCAGCGGGTTTCCCTTTACTTCGGTCCCGCCTACAGGCATAGTGTCCGGCACACTTCCGTTCTCGTCTCCCAGTATGGGCCATCCGTCTATCCATCTGCAGGGTACGAGCATTGGTACGCGTCCCACTCCTCCGCGGTCTTGGAAAAAAATGCCGTTCCATCCGCCTTTACCATCGTCCACTATTGTTCCCTGTGCTACACCGCCGCCGAATCCGCCGAATCCGCTCTCAAGGATTACTTTCTTTTCATACGGGCCGTCAATACGGTCGGCGCGATAGCATACCTGTCTGCGTATGCCACCCGGAGGCCATGAAATCATCAGCAGATAGTACTTTCCTCCGTGTTTTATAAGGCGGCTACCCTCCAGCAGTCCTCTTTCTGTTGCATCGCGCTCAAAAGTCTTACGGCGGCTGCCGGGCACAACGCTCTTCATGTCTGCCGATAGCTCAACGATGTCTCCCGTACCGTAGCAGACATAAATACGATTGTTGTCGTCAAAGAAGAGTGCGGCATCGTGGAAGTGGGGCAGGCGTGAATGTATTTCCCATGGTCCTTCCGCCTTCCTGGCCTTCATGATGTAGGTGTCTGAATTCACGTCATCGTTAGTGGAGAATAGGGCATAGAACCATCCGTTGTGATACCGTAGTGATGTGGCCCATTGGCCGCGTCCGTATGCGGTGCCTTGTTCCATCTCGTATCTGGGCGAATCTGTCAGCTTGTCAAAAAGATAGCTTACCACCTCCCAGTTGGTAAAATCCTTTGACCGCATAATGGGTGCTCCTGGCATCAGATGCATTGTGGTGGACACCAAATAGTAATATTCTCCTACACGAATGATGTCGGGGTCGGGTACATCGGCCCACATCATGGGATTGCGCAATGTGCCGAATGTGGTTTGGAATGCGGAAATAAGCAGGAATACTGACAAAAAGTATCGTTTCATAATGAGGGATGTATTGTTAGACAGTTGGCAAAGTATTGTTAGACAGTTGACAAAGTATTGTTAGACAGTTGTCGAAGTATTGTTAGAAAGTTGGCAAAGTATTGATTCACATTGGGCGAAATTCGTCCGATTGTTGGAGAAATAACGCTCCATGTCTGCAAATATAAGGTTTTCTGTTGAAATATGCGATGTAAAAAAGTCTTTTTATGAATATATTTCAGAAATACTTAAAACTTTGCCATACCTTTGCGCTTAGAAAACAAAATTATGCAATATATGGAACGACAAAAGATAGTACTTGACTACCTGGACAGCCACGGTATTCCCTATACTTGTTACAATCATCCCGAAGGTAAGACCATAGAGGAGGCCAAACGATGGTGGAAGAATGACGGAAGCGTGCATTGCAAGAACATTTTTCTTCGCAACCATAAAGGTAACCGACATTATCTGGTTTGCTATCATTGTGATGCGCAATTGGACATTCATTCCCTTGAACAACGGCTAAAGCTTTACTTGCAGGAACGCGGTCTGCCGGCACCAGGCAAGTTGTCCTTTGCTTCGGCAGAACGCATGGAGCGCTATCTGGGGCTTGAACCCGGAAGTGTTTCGCCCTTCGGACTCATAAATGACGGAGATAACCATGTACATTTATTTCTGGATGAAAATCTGCGCAATGCAGGCTCGTTAAGTTTTCATCCCAATGACTGTCGCGGAACGGTTGTTATCAAGACGGCAGATTTTATGCTCTACCTCGAATATGTAGGCAACAGTTTTGAGTTTGTTGAATTGTATGACTCTTCTCAGATAGCGTGCATACAGTCCGTATGATAAGTTTTTGTCGGCATTATTTGTACACCTCTTTTATTTTTAATACTTTTGCAGTCCGTTTTTAATGACAGCAGCAAGATAACAATGAATAAGAAAGTCCTGTATCTGCATGGATTTGCATCTGCCGGCAGTAGCGGTACGGCTGTACAGATGCGAAACCATCTGTATCCCATGAATGTCTCGGTACTCAGTCCGGACATACCCGTAAGTCCGCTTGCCGCAATGGAAATGCTACAAAAGCTCGTTTGTGATGAACAGCCTGATGTGATAGTTTCCACAAGCATGGGTGCCATGTATGCCGAACAACTATACGGATTCCCCCGCCTGCTGGTGAACCCCTCGTTTCACATGGCACGCCTGCTCATGCTGAGAGGGATGGGACGTCAGGAGTTCCGCAACAAGCGACAGGATGGGATGCGCGACTTTAAGGTAGACCGACAAATGATAAGCGAATTCCAGCAAATAGAGAGGAATTCCTTCAGCGGTGTGGACAAAGAGGAAAAGGGTAGGGTATACGGACTTTTCGGTACACTGGACAAGAAGGTAAACTGCCAGCCAGATTTCAAGAAACATTACGGCACCGGCAACCTTATGCTTTTCCAAGGAGACCATTATCTGAACGGCCAGATTTTAAGCGGAACAGTGATGCCTCTGGTGGAGAAACTTCTTTTTGAGGACAATTGATATAGTAATAGGAAAATAAATAAACAAAAATAAGACTAAGATATGTTTGAGAATTTAAGTGAACGCCTTGAACGGTCTTTTAAGATATTGAAAGGTGAAGGCAAAATTACAGAAATCAATGTAGCGGAAACTCTTAAGGACGTACGGCGTGCGCTTCTGGATGCTGACGTAAACTATAAAGTGGCAAAAAACTTTACGGATACAGTCAAGCAAAAAGCTATAGGCCAGAATGTACTGACTGCCGTTAAGCCGCAGCAGCTGATGGTAAAGATTGTTCACGACGAACTGGCTCTTCTGATGGGTGGCGAAACCACGGACATGAATCTGAAAGGTCATCCCGCTGTAATACTTATGGCCGGACTCAACGGTGCCGGTAAGACCACCATGAGCGGAAAACTGGCCAAGATGCTCAAGGAAAAGCGCCACATGAAACCGCTTCTTGCAGCATGCGATACTTTCCGTCCCGCGGCTATGGAGCAGTTGCGCGTACTGGGCGAACAGGTAAATGTGCCCGTATATTTGGAGTCAGATGCCAAAGACCCTGTTAAAGTGGCGCTGAATGCTATGCAGGAAGCACGTGCAAAAGGTCATGATGTGCTTATTGTGGATACCGCCGGACGCCAGTCAATTGATGAAGAACTGATGCAGCAGATTCAGGACATCAAAGAGGCAGTACAGCCCGATGAAATCCTTCTTGTTGTAGACGCCATGACCGGTCAGGATGCGGTTAATACGGCTAAAGAGTTCAATGACAGGCTGGATTACACCGGAGTTGTGCTTACAAAACTCGATGGTGATACGCGTGGCGGTGCTGCACTTAGCATACGTACAGTAGTGGACAAGCCTATCAAGTTTGTCGGTATCGGAGAGAAGATGGATGCGATAGACCCCTTCCACCCCGACCGTATGGCAGACCGAATTCTTGGAATGGGTGACATCGTTTCGTTGGTAGAGCGTGCACAAGAGCAGTATGACGAAGAAGAAGCCAAACGCTTGCAACGCAAAATTCAAAAGAACCAGTTCGACTTCAATGACTTCTACAACCAGATACAGCAAATCAAAAAGATGGGTAATCTGAAAGATTTGGCAAGCATGATTCCCGGTGTGGGCAAGGCATTGAAAGATGTTGACATTGATGATGATGCATTCAAGGGCATAGAAGCTATAATCCAGAGTATGACCCCGCATGAACGCACTCATCCAGAAGTACTTAACTCCAGCCGGCGCCAGCGAATAGCAAAAGGTTCTGGAACTAACATACAGGAAGTAAACCGTCTTATCAAGCAGTTCGATCAAACACGTAAGATGATGAAGATGGTAACAAGTCCCAGAATGGCTGATATGATGAAACGTATGCCTAAGGGTAAAATACCCGGAATGGGCGGTATGTAATACATAACAAGACAATATAAGAAACGTATGCAGTTAATTGACGGAAAGGCAACAGCAGCCGCTATCAAAGCCGAGATTAAAGAAGAAGTAGAGCGCCTGGTCTCGCTTGGTATAAGACGTCCGCATCTGGCGGCAATACTGGTAGGTCACGATGGAGGTTCTGAAACATATGTCAAAAATAAGGTGTTAGCCTGCGAAGCATGTGGCTTTGAAAGTACACTATTGCGTTTTGAGGACACTATTAGCCAGGAAGAACTCCTCATGCAGGTAAAGCGCCTTAACGAGGACGATAATGTAGATGGTTTCATCGTGCAGCTTCCGCTCCCGGCACATATAAGCGAACAAAGTGTGATAGAAGCTATTGATTATAAAAAAGACGTAGATGGCTTCCATCCTATCAATGTTGGTCGTATGGCTATCGGACTGCCTTGTTATGTCAGTGCCACCCCTCGCGGAATCATTGAGTTGCTGAAACGTTACAATATAATTACAAGTGGTCGTAAGTGTGTGGTGTTGGGACGCAGTAATATTGTGGGCAAACCCATGGCGCAACTGATGATGCAGAAGGAATATGGTGACAGTACCGTGACCGTATGCCACAGCCATAGCAGCAACCTGAAGGAAGAGTGCCGCCAGGCGGATATCATTATTGCTGCAATAGGACGTCCTGGTTTTGTTACGGCAGACATGGTAAAGCCGGGTGCCGTAATTATCGATGTGGGTACAACCCGCGTACCGGATGCTACACGTAAAACTGGTTTTCGGTTGAGCGGAGATGTTGACTTTGAAAACGTATCTCCAATCTGTAGTGCCATCACACCGGTTCCTGGTGGAGTAGGCCCCATGACCATTTGTATGCTTATGCTCAACACACTGGCAGCGGCAAAGCACGAATATTACAAATAATTCAAAAAAAGTGCTCCGATAATTTGGTTGGTATGTAAAAAAGCACTACCTTTGCACTCGCAATCAAGGAAAGCTTCCTGGTTGACACTTTAGATGGTGACTATAGTTCAGTCGGTTAGAGCGTCAGATTGTGGTTCTGAATGTCGTGGGTTCGAATCCCACTAGTCACCCTCCCCTCCCTCCGAATCTCCGGTTAACGACTTTTTGTTAGCTGGAGATTCCCTCTTTTAAGACTCTTCTGACCTTCTAGTGTGTATATAAAATCCGCTAATCTATAATAATGAAAACAAAAAAAGGATGTCTTAAAGGACATCCTCGCGTCTTTGAGCCGATAAGGGGACTCGAACCCCTGACCCACGCATTACGAATGCGTTGCTCTACCAACTGAGCCATATCGGCAAAACCGGATGCAAAGATAGTGCTTTTTTTATATTCGGGAAAGAAATGAATCTATTTTTTTGTCTACAAGGTAAGAAATATGTAATTTTGCCCTCTGTAATATTTATGTTATTCATAGGCACAGACAAAATGTTTTGTTTTCGTAATAAAAAGGTTTGGTATATAGCTTTAGCAATCTTCCTTTTGTTGGCGGGTGTGGGTGCTGTGTGTATCAGTATCGTCTGCCAAAAGCCCAATACATCGCCTAATACATTATATATATATATAGACGCCGATGACGATGAGGATTCTGTAGCGGTCAAGTTAGGACAGCCCTTTGGCTGGGATGTGCTCACTATGGGCGGATATAACGTGCTTACCGGACGGTATGCCATTCAGCCCGGAGAAAAGATTCTACCCGTATACCAGCGGCTGCGCCGCGGACAGCAGGAGCCTGTCAGACTGGCAGTGCCCAGTGTGCGAACTATGCGCCAGCTTGGCATTTTCTTGGGTAAAAACCTCATGATGGACTCAACGGAGGTCATCCGCCAGTTTACCGACAGCACGTTCTGTGCCTCGTACGGATATACGCTTCACACTCTGCCCGCACTGTTTATTCCCAACACCTACGAAATCTACTGGAATACATCGCTGCCCAACTTCATGAAACGTATGCTGCGTGAGCACGAAGCTTTCTGGAATGCCGAAAGGCAGAGACGTGCCGATTCGCTTTCGCTCACTCGCATTGAGGTATCTACGCTGGCAAGCATTATCGACGAGGAAACGGCCAATAATGCCGAAAAGCCCATGGTGGCTGGTATGTACCTCAACCGTCTGCGTATTGGCATGCCTCTGCAAGCCGACCCGACCGTGAAGTTTGCACTTGGCAACTTCGGTGCACGCCGCATATACCACAGTTTTCTTGAAGTGGAGAGTCCGTACAATACGTACAAGCACAAGGGGCTTCCGCCTGGCCCCATCCGTATCCCCAGCATAATGGGCATCGATGCTGTACTTCACGGCGTGCATCACGGCTATTTGTACATGTGTGCCAAGGAAGACTTTAGCGGAACGCACAATTTTGCACGCACATACGCTCAACATCTGGCTAACGCACGCAGGTATACCAGGGCTTTGAACGCCAGAAAGATAAAGTAGTGTAGCGGGGGAGAGTACAGAATTGTTTAAGCCCCTATTGTAATCCCATACATCCTTTGATTAGGAAGAAGATGACCGGCACAAACAGACTGGGCAGTAGATTCAGCGTACGGCAGTCCTTTATGCCAAGTATCGACAGTCCTGATGCGGAAATGAGAATGCCGCCCACAATGCTCATCTCGCAAAGCAGTTCGTTGGAAATCAGGTTGCCGAACATGCTTGCAACTGCATATATGCTGCCCTGCCATACAAAGAGAACGGGCGCAGCCAGTACCATGCCGATACCGTATGTGGCAGCCAGTACCATGGAGGTAACCAGATCCAGCGTGGCGTTGGTAAAGAGATAGGTGTGGTCGTTCATCAGCGCGCTGTTCACCGGACCCAGTATACTGAGAGTGCCGATGCAGTAGAGCAGGATGCCTGTGCTCAGTCCTTGCGCCAGAGCGGGTCTGCTATTATCTGGCTGACCTGTATCCCCCCTTTTGAATTTGTCTACTAATCGTTTGAAGCGTTCGTCAATTCTTAGCATGGTGCCAACCAGTCCGCCAATGCTCAGACTTACTATAAACAGTACCGGGTAAGTGCTTTGCGGCATATAGCGGCACACAGCGTTCATGCCAAGCGCCACTGCAGCAAGCCCCATGGCTGTGAACATGACATGCTGCCACTCGGGCCGAATCCGTTTCTTGAGTATGCTCCCCAGGCAAGAGCCAGCCACAATTGTGGCTACGTTGGTAATGGTTCCTAACATAATATGTAATGGTGATATATATTGGCTTAACCATGCAAAGTTACAAAATATGTTACAATTATTTATATATATTATTTTGGTTTTGCTGATATTTTTGTATATTTGCATCAGAATTGAATACATATATTAACATTTAATTTAGAAAACAGACATGAAAAAAGTTCTTTTGATGGCTTCATGCGTGGCCATGATGATGGCATCATGCACACAGAAGTGCAACTGCAATTGTGAAGCCTGCCAGAATTGTGAGAAGAAGGGTGGCGAAGCTCCCGCAGCAGCTGCCGCAGCTGTACCCGAGTATGAAATTGTTGAAAACAAGCAGGTTGACCTTTCAACCCTGAAGCAGGATGCTGACGGATATTACATTCTCTTTGACGGTACCTCACTTGACGGATGGCGCGGATATGGACAGGATGCTGTGCCCGCAAGCTGGGAACTGGCTGACGGTACCATCCATCTGAAGGGATCCGGAACTGGAGAAGCTCAGGCAGAAGGCGGTGGTGACCTTATCTTTGCGCACAAGTTCTGCAACTTCACTCTGGAACTGGAATACAAGATCAGCAAGGGAGGTAACTCTGGTATCTTCTACATGGCTCAAGAGGTTAAGAGCGGTGGCGAATATCTGCCCATCTGGCAGTCAAGTTCTGAGTATCAGGTACTGGACAATGAGAACCACATCGATGCACAGCTTGGTGTTGACGGCAACCGCCAGTCTGCCTCTCTGTACGACATGATTCCTGCCAAACCCCAGAACGCCAAGCCTTTCGGCGAATGGAACAAGGTTAAGATTATGGTGTTCAAGGGCACCGTTATCCACTTCCAGAACGATGAAAAGGTTTGTGAGTACCATCTGTGGACTCCCAAGTGGAACGAAATGCTTGACAACAGCAAGTTCAACGCCACCGGTGATTTCCCCATCGCGTATGAACTGCTCAAGAACATGGGCGGAGAGAAGCGCGAAGGTTATATCGGTCTGCAGGATCATGGCGATGATGTATGGTACCGCAACGTAAGAGTAAAAGTTCAATAACATCATTTATAAATTGATTACACAATTCTCACCTGCTCCTTTATTCGTGAGAATTTAATCAGAACATTCTCCGCCGTGAGGTGTAGAATGTAAGGCACAGAAACCATTCCGGTATCTGTGCCTTTCTGCTTTCAGTATGCAACTACTTTAAATATAAATGTTCTGCAGTCATTTATCCACTATGCATTAACAATGTTTCAACAGTGCGTGTCTTTGCAATGCAAAATGTCCCACAAATATCCCTAAATTCTATAGCTTGCCCCTCAATTCCTCGATGAATTCGGCCTCAAGGTGTGTTCTATCTTGGGTGCTCATTTGGGGGAAGTTTCTCTCCATTACTATAGCAAAAGCTTCTCTGGCGTGCTTTTGCATTATTTGGGCTCCCATCTTCATTCCGCTGCGGTAAGGAGTGCTTGGGAGCAATGCTCTGTTAAAATTGCCGTCGCTCATTGTGCTCTAAACATTTTTTGATTTACAGTGTTACAAAGGTACGCTGATTCTGTGGATTTATCATATTTTTTTTATACTTTTGCATCATGAAAAGCAAACTTCTGGTTCTTTTACTTTTGTTCCCTGTACTGTTGCTCGCACAGGGGAAGAGACAGCTTGTATGGGTAATAGACGCGGGACATGGCGGCAAGGACGTGGGAACCAAGGGCCGGAACATCACCGAAAAGGAGATTAACCTTAAGGTGGCGCAGGAGGTGGTGCGCCTTATCCGTCAGCACAAGCCCGGCATTAAGGTGATAACCACACGTAACAGCGACAAGTTTGTATCCCTGGCCGAACGGTGCCGTATAGCAAATAGCGCCAGGGCAGATCTCTTCCTGAGCATCCACGTGAACTATGCCAGAAAAAGAAGTCTGCGCGGTACGGAAACATTCTATGCAGGCCGAGCCCGCACATCAAAAGGAAGTGCCAATGCCAGCAAGAGCGAGCTGCTTGCCAGACTGCTGCAGAACAGCTATGCTGCATCAGGCAGACCCACCTACCGTGGAGTAAGAACCAACCGTATGTACGTTACCGCCAACACTAACATGCCCGCTGCGCTAACTGAAATAGCCTTCATCAGTAATACATCGGACGCAGCATACATTACTACTGACAAGGGCATGAAGGAAACCGCAAGGATGATTTTCAACGGACTGATGGAATACTATACTGCCACTCAGACCAAGACGCACACTAAGGCACTCAATACACTGAGACGTACACGCGACCACAAGAGCGGTGTGAAGAATGCCACGCGCATTTCCGTCAAGGCTACAGGCGGAAAGGCTGCCGCCACAGATCTTGTTGAACTTCAACCTGAAGAGGAGAAAACTCCTGTAGTTGCAGAGGAAAAGGAAACCAAAGCCGTTAAGGAGCCACAGTCTGAAGAACAACCTGACGAACAGGTCGCTTCCGTCGCATTGCCCGTGTTCAGCATACAGCTGTTCAGCTGCGACAGGGAACTGAAGCAGACAGATAAACGTCTGAAAGGACTCACGCCTGTAACCTTCCAAAAGGACGGTAAGATGTATAAGTGTCTCTATGCCGGCACCACTGACTATCAGCAGGTAAAAACCCGTCTGAAGACTGTTCGCCAGAAGTTCAGCGACGCCTTTATTGTGGCATATCTGGGCGAAAAATGCATCTCCACCGCAGAGGCTTTGAAACTTGTCAACAAGGCAACTCCTGCCAAAACAACCCCTAAGACAGCAACGAAGACAACTGCCAAGCCAGCTACCAAAACACCCTCAAAAACAAAGGTGGCAACAAAGCCTAAGCCAACAGGGGCGGCAACCAGCAAGTCCAAGACTGCAACCAAGCCCAAGACTGCAACCAAGCCCAAGGCAGCAACTAACCCCAAGGCAGCAACTAAGTCTAAGGCAGCAACTAAGTCTAAGACAGCAACTAAGTCTAAGACAGCAACTAAGTCCAAGACTGCAACAAAACCCAAGACTGCAACGAGGACTACGAGCAAGGCAAAAACCTCTGCTAAGCCCAAGACAACCAGCAAAAATAGCAAAGCCAGAGTTTCTAGTAAATCTAGTACTTCTAGTAAGTCCAGTACCTCTAGAAAAACTAACACTTCTAAGAAAACTAGTACCTCCAGCAAATCAAAAACATCCGGTAATTCTGGCAAAACCAAAACAAATGCTCAGCGTTAAGGACGTATCCATATCTTTTGGCAAGGAAAGCGTAATACGGCATTTCTCTTGTCATATATCCCCCGCAGAACTGATATGTCTGACGGGTAAGTCGGGTTGTGGAAAGTCGTCATTGCTAAGGGCATTTATCGGTCTTACCCCCTTTAACGGCGAAATATGCGTACAGGGCATCCCTGTAAATGAACGTTCGTGCGAGAGTATCCGCCGAAATACGGCCTATCTGCCTCAAGACCTCTCCTTTCCCGGAGAGTTAGTCAGTGATATCATTAGCCAGATAAAACGACTGGGTAGGGTGGTGGCAGGAGAGAGGGCAGAGCAGGCTTTGATTAAAAATCTTGCCCTCCTGGGACTTGAGGACGATATTGTACACAAGCGTATGTCTGAGATATCGGGCGGACAGCGGCAGCGCATCATACTGGCAGCAATAGCGCTGCTCGATAAGGACCTGTGGTTGCTGGACGAACCCACCTCTGCGCTCGATTGCGCATCGCGTAACCTTGTGCTTCACTTTCTACGCATACAGCAGCAGGAGGGACGTACTATAGTTGCTGTAACGCATGACAAAGAATTTGCAGAACAATGTTCAAGAGTGATCAATTTAGACACCTGACAAAGTACACACACCTATGCATACTATAGACATCTCCTATACGAGCCTTGCGGTGGGACTGTTCCTGCTGCTCATTCCGGCATATTACATTTGGCGTTACCAGACGGGGCTGCTCAGAGGTATATGTGTGGGTGCCTTGCGAATGATTGCACAAATGCTGTTTATCGGTGTTTATCTGCGTTATCTTTTCCAGTGGGACAATCCCTGGGTTAATTGTTTGTGGGTGCTTGTGATGGTGGTGATAGCCACTGAAACCGCACTATCACGCACGGGCATAAAACGGTCGGTGCTGATGGTCCCGCTCATTGTGGGATTCATTGTTTCCAGTCTTCTTGTCGGCATGTATTTTCTTGGTATAGTGCTGCAGTTGGACAATGTCTTCAGTGCACAATACTTCATACCCATATTCGGCATTCTGCTTGGCAATATGCTGTCAGTAAACGTGATAGCTGTAGACAGTTTTTACAGTAACCTGTTAAGGGAACAGAATCTGTACTATTTTTTGCTTGGTAACGGTGCCAGTCGAAGCGAGTCTCTACAGCCCTTCATGCGCATGGCCATTGCCAAGGCCTTCAGTCCTGCCATAGCCAACATGGCGGTAATGGGGTTGGTAGCGCTGCCCGGTACCATGATTGGCCAGATTCTTGGCGGAAGCAGTCCAAATGTAGCCATAAAGTATCAGATTATGATAGTTGTTATAACAATGTCTGCATCAATGCTTTCGCTTATTATATCCATTTGGCTTTCCCAGCGTAAGGCATTCGACGGATACGGCCGGATCCGTCAGGTGGCAAAGGGGTGAATAGTGGGTTACAAAGTTGTCTGTTCCCATAATTTGAAGTTGTAAAGGTTGGTGTTTGTGCTATTTTTTTTTATTTGTAAACATTTTTTAGCATCATTCTCTACTTCTACCTTCGCTTTTTATACTGAATGTAAATATGTGTCTTTATTAACATTAAGCCATCATAAATAAATATTATAGCGGTAAAAGCATGCCTTAATGCCGCAATCTCCGCTTTTCTTAAAAAAACTTAAAGTTTTCCTTTGTAGATTGTATGGAAAATACTAATTTTACGCATCAAACCCATATTCATGGAGAAAACGTGCATTAGGTGCAGAAAACCCTCATGTTCCGTGTGCACAGAATATTAAATTTTTTTGAGGGTACACTTTAAATTTTTTAACCCAATGAGGAAAAACAACTTTTTCTCTTTGTGCTCTTTCATCGCTTTGATGTTTGCATTCCTGTTCAGCGGATCTGCCGCGGCTCAGAATGCAGATGCCTTTGGCTTTGATGACGGGTACAAAAACAATGCGACCGTTACCCAGCAGGAAGACGGTTCGTGGACAATTGCCACTACGGGCAGCGACCCCTACGTGGCAACGTCTCGTCTGATGAAAGATCTGGCCGAGACAGAGACCTCTCTCACCTTCGAGTACAAGGCCGACACTTTGGCCAACCTCGAAGTATTCTTCTCAACCGAGGCAGGTAACAAGTATGCCACCGGTAAGAGTTACAACTTGGGTAACGCTCCCGCAACTGATGAGTGGACACGCGTGACCATCGACATCACCAAGGCCCGCACAAAGTGGGGCTGGGGTAAGGCTGGCCACACTTTGCGTGTAGATGTCGGCAATGTCGAAGGCATCAACTTCCAGATTCGTGACCTGCGTCCTTGCGCAGATGCTCCCGCTAAGCTGGAAGGCTTCACCATGAAGGACGGCGCCATCCAGATCAACTCACAGGAAGACTTTGACAAGTGGGTTGCCGGCTTCAGCACATTCATCACCGCTTCAATGATCAGCGATGTGAACGTAGACCTGAACGCCGACGTAGTTGCTGCTTCAAAGACCGGTTCTGTGATTCCTACCTACGCCGGTGTGTTCAATGGTAACGGTAACAAGATTACCCTGGACGTAACCTACGTGGTAAAGGGCACTGAAGGTCTTTCTCTGTTCCATGGTCTGTATGGTACTGTTAAGAATCTTGAGCTTGACGGAACCATCACCGGTAACAACAAGTTCATGGCTTCCGTAACAGCAGAAACTTTCACCGATGCCGTTATTGAAGGTGTGACCAGTAACGTAAACCTCCTCTCCTTGGTGAATGGAGACGGTACACACGGAGGTCTGGTAGGTCGTACATCTGGTGCCACAACCATCCGTAACTGTGTGTTTGCCGGTAGTATCGATGGTGAAACCACCAGTATGTGTGGTGGTCTTGTAGGTTGGTTCAACGGAGCCACCAATATGGAAAACTGTCTTATGGTTGGTACTGTCAACGTACAGCACACCAGCGGTAACACCATCGGCCGTAACCCTGGCAACCTGAGAGGCAGCAACTTGTTCGCCAGTTCAACAGTTAATGAAACTCCCGCAAGCTGTACTATCGTTACTCCCCAGCAGCTGGAAAGCGGCGAGGTTTGCTTCGCACTGAACAGCGACCAGAAGAACATCGCATGGTACCAGAACATTGGCGAGGATGCCATCCCCGTTCTGGACAATACCCACAAGCAGGTATATGCCAGCGGTGAGTTCACCTGTAACGGTATGCTCGTAGGCGAAGGTACCTTCACAAACGAAGTAACAGAAACCAACATCCCCGACCACACTTACAACTGTGGTGTATGCGACAGCTGCGGACACGTAATCCCCAACTACGTAACTCAGGATGCTGAAGGCTTCTACATTATTGACACTCCTGAAAAGTTGGTTTATATTGCCAACTTTGCAACATTGAATCCCAAGACTAACATCCGCATCACCAAGGATTTGGACATGACTGAGGTTACTGAGAGATACAACCCCATCATGAATACATACTCTGGTATCTTCGACGGTGGCGGCCACACCATTTCTAACTTGGTAATCAGCCGTCCCACCACCACCAATCAGGGTTTGATCGGTGTTGCAGGTAACTGTACAGTCAAGAACCTGACCTTGGACGCTTCTTGTTCAATTGAAGGTGCAGGTTATACAGCCGGTTTCGTTGGACAGACCAACGGTGCTGTAACCATCCTGTTGGAAGGCCTTGTAATGAAGGGTAACGTAGTGGCAAACGGTATCAACGCCGCCGGTATCTGGGGCTGTAACATGGGTAACGCCGCCAAGGCACACATCAAGAACTGTGCCGTAACAGGTTTCATCAAGGGTAAGGACCAGACTTCTGCATTCAGCGGATATGCCGGAACCGGCCATAAGACCGTTATGGAAAACTGCTGGTTCATGGCCGACAACCTTGAAGGTGTTTACCAGAACAAGCAAGACGAAATCTTCGTACGCCCCGGTGGTGACAATGTAAAGTACATCAACTGCTACTCTTCACTGGGTTCAAACAGCAATCCTGAAACAGGCGAAGATCGTTATGTTGAACTGACTCCTGAAATGGCTGAAAGCGGAGAGCTGGCCTACAGACTGAACGGCAACCAGAGCGAAATTGCTTGGTACCAGACACTCGGCGAAGACATGCTCCCCACTCTGGACAAGACTCACAAGCAGGTATTCTTCAGCGGCGAAACCGCATGTAACGGTGAATTGCTCACCGATGGTGACTTCAGCAACGACGGCGAGAACAATGTGGCCGATCACGAGTACACCGACGGTGTCTGCGAACACTGTGGCGCTGAAGAGCCCGGATTTGCTGCTGTAGAAATGGACCAGTTCGGTTTCTACCTCATTGACACCGCTGACAAGTTTGCTTACATCGCAAAGAAGGCCAGCAAGGATCCCACCATCAACATCCGCATTACCGAAGACCTCGACTTTGGTGAAATCAGCGAGTACTACGAGCCCATCGTTGGCGGTTACGCTGGTACCCTCGACGGTGGTGGCCACATCATCTCTAACTTCATTATTGACCGTCCCGACGTACAGATGCAGGCGCTCATCGGTCTGGCTGGTGCTTGTACCATCAAGAACCTGACCTTGGATGCCACCTGTAACATCGTTGGTGCGGGTTATAGCGCAGGTTTCGTTGGCGAGACCACCGGTAGCGGTACCATCACCTTCGAAAACGTGTACATGCACGGTGACGTAACCTGTAACGGTGCCAACGGTGCTGCCATCTACGCTTGTAACATGGGTTCAAGCATGACAGTTGTAATGACCAACTGTGGTGTTACCGGTAATGTATATGGCGGTCGCGAGGCTGGTAGCTTGAGCGGCTGGCTGGGTGCTGACAAGGCAACTCTGACCAACTGCTGGTCTATCGGTACTGTTGAGGCTCCCCGTGGCCAGGATACCTATTTCGTAGCTCCTGTAGGTGTGAAGTTCAACAACTGCTGGTCTGCTTACGGTTCTCGTTCTGGCGTAGGTCAGATTTCAGAAGACGCTCCCATGACCGGAGAACTTACATGGAAGCTCAACGGCAGCAAGTTCACTGACGTAACATGGTACCAGAACCTTGACGAAGGTGACGCTTATCCCACACTGGACAAGACTCGCGGTATCATTTACAAGACCGAAGAAGGCTATGCCACTCTGATTGAAGGCGATGCTGAAAGCGTTGAAAACTTCATCAACACATTCGCTGCTGTCAGCAAGGCTTATGTTGAAAATGAAGAGGTTCAGAATTATGCCAACATAGCTCTGTTCGAAGAGTACACCGCATTGGTTGAGGCTTACGAAACAGTAACAGACATTGCTTCATTCATGGAAGTTTACACTCCCGAACAGGCTATGTATGCAGAGGTTAAGGCTTCTGTCGCTGCTTACAAGAACTACGAGGCAGCAATGCTCGCAATGAAGGAACAGCTGGCCGGACGCGACGACTTCAGTGGTCCCGACCGTGAATTCCTGGAAGACACCTACCTGGGTGATGATGAAGTAGCTCCCGGTACATACGAGGCTGCTCCCAACGGTAACTTCACTTACATTATGGAGAACCGTGTACTCACCGTAGATGAACTGACTGCTGAAATCGCACTCGCTAACGAACTGCTCCGCATAGCCGTTGCCAACGGATACGAAGCCGGAACTGACATTACCAATCTGCTGGTCAATGCAAACTTTGCCGACAACTTCAATGGTTGGAAGGGTTCAGTTTACAACCTCATTATTGGTTCTAACGTTGAGGGCAGCACCATGCGTGCAGCTGAAGCCTTCAGCAAGAACAACTATGACATGTATCAGGAACTGGTTGTTGCCAAGGGTGGTGTATACGAACTGCAGGTTCGCGGTGGAACCCGTGTAAACAACGACTGGCATTCTACCCAGTTGTCTCCCTACTTCTATCTGAACGGTAACGCCAACTACCTGCAGGCAGTTAGAGAAGGTGCAATCCCCGTAGAAGATGCTGTTGACGGTGTAAACGCTCACCTCACCGGTTCAATCACCGACCTGCCCATCCTCAACGACGAAGGCGACACTATCGCTTGGGTACCCCAAGGTCCTCTGGGTTCTAGCATCGCATTTGATGCCGGCCGTTATGACAACCGCATTGTAGTAAATGTAAATGCTGGTGATACCCTCCGCATCGGTATCAAGCAGGATTACTTCGGAAATGTTTCTAACGACTGGAGCTGTATCGGTGATATTCACCTGATTTACCAGGGTGCGCTTGAAGATAGCGAAGAGGCTATCAACCGCAGTGCTGAAAGTATGATTGCTCGTGCTAACACATTGCTTGCTACCGAAGTGAAGACCGATGGCGATTATGGCAAGTATCCCAACTGGAGCCAGGCACTGAAGGATCAGGTTGCCGCTACCATCGAAAAGTTGCAGAATGGCGACGCTACTGCCAAGTATGCAGCAATCGTAGAGATGAGCAACCTCTTCAAGGAAGCTGTTGATTGTAAGAAGGCTTACAGAAACTACTTCACAAGAAATGAAGAAATGTATGATGCTATTGTTACAGCAGAAGTACTTGATCCCGAAAATCTTGGTGAATTGTCAATTAAGGCAGCTGAGGTGTGGGCTCAGGCAACTGACGCTTATGCAGCTGGTAGCCTTTCAACTCAGGAAGCCAAGGATTATCTGTACATCAATACAATCCCCGTATTCTGTACTCAGGACGAGAATGGTGTTTACCACATTGCAAACACTGCTCAGATGATTGCGTTCACTAAGATGGTTAATGGTGGAACCAACAGAGTCAATGCTGTTCTTGACAGCGATGTTATGTTCGAAACGAGCATGATAATGAATGACTTCTACGGAACATTTGACGGACAGGGTCACACCATGAACGTGAATATCGAAATCAGCGGTAAAGAAGGTGCTGCTCCCTTCTTTAATCTGCGTGGCGCAACTGTGAAGAATCTGACTGTAGAAGGTGAGATTACCACAGACAACAAGTTTGCCGCTGCTATTGCCGCTCATGCTTACGATGCTTCTACTATCGAGAACATCCAGAGCTATGTGAATATCCACGGCACTACAGGTGGCGACGGTACACACGGTGGTATTCTCGCAGTAAACAATTCTGGTGCCGGTAAGGTTAACAACTGTCTTGTTGCCGGTGTAATGGATGGTACTGCCAGCATGAACGGTGGTATTATCGGTTATGGTGGAGAAGATGCTACCATCAGCAACTGTCTGATTATTTCCCCCATTACATGGGATCCCTACAGTTCTAACATCATGGGACGTAATAAGGTAAAAGCTGTGAACAGCTACTACCTTAATCCTTATGGCGGCACAATGGATGGTGCTACCCAGGTAACTCAAGAACAGCTCCTTGACGGTTCAATAGCACTCGCATTGAACGCAAACAAGACTCACTTGAACGTAGCATGGCGCCAGGATCTGGGTGCAGACATTCACCCCGTTGTTGATCCTACCCACAAGATTGTTTACAAGAAGGCTGACGGTACTTACACCAATGAAGTACAGAACGAAATCCAGAAGCATGAAGGAACAGAATCTGATCCTTATATCATCAATACTGCTGCCGACATGGCTATGCTCCGCGAATTCATGGTTCCCGGTCGCGTGAACTACGTACAGCTGGGTGCTGACATTGACATGAGCGAAGTAACAGCTTGGACTCCTCTGAACATGGGTGGCGACGTTGCCAACGGTGTTGATTACCAGAACCTCATCGACTTCGATGGTAAGGGACATGTTATCAGCAACTTCTCTTGCACAGACGCAACCACTTCTTACAACAGCTTCTTCGGTATTCTGAATGGTAACGTTCGCAACGTTGGCTTCAAGGATGCAGTAGTAGCTTGCGAAAAGAGCGGAACCGGTATCCTCGCAGGATATGTAGGACACGACCAGTTCAAGAATGAAGATGCCACCAAGGCATACAGCAAGATTGAAAATGTATGGGTTAGCGGTAAGATTACCGGTAGCAACAGCTACATCGGCGGTTTCTTCGGAACCGTTGCAGGTCCCACCGCTATGAAGAACTGCTACAGCAATGTAGAAATTATCAGTGACGCCGCTTATGTCGGTGGTATCGCAGGTCGCGTTCGTGACCAGTTCCATCTGGAGCAGGCTTATTCTGCAGGTAGCATTACTACTACCAAGACCGACAATACTGTTGGTGGTATCATTGGTGGTGCACAGCAGGAAGCCACATCTCCCAGCTATTATAATAATGTAGTGGTATGGAACGGCCAGACAGAGTTTGGTCCCACCATCGCAGCTCAGAATGTAACACTTCCCACAGCCGACCTGTTGGATGTTGTATTCAATGAGGAAGGTGTTGCTGACCAGTCTGCAGCTCAGATGAATGTAGAGGTAATCGGTACTCCTCAGATTGTTTACAACGAAGAGCTGAAGCAGAATGTCATCATGACAGAAGCTGACGTAGAAACTCCTGTAAGCTACCTGAAGGTTGACTACGCTGGCAACCAGGCGTTCATGGACAACCTGGCTGACGGTTTCACATTCGAGACCACATTCGCTCTGCGCAGCGAGAACATCCCCGGCGATATCACTCCCTTCCGTGCAACTGAAAGCGGCGGCTTCGGTATCGACCTGCTGGCCAGCGGCCAAATCAAGACCGTTGTTCGCACTGAAATCGAAGGTGTAGGCGCATACCGCTATGCTAACACTTCCGCTTATGTTAAGCCCAACCTTTACTACCATGTAGTGGGTGTTTACAACAAGGCCACCAACGAGGTAGCTTGCTATGTTAACGGCGGCAACGCTGCAAGCGCTTCTGCTGTAGGTAACTTCCAGTTCCCCGCTAACGAGGACAGCCACTGGCTGGGTATCGGTGCTGACTGCGGTGGTACCACTGCAACTGACGGAGGCGACTTCGAAATCGTTAACGCACGTATCTACAGCGAACCTATGACAGAAGCAATGGCCAAGGCTCTGTACTTCAAGCAGACCGGACGTGACTTCTATGCAGGCGACAAGGTTAACAACATCTCATTCTTCGATGGTACCAACTTTGCAGCACTGCAGTCAACAGTAGTAGGCTGGGGCGCTCCCTGGCAGTGCGACATGAGCGAAGGCACATATCCCACCTTCGACGGTTCTTTGGCTGACGGTATCAACAAGGTTGAGAACATGGCTAAGGGTAAGATCTTCAATATCAATGGTATCCAGGTAGAGAAGACCACTAAGGGTCTCTACATCATTGATGGCAAGAAGGTTATGGTTAAGTAATTGACTATCCCTCTCTTTATAATAATCCCCCGGGTTTCGCTCGGGGGATTATTGTTTTCTATAGTTCCACATATTGGTTCTGCAGAGATTCACGTCGTTTATCGTAACAGTTATGTGGTTCTTTTTGGCGGATAAATATGGAAGAAAAAAGTAAGATAGCTTAGTTGGCCTGTAAAGATAGCTTTGCAGCTCTGAGGAGATAGCTTAGTCGGTCCGAGGAGATAGCTTCTTGGAAAGTTAAGATTGTTGGCGATGAATGTTGAAAGACAAAATGCAACAAAATTCAAAAAATAACGCACTATAGTCCGTTGTCGATCGCACCATAGTGCGTTAGCCATTGCACTATAGTCAATTGGTCATCGCACCATAGTCCGTTAGCCATCGCACTATAGTCTGATTGACAATAAAGTATTCTCCGGCCTTTAACAAAGTATTGTCAAGTCTTTGGCAAAGTATGGACGCTTCTCCGTTTTCGCTTTTTCGCTGTTTATAAATCACGTATGTGGAATGAATGGTTGTGCTTATGATATTGGTTGTTTGAATATGACAGGGTATAGAATTAATGTATACAAAAAAAGCATGCCCATGGGGGCATGCTTTAGTTTTTCTAATGTAATTCTGATTATGCCTCAGCTACGGGCAATACAGATACGGTTGAACGGTCCATACGACCCTTCTTGAAGGTTACGATACCATCAGTGAGTGCATACAGTGTGTTGTCCTTACCCATACCTACATTCTGGCCGGGATAGTGACGAGTACCGCGCTGACGTACGATTACGTTACCGGCGATGCACTTCTGTCCACCATAAATCTTAACACCTAATCTTTGAGCTGCTGACTCGCGGCCGTTCTTAGAACTACCAACACCTTTTTTATGTGCCATTTTCTGTTCCTCCTAAATTAAATTGTTAAGCAATTACATTTTTAATAACCACTTCTGAGAACTGCTGACGGTGACCGTTCAGTTTACGGTAACCCTTGCGGCGCTTCTTGTGGAATACGAGAACCTTGTCACCCTTAACCAGGGGAGTGATGATTTCGCACTCTACCTTTGCTCCTTCAATTACGGGAGCGCCTACGGTTACATTACCATCGTTGTCTACCAACAACACTTTCTCAAACTCAACAGTCTGACCAGCTTCTACATTCTGGATGTGGTGAACAAACAACTTCTTGCCTGCCTCTACCTTGAACTGCTGACCGTTAATCTCTACGATTGCGTACATTTTTTAATATTGTTAAACGGGTTTGACCATGGGGCGGAACCAACTCGTGATCCTCTTTTCTGAGCCTCTATGGCATAAATCGGGTGCAAAATTATACAATTTTCGTTAAACTGCCAAATGTTTAGGTGTAATTCTTTCTGAATGGTCTTACATAGGGGTTGTTCTGCATTTCCCATGCCGCTGTTGTGCTTGGGCCGTGTCCCGGATATATAAGTGTTTCACCTGGCAGCGTAAGTATCCTTTTTTTTATACTGTTTAATTCTTCGTCCATATCACCGCCCAAGTCGGTTCTGCCAAGGCTGCCTCGGAAGAGCGTGTCACCGCTGAACAGCACACCGCTTTTTTCTGCATAATAGCAGACGCCTCCCCATGTATGTCCGGGAGTGTGGATAATCTTAATCGTTTCTTCCCCTAATGTTAATTCATCGCCGTCTTTTACATATCTGTGAGGTGCCGGCATAGGCAGGGGCATACTTATTCCGAATTGTGCGGCCATCTGCGGCATGGCATCGTACACCCTTTGGTCCATTTCGTGGAAAATAGGACATAAACCATATGTGCGATGTATGAACGGAAGCCCCATGATGTGGTCGAAATGGCAGTGTGTAAGCAATGCATATTTCAGCATGAGATTCCTTTCCTTCATTTCTATGTTTATGGCGTCCCATTCATATTCTGCCTGCGCTCCACAGTCTATCAATGCTGCCTCCCTGCTCTTATCATCCCAAATGAGGTAGCAGTTTACGCCTAATTCGTTTACTTGGAAAGCCTTTATATTCATAAGCTTGTATATACTACTGATTTTGTGCTGTAGAATTCCTCTTCAAAATAGTCGGATAGTGGAGTAATGAGCGTATGGCTTCGCATGGGAAGTGTCTCATTGGCCAGTTCGCCACCCTTTAGGCAAATAAGTCCGTTAGGCATGGAGTTTATCTGCTCTGTTGCGATGTTTTTACGTACTATCTTTACAAGGTCTGCCAATGGCATAACCGCTCGCGAAACCACAAAGTGGTACTTGTCACGGATGTTCTCGGCGCGGGTCCACTCTGTAGTCACGTTTTTAAGATTCAGAGCCTGTGCTACCTCGGTGCAAACCTTTACTTTTTTTCCAATTGAATCAACCAGATGGAAATGGCATTCGGGAAACATTATGGCAAGAGGAATACCAGGGAATCCGCCTCCCGTTCCTAAGTCCATTATTTTTGTTCCCGGCTTAAAGTTTATCACTTCAGCGATGCCCAGCGAATGGAGTACATGATGCTCGTACAGGTTGTCAATATCCTTGCGGCTGATTACATTGATTTTTGAATTCCAGTCGTGGTACAACTCGTCAAGTTGCTCAAACTGCGCGATTTGTGTGGGGGATAGGTTCTTGAAATATTTCTTTATCAGTTCCATATTATGATGTTTGTTCAAAAAAGTTATCTTAAAAGTCCGTCAAGGGCGCTATAGGGAATTTTTACGTAGATTGTGCCTGCTGACCAAGGTGCGATCTCGTAGGGGTTGAAGAGTATCTCAACGGCATCCTTGCCGAGTTGGAAGTTGTAGTCGGAGAGGAATACGTCGCCCAAGAGCAGGATTGAGGTGGTTTCCTGCAAGGTCTCAAGGTCTTTGCACTGGTTGTCCACGCAAATCTGCTGGCGGATGATGTCCTTTATCGCTTCTTCCTTGTCCATGTTGAACACTTGGTCGTGGGTTAAGAACTTACCGGTGTTGCGGTCAAAGTTGAACCATTGTTCGTAATAGCCTCCATGTGCGCCACCCTCGTATGAGCTGATTTTTAGTTTGTAGGGAATGATGTCTGCCCTGCTGTCTGTTGTGATGCAGCCTTCGGCCTCGTAGAGGAACTCGTATGCGAAGTCTAACTTAGCGGTAGTGTCCGTATATATCTCTACAAGGGACGCGCGGTATGTGTTGCGGATGTTGTCCCCGAACGCCATCACGGCTTCATTTAAGGATTGGCTTTCTTTGCCGTTGAAGATATAGCGCAGTTTGTCCCTGACGGGTTCCAAGGCTTCCTCGGGGCAGTTGTCAAGGTTGAGGTCTATGCGGACTTTATATGAGGGGCGCGACTCTTCCTCTCCTTGCTTGATGGTGGGACCCACTTCCTCTTCCACATTGTAGAGGACGTTGTTGGGCGCCGTTGCTGCAATGGGTTCGCTCGTGGTTACGGAGTCTTGGAGATTCTGGCTCTCTTTCTTCTCTTGTCCGGAGAAGCAGGCGCTAAAGGCGATTACACCTAAAAGCACGATTGGAAAAAATCTTGTTTTCATAGGAAAATACAATGTTTAATAGTGAAAAAATGGCTAAAATAAACGGATAATATAAATAAGGTATTATCTCAATTGGGTTTATAGCAGCCAAACCGGATGCTATCAGCAATTGCGCCCCGTATGGAATAAGGCTTTGGGCAATACAACTGAAGGTATCCAGCAGACTTGCGCTTTTACGTCGGTCCACGTTGTATTTGTCTGCAACTTCTTTGGCTAAAGGACCGATTGTCAGTATGGTAATGGTGTTGTTTGCCGTGCAGAAATTTGTGAGGACCGTAAGTGCGGCAATACACATTTCCGCCCCTTTTTTGCTTCGTATACATTTGGTGAGGCTTTGGATAATGAAATGTATTCCACCCTGGTTTCTGATTACTTCAACAAGTCCCGCTGCAAGGATGGTGGCTATGATAAGTTCGCTCATGCCCAGAACTCCGCTGTTCATGGTGTCAAGCCATGTAAAGAAATCAAATTGTCCCAATGCTATCCCCATAGCACCTGCAATCAGAATGCCTACAGCCAAAACGGTAAGGACATTGATGCCGAATATTCCGGCCACCAGTACAAAGATATAAGGAATAACCAACAGAATGTGATTTATTGACACTGTTGAATCAACAGTTCCCGGATGACCTAAAAAAAGGTAAAGGATCAGGGTGGCAATTGCTGCCGGACCGGCTATCCAGATGTTCATCCTGAACTTGTCCTTGAGTTCGCAGTCCTGTGTCTTCGTTGCCGCAATTGTCGTGTCAGAAATAAAGCTGAGATTGTCACCGAAATACGCACCGCCTACTACTGTGGCCACCAGTAATGGAATACTGTGTCCGGTGTGTTCGGCCATATTTGTGGCAATGGGTGTCAGTGCGGCAATGGTACCTACGCTTGTTCCAACAGACAGGGAAATAAAACAAGCGGCCGCAAAAAGACCTCCTAAAATCAGTTTTGACGGTAGTATGCTAAGCGTCAGCTCTATTGTGGCGTCTATTGCACCCATTTCTTTTGCTGTAGATGCAAATGCACCAGCCAAAATAAATATCCAAATCATTAGAAGAATGTTAGGCTGTGCCGCACCTCGTGTCAAGAGCTCAAACCGTTTTCCCCACCGCATATTGGGGATGATGCACATTGCATACAGGCAGGCGACCATAAATGAAATGGTTATGGGTACGGCATAGAAGTCTTGTCTGCACAGGCTCAAGACAAGGTAGAAGGCCACAAAAACAATTAGTGGACTTAATGCAAGCATTCCTTTTTGTAATGATATCTTTTCTTCCATGATGCTAAGGTACACTTTTTTTTGTATTGCTCTTCTTTGTTTTCGAAAATTTAACTCCAAATCAAGGAAAACAAAACAAAATTTAACGGAATTAGGCGATTATTAGTGAATAATCTATAATTTTGCATATAAAATATAATAAGATACATGGCAAAGAAAGTCAAACAGAGGTGGATTGTGCCCGATGGGATTGTCCCAACAGAAATGGATAAGAGAATTATGGAATTTGAGGCACGCGGTAAGATTGTGCCCACCCGCAACCTGATCAAAACTCCTGAGCAGATAGAAGGGATAAGAAAAGCAGGTGTGTTGAACACTGCGGTCTTAGACAAAGTTGCCGAAAAGATAAAGGCGGGCATGAGTACGCTTGACATTGACAAAATTGTATATGATTATACCACTTCCCATGGGGGCATCCCCGCGCCTTTGAATTATGAGGGCTTTCCGTGCAGTTGCTGTACAAGCGTGAACGATGTAGTTTGCCATGGTGTGCCTGCTGACTGGGAAATATTGGAAGAAGGGGATATCATCAATGTGGACTGTACCACTATCGTTGACGGTTATTATGCTGATGCCAGCAGAATGTTTGTGATAGGCAAAACGGAACCATCATGGCAAAGACTTGTCGATGTGGCCTGGGAATGCCTTAAGATTGGAGAACAAGTATGCGGCACACCATATGTATTTGTTGGTGATATGGGAAATGCCATTGCCAAACATGCTCACAAGAACCATTGCACTATCGTTCGGGATTTGTGCGGTCACGGAATAGGTCTGGAATTCCATGAAAAACCCGATGTTGAACACTATGGCCACAAAGGAACCGGGATGCTTCTTGTACCAGGCATGACTTTTACCATAGAACCTATGGTGAATATGGGGCATTGGGACGTATGTATGGATGATGAAGACGAGACAGGATGGGTGGTGCTTACAGATGACGGTCTGCCCAGCGCACAATGGGAACATACTTATTTGATGACGGAAAACGGTGTGGAGATTATCTCCCACTAAAGACATAAGGAAGAAATATGAGTGACAAGCATATATATATATTAGGTATAGAGAGCAGTTGTGATGATACATCAGCTGCAGTTATCAAAGATGGAATATTGTTGAGCAATATAACGTCCAGTCAGGCTGTCCATGAAGCTTATGGTGGTGTGGTTCCTGAACTGGCAAGCCGTGCGCATCAGCAAAACATAGTTCCGGTGATTGACCGGGCATTAAAGTTGGCCGGAATAGGTGCAGAACAATTGTCGGCCATTGCCTTTACCAGAGGTCCCGGACTGATGGGCTCATTGTTAGTCGGTGTGTCATTTGCCAAAGGTTTGGCAGCGTCGTTGGGCATTCCTCTGATAGACGTTAACCATTTGCACGGACATGTTCTTGCGCACTTTATCAGAACTGAAGACGACAATGAGCCGTGTCCCGAATATCCTTTTTTATGTCTTTTGGTAAGCGGTGGGAACAGCCAGATAGTGCTTGTGAAATCGTATAAAGACATGGAGATTATCGGGCAGACAATTGATGATGCGGCCGGTGAAGCTATTGACAAATGCAGCAAGATAATGGGACTTGGTTATCCGGGAGGTCCTATAATCGACCGTTTGGCCAGAAAAGGCAATCCTGACGCCTTTCAATTTGCCAAACCCCAAATCAAAGGATATGATTACAGCTTCAGCGGATTGAAAACTTCATTCTTGTATTCTTTGCGTGATTGGCTAAAAGAAGACGAGGATTTTATTAATCACCATATGGAAGATTTGGCGGCAAGTCTGGAAAAAACAATTGTCGATATTTTGATGAAGAAACTTTACAAGGCATCAAAAGATCTGAAAATAAAACAAATTGCCGTGGCCGGAGGTGTTTCTGCCAATACCGGACTTAGGGAGGCATTCCAGGAATATGCCAAGCGATATGGTTGGAAAATATTCATTCCTAAATTCAGTTATACTACTGACAATGCCGCTATGGTTGCGATAAACGGTTATTTTAAATATCTGGATAATGATTTTTGTCCAATATCAGCACCGGCATACAGCAGAGTGGAAGTATAATGATGGATTATATAACCGCCCTATAATGCGTTTTTTAGATATTTTACTTTCTATTTTTCAAAAAAATACAAATAAATTTTTCTATTCAGAGAAAAAGCACTACCTTTGTGCGCTGTTTGGAAGAAGTTATTTGGAATAGACAAAAAAGAAAGGAAGATAGAAATGTCTAAGATTTGTCAAATTACCGGAAAGAAAGCCATGATTGGCAACAATGTTTCACACTCAAAGCGCCGCACTAAGCGTCATTTTAATGTGAATCTGTTTAGCAAGAAATTCTACTATGTAGAAGAAGACTGCTGGATAAAATTGAGCATTAGTGCACGTGGTTTGCGTTGTATCAATAAGCTTGGCTTGGATGCAGCACTGAAGAATGCTGTAGCTAATGGTTATTGTGATTGGAACAGCATAAAAGTAATCGGTTAATTATTTTAGAAGCTACACATTATGGCAAAGAAAGCTAAAGGTAACAGAGTGCAAGTGATATTGGAGTGCACCGAGATTAAGCAGAGTGGTCTGCCCGGAACATCTCGTTATATTACCACAAAGAATAGAAAGAACACCCCCGAACGTCTTGAGCTCAAAAAGTACAACCCCATCTTGAAGCGAATGACTGTTCACAAAGAAATCAAGTAATAAATTATAGACTATGGCAAAGAAAGCTGTGGCCACCTTGCGTACTGGTAAGACTGATGGCCGTTCATACACCAAAGTAATAAAGATGGTTAAGAATCCTCAGACTGGATCTTACAGTTTTGAAGAGGAAATGGTTCGTAACGAAGAGGTAAAGGATTTCTTCAAGAACTAAAAAAGAAGAATATTTTATACTATAAGCGAGGTAGACTTTTGGTCAACCTCGCTTTTTTTGATGGTTTATGTCCTTTTATCGTATTTTTTATATACCTTTGCAAATAAATAAAACAAGTACTTTATGGGATTCTTTAATTTCTTCTCAAAAGAGAAAAAGGAAACGTTAAACCAAGGTTTGGAGAAAACCAAAACAAGTTTTTTTGACAAGTTGTCCAAAGCAATTGCGGGCAAATCTAAAGTTGATGACGATGTTTTAGATAACCTTGAAGAAGTGTTGGTTACAAGTGATGTGGGTGTAGACACAACACTAAATATAATCAAGCGTGTTCAAGATCGTGTTGCACGTGATAAATATGTTACAACGTCTGAACTGAATAATATATTGCGCGATGAAATAGCAAGCCTCCTTAATGACAATAATTCAAGCGATACAGAAGGATTTACCATTCCGGAAACCGCTCGTCCATATGTGATTATGGTTGTAGGGGTGAATGGTGTAGGAAAGACAACCACTATCGGAAAATTGGCATATCAGTTCAAACAGGCCGGATTGAAGGTTTATTTAGGTGCTGCGGATACTTTCCGTGCCGCAGCTGTAGAACAGTTGGTTATTTGGAGTGAGAGGGTAGGAGTGCCTATCGTGAAACAGCAAATGGGTAGTGACCCTGCCAGTGTGGCTTATGATACCTTATCCAGCGCTATCGCCAACAACGCAGATGTTGTTTTGATAGATACAGCAGGCCGCTTGCATAATAAAAAAGGCTTGATGGATGAACTATCAAAAATTAGACGAGTAATGCAAAAGTTGCTGCCTGACGCTCCACATGATGTAATGCTTGTGCTTGATGGCAGTACAGGACAAAATGCTTATGAGCAAGCCAAACAATTCTCCGCAGCCACTGAAGTGACCAGTTTGGCAATAACTAAATTAGACGGTTCTGCCAAGGGTGGTGTCGTTATTGGCATAAGTGACCAATTCAAGATTCCTGTACGTTATATCGGACTTGGCGAGAAGATGGAAGACCTGCAACCATTTAACCGCAGAGAGTTTGTAAATACGCTTTTTGATAAAAACTGATAAATGGTAGCAAATAAAATAGATATCATAACATTAGGCTGCAGCAAAAACCTCGTTGACAGTGAACGTTTAATAAAGCAGTTGGAACTGAATGGATTTGAAGTAGCCCATGATGCTGAAACTTTAACCGGTGAAATCGCAGTAGTCAATACTTGCGGCTTTATTGGTGACGCTAAAGAAGAAAGCATTAATATGATTCTTGAATTGTGTGAACGTAAAAAAAGCGGTCAACTTGGTAAATTGTTTGTAATGGGATGTCTCTCTGAGAGATACCTTAATGAATTATCAAATGAGATACCGGAAGTTGACGGTTATTTCGGTAAATTCAATTGGAATGAATTGCTTGACGTTTTAGGTAAAACGTATCATACAAACAAAAGCAGAAGCAGACGTATTACAACACCCTCTCATTATGCCTATTTGAAGATTTCTGAAGGTTGCGATAGGCGTTGTGCTTATTGTGCCATACCCATAATTACAGGAAAACATGTCAGCCGACCTATAGAAGATATATTGGATGAAGTCAGGGAACTGGTGGCATGTGGCGTAAAAGAGTTTCAGATGATTGCTCAGGAACTTACGTATTATGGACTTGACCTTTATAAAGAACGCAGAATTGCTCAGCTTGTATCTGATATTGCTGATATTCCAGGTGTAAAATGGTTGCGTTTGCATTATGCATATCCAACCCAGTTCCCAATGGAACTACTTGATGTTATGCGAGAAAAGCAGAATGTGTGCAAGTATCTTGATATAGCATTGCAGCATATATCCGATAGTGTGCTTTCTTCTATGCACCGTAATGTAACTGCCAAGGAAACATACGACTTAATAACTACCATAAGGGAAAAAGTGCCAGGTATTCATTTGAGAACAACGCTTATGGTTGGTCATCCTGGTGAAACAGATGATGATTTTGAACAACTTATAGAATTTGTCAAATGGGCGAAATTTGAAAGAATGGGAGCCTTTGCCTACAGTGAGGAAGAAGGGACTTACAGCGGCGACAATTATGAAGATGATGTTCCGGATGATGTGAAACAAAACAGGTTGAGTAAACTGATGCGTATCCAACAGCGTATTTCAAGCGAAATACAAGAAAGAAAAAAAGGGTGCGTGTTGTCAGTCATTATAGATAGGATTGAAGGTGAGTACTATGTTGGAAGAACAGAGTTTGATTCGCCCGATGTAGACCCCGAAGTACTTATCTCGTGTCACGATAATCAGAATGTTGTTATTGGAGAATTTTATAATGCGCAAATTGACAGCTCTGATGATTTTGACCTATATGCACACATTGTAGAATAATAATTCAAAATGAAGACAGAATGAATAATAAGGAGTTTTTAACTGAATTAGGTCGACGATTGAATTATAATTCAAAGGAAACTAAAGCATTGACAGATGCATTAGTTCAGGAAATATGTACCCAATTGGAAGAAGAGAATATCATTGCCATTTCAGGTTTTGGGACTTTTGAAGTTAAAAAGAAGTTGGAAAGGGTTGTTGTAAATCCAGCCACTAAGCAACGTATGCTTGTCCCACCAAAAATGTCTGTTTCTTTTAAGGTTGCACCCGTGCTAAAAGATAAAGCAAACGAGAAATAATTTTATTTAAGCATAATAGGAAAACTATCTCTATATGGATGTTAAATTCAACATACAAGATCTGGCAGAATTATTTGCACGTAAAAACAATATTTCGCGTAAAGAGGCAGACCTGTTTGTCCGGACCTTTTTTGATACAATTTCCACATATCTATTGCGTGAAAAAATTGTAAAAATAAAAGGTTTTGGTACTTTTAAATTGGTTGAAGTATCTGATAGAGAAAGCGTAGATGTAAATACTGGTCGCCGTATTTTAATAGAAGGCCATTCAAAGGTTTCTTTTACTCCAGATAATTCGTTACGTGACCAAGTTAACAAACCATTCTGTGACTTTGAAACAGTTGTTCTGAATGAAGGGACTGAAATATCAGATATGGAGAGAATTGACGATCCTGTCATTGAACCCCATATAAGTTCTGATTCTGATGCCGGTATTGATGATGATTCTGATGTTGAAAATCATAAACCGTTAGTAGTTGATACTTCATTGGTCTCTGAACCTATTTCTGTGGTAGAAGAAGGTATAGATTCCGATGAAAATGAAAATAGTGAAACTAAAGCGCCTTTAGCGGACAATACAAATCCAGAAGAAATTGAAGTTGACTTGGAGGAAGTCTTGGAAGAAATAGATGTGCAAAGTGTTGAAAGTCATAATGAAGCGGAAATTCCATCCCAGACATCAGATGAAAATGAGCCATTCATAGAAAATGCTGATACAGAGAGTCAGTTCAATCTAACGGCAGCCTGTTCAGAAGAAAGGAAAGAAACTAATGAAGTTGTATCAACTTCTAATTCAGAATGTGCAATTTCTGAAGACATAACAAACCGACCTAAGTATGTCAGTGTGGCAAAATATGTTTTTATACTTCTACTGATCATAGCCAGTTATTTTATAGGTTATTACAGGATACTTTGTCCCTGTTCATTTACCCCTATAATTGACAGGATATCCAATGATGATACAGAGGCTAACATAGCAGTTGAAACTGACGATTCCCTAACCGTTTTGGTTGAAGATACCGCAACTAATATACCTGACTCAGCAGTAGTAGCCGGGAACACAAATGACAATGCGCAGACAGAAGCAGATTCTTTAACACGCGATAAATCCGCCGATATAGAACAATACCCTCAAATTCCCGGCGGTAAATACCTGATAGTGGGGACGCGTGGAGTACATGTCATGAAACGTGGTGACAATCTGTATAAAATTGCCCGATCAAATTATGGACATAATGATTTTGTGAAGTATATTATTGTCTATAATCAGTTCAAAAATCCTGATGTTATCCCCCCTGGATATTCAATTAAACTGCCCGAGTTGGAAGAAGTAAAGTGATTTTAACTTATTTAAACATTGTAATAACCATATTTAATCTTTTATGTTGTTGATTATTGCTTGAAAAGCACTATATTTGTGTGTTTTTGAATAATATTATTAACAATATAATAGATTATGACACAATCGGTTGATATTCGTGAACTAAATGAGCTGATAGAACGTAAAAGTGCTTTTGTTACCAATTTGGTGACAGGAATGAACCAAGTAATTGTAGGTCAGAAGCATTTGATAGAATCATTGTTGATAGGTCTTCTGAGTGATGGCCATGTATTGCTGGAAGGTGTGCCCGGTCTTGCAAAAACAAAAGCTATCAAGACTTTGTCACAATTGGTTGATTCAAAATTTAACCGTATCCAGTTTACTCCTGACTTGTTGCCGGCTGACGTTATCGGTACAATGATCTATAGTCAAAAAGATGAAAAGTTTGTTGTAGAACAAGGACCGGTTTTTGCTAATTTCGTTTTGGCTGATGAAATAAACCGTGCACCGGCTAAAGTGCAGAGTGCTTTATTGGAAGCTATGCAGGAGAGACAAGTGACAATTGGTAAGAATACCTTTAAGCTTCCTAAACCTTTCTTGGTACTTGCAACTCAAAACCCCATAGAGCAGGAAGGTACTTATCCATTGCCTGAAGCACAGGTAGACCGTTTCATGTTGAAGGTAATTATCGATTATCCCAAATTGGAAGAAGAAAAATTAATTATCCGCCAACAAATAAAAGGCGAGGAACAACCTGTTCGCCCGATTCTCTCAACAAATGAGATTATAGAAGCAAGAGATGTAGTACGTCAGGTATATCTTGATGAGAAAATAGAACAATATATTGCAGATATCGTTTTCTCTACTCGCTATCCGGAAAAGTATGGACTCAAGGAAATTAAAGACTACATAGAATTCGGAGGTTCACCTCGAGCAAGTATCAATTTAGCGTTAGCGGCTCGCGCTTATGCGTTTATCAAACGCAGAGGCTATGTGATTCCCGAAGATGTCAGATCTGTAGCGCATGATGTTTTGCGTCACCGTATTGGTATTAGCTACGAGGCTGAAGCTAACAATGTGAATAGCGATGAAATCATCAGTAAGATTTTGAATAAGGTTGAAGTTCCCTGATAAACATTACTAGATGGAAACATCAGAACTTTTAAAACGTGTTCGTCAGATTGAAATAAAAACGAAGGGTCTGAGCAGAAATATCTTTGCCGGAGAGTATCATAGTGCTTTCAAAGGTCGGGGTATGGCTTTTGCCGAGGTTCGTGAATATCAATACGGTGATGATATACGTGACATAGAATGGAATGTAACAGCAAGGTTCAACAAACCGTTTATCAAGGTTTTTGAGGAAGAGCGTGAACTGACTGTAATGTTGCTGGTAGATGTAAGCGGAAGCCACAACTTTGGAACCTCTCGCCAAATGACACGAGAAATGGTTGCAGAAATTGCGGCTACGTTGGCTTTCTCCGCCATTCAGAACAACGATAAAATTGGTGTGATCTTTTTTTCTGACCGGATAGAAAAATTTATCCCTCCGCAGAAAGGAAGAAAACATATTTTATATATTATTCGTGAATTGCTCGAATTCAAACCTGAAAGTTTGCGGACTAATGTATCTCAGGCTGTCGAATTTTTGACACAAGTTATCAAGCGTCGTTGTACGGCCTTTATATTAAGCGATTTCTTGGATACGAAAGATTTTCGTCAGCCACTAACTATAGCCAATCGGAAGCATGATGTTGTCGCTATTCAGGTTTATGACAGAAGAATAGCCGAGCTGCCTGATATTGGCCTTATGAAAGTTCGAGACGCTGAAACGGGATATGAGACTATTATTGATACAAGCTGTAAGGCAGTCCGAAATGCGCAAGCCTCTTGGTGGAAACGTCATTCAATGCATATTCAAGATATTTTTAACAGAAGTAATGTTGATTCTGTTAGTATCAGAACTGACCAGGATTATGTAGTTTCATTGATGGGACTTTTTGCCAAGCGTATTTAACCCTGAGTAGTATGCAAAAAAGAAAGTTATTATATATTTTTATCTCGTTGTTTACCTTGTACTCGGCCACAATCAGTGCCCAAGTACAGATAGACATTAAAATTGACAGTGTACAGTTGTTTGTTGGGGAACAGACAGGAATCACCCTTAAAGTGACAGCCGATTCAGGAAAAAAAGTATCCTTTCCTGAATTAAAACCAGGTAATGAGCTAGTTCCTAATATTGAGATAATAGATGTACAGTCTGTAGATACTGTGTTTCTGAATGAAGGTAAAAGAGTTGAACTTATTCAAAAGTATACCATTACGGCTTGGGACTCTGCATTATATTATTTACCGCCCTTTAAGGTTAATGTAGATAACAAGGTTGATAGTTCAAAAAGCTTGGCTCTCAAAGTGTATACATTGGATGTAGACACACTTCATCTCGATAAATTCTATCCCCCTAGAGGAGTTATGGAGCCACCTTTTGACTGGAACGATTGGGACAATTTGCTGTATTCGGCCTTCGCTATTGTTCTGATGGTTATTATAGCCTTTTTCTTGTTTGATTTTGCTCGTCGTGGCAAACCCATCGTACGAATTATACGAAGAAAGAAGAAGCTGCCTCCTCATCAGGTTGCAATAGAAGAAATCGAACGAATTAAAGCTGACAAAAAATGGGCGGAAGAGGATAGTAAGGAATATTATACATTGTTGACTGATGCATTGAGAAATTATATTAGGGAACGATATGGCTTCAATGCGATGGAAATGACTTCATCGGAAATTATAGAACATTTGCTAAATGAAGGTAATCCTGAATGTCTTAATGAGTTGCGTGAGATATTTATTACTGCTGATTTAGTGAAGTTTGCCAAACATTCAACATTAATAAACGAGAATGACGCTAATCTGGTAGCTGCTATAGAATACATTAACCAGACAAAGATTGAAGTTGACCCCAATCAGAAACCAGAACCCGAGATTATTAAGGAAACAGATAGCCGCAGGCTTAACCAAGTTGTGGCTATGTGGATAATTTCCGCATTACTATTGACAGTTTCTGTCGGTCTCTTATGCTGGGTTGTTTGGAAAAGTATGGATATTTTGATGTAATTGTACTATGGACTTTGCTAATTTTGAATATTTGTTTCTGTTTGTTCTGCTTGTACCCTATATAATCTGGTACATGATTAATAGAGGACATTCTACGCCCTCTATGAGAATAAGTACAACAGAATCTTTCTTTCATGCGCCAAAATCTTTCAGGCAACATTTAATTCATCTGCCTTTTTTATGCCGTATTATATGCCTTTCTTGTGCAATAATCGCTTTGGCCCGACCTCAAACCACTAATAATTGGAGCAATAAAACCGTAGAGGGCATAGACATTATGCTTTGTATGGATATGAGTACCAGTATGTTGGCCGAAGACTTGAAACCAAATCGTATTGAAGCCGCAAAGAAGGTAGCCATTGAGTTCATCTCTGGCAGACCTGATGATAATATCGGACTGACCGTTTTCGCTGGCGAAGCTTATACGCAGTGTCCTATGACAGTAGACCATGCCGCACTTTTGAATATGCTTAATGGAATGCGTGTTGATATGGCACAACAAGGATTAATAGAGGATGGTACAGCGATTGGTATGGGTATTGCTAATGCAATTACCAGATTAAAGGACAGTAAGGCTAAAAGTAAAGTAATCATTCTGCTTACAGACGGTACCAACAATAAAGGTCAGATAAGCCCCAATACTGCCGCAGATATTGCCAAAAGTTTTGGTATCAGAGTTTACACGATAGGTGTCGGTACTAACGGAACTGCCCCATATCCGGTTTCTGTGGCTGGAAGAATAGAATATATGAATGTTCCTGTTGAAATTGATACCAAAACGCTTGCGACGATTGCAGCCAAAACTGATGGTGAATTCTATAGGGCACAAAATACTGAGAAGTTGAGAGAGGTATACCAGCAGATTGACAAATTGGAAAAGACTAAAATGAACATTAAAAAATATTCCAAGAAATATGAATCCTATGGTATTTTTGCTCTGATAGCCGTACTTTCTTTAATGTTGGAAGTTCTTTTACGTAAAACATTGTTAAAGCGAATTCCATAAATAGTATATTTTATGTTTAGATTTGAAAACCCGCATTATCTGTATTTACTATTTGTATTGGCAATTCTTGTCGTACTTCACTATCTTTCCATATACCGCCAAAAACAAAACATAAAAAAAATCGGTGATCCGGATTTGGTAAAACAATTGCTCATTGATGTTTCAAAAGTAAGGCCGGAAATAAAGTTCTGGTTAGTTCTTTGCGCTTTGGCCTCTTTTATTATCGCATTGGCAAGGCCTCAATACGGTACAAGAGTAGAGACTGCCGAGAGACAAGGAATAGAATGTATTATTGCTTTGGACGTAAGCAATTCAATGTTAGCCGAAGATGTCAAGCCGAATCGTCTTTCAAAAGCCAAAATGTTAATAAGCAGTATGGTAGACAATATGAAAGATGATAAAGTAGGATTGATTGTTTTCGCTGGTCAGGCTTTTACACAACTCCCGATAACGAGCGATTATGTTAGTGCAAAAATGTTCCTTGAAACTATTGATCCTTCCATGATCAGCGTGCAAGGAACCGATGTGGCTGAAGCATTGAAACTGGCTTCAAAAAGCTTTACCCAACAAGAAAATGTGAGTCGTGCAATTTTTGTCATTACAGACGGAGAAGACAATGAGGGTATGGCAGTTGAGGCTGCAAAGGATGCAGCGTCAATGGGAATGAACGTATATATGTTAGGTGTTGGTAACCCCAATGGTGCACCAATACCTATTCCTGATACGGACCGTTATATAATAGATGACGAAGGCAATACTGTGATGTCCAAGCTTAATGAAGAAATGTGTAAAGAAATAGCCAAAGCCGGAAACGGTTCATATATATATGTTGATAACAGCAGTTCTGCACATGACAAGCTTCAGGCTCAAATAGACAAACTGTCCAAATCAACATTAGAAAGTCATGTTTATAGCGAATTTGACGAACAGTATCAGGGATTTATAATTCTTGGACTTCTGCTTTTGCTATTTGATATTTTAATAATAGAGCGTGTAAACCATTTGTTGAACTTTTCACGTTTTTTCAAAAAATAGTTTTTCCTTATGAATAAAATACAGTCTATCCTATTATTGTTCTTGTTAACGTCCATCTCAGCGATTGCACAAAGTGACCGCGATTACATTCGTAGGGGAAACCGCTTTATGCGAGACAGCATTTTTGATAAGGCACAAATTGAATATCAGAAAGCAATAGAAGCAGATAATACAAATGCTTTGGCCCATTATAATCTTGGTAATGCTTTGCTTTATCAAAATAAGGCAGAAGATGCCATGAAAGAATATGAGCAGGCAGCAAAGATGGAGACTAACAAAGTTCGTAAAGCCCAGGTTTACCATAATATGGGTGTTCTTTTACAGTCTGCAAAACAAATAGACAAAGCTTTGGCCTGTTATAAAGAATCTTTGCGAAATGATCCTTCACAAGACGATACACGATATAATTATGTTCTTTGTCTTTATCAACTAAAGAATAACCAGAACCAAGATGACCAAAACCAAGAGCAGGACGATCAGGGTGAGGACAAAAAGAATGAAAAAGACAAGCAAGAGCAGCAAAAGCAAGATCAGAAAAATGAGGATAAACAGGAGCAAAAAGAACAGCCCGACCCCAATAAAATGAGTAAGGAAAATGCTGAACAGATGTTGCAGGCAGCAATGCAAGATGAGAAAGAAACGCAAGAAAAGATTCAGCAGGCCATGCAACAACCACAACGTAAACAGCTTAAGAAACAATGGTAAAGTATTGATAATACATTTGTAATAATAGATATAAATTATTCTAAGATGCGGAAATATATTTTGATATTATTCATCTTTCTCACTACAATAGTTTCAGCCCAAGTAACTGTACAACTTCAGGCACCCAATCAAGCTGAAGTGGGGGATAAAATAAGAATCAGTTATGTAGTGAATACAAATGACGTTGAAGATTTCCAGGTTAAGGATTTTCCGGGATTCAGAGTGCTGTACGGACCAAGTACCAGCTCTCAAAGCAGTTTTTCAATGGTTAACGGTAAAACTACACGCAATAGCAGTATCACGTTTACTTATACCGTACAGCCGACCGAAGAAGGCGTTTTTGAAATTCCAGCTGGTACTGTTGTAGTAAAAGGAAAAACTTATACCAGCAAAAGTGGACAGATAGAAATCCTGCCAGCTTCATCTTCATCGTCCAGTAATTCATCCGGACATAATGGAATGCATGATAGTGCTGAAAATGAAGAACCACAGGGCAGAAGCAACTTATCTATTGGCGACAAAGAACTATACATGGATGTGTCTGCATCTAAAACAACTGTTTATGAACAAGAAGCAGTTTTGCTGACATATAAATTGTATACTCTTGTCAATATCCAGCAACTTTCGGGAGAGATGCCTGAGCTTGATGGCTTTCATGTACAGGAAATAGATTCTAAGGCACAAATGTCGTTAAAATACGAGCGTGTCAATGGAAGAAACTATGGTACTGCAATATGGCGGCAGTATGTGCTTTTCCCCCAAAAGAGTGGAAAAATGACAGTTCCGTCAATTGATTTTGAAGCGCAGATAGAGGTACACAATACAAGTATGGATCCCTTTGACATATTCTTTGGTGGGGGAAGCTTGTCACAATTAGTAAAGAAAAAGATAAAAACACCAGCCGTAGAACTGGATGTTAAACAATTGCCTTCTCCACGTCCCGATAATTTCAACGGAGCGGTAGGCAGTTATCAAGTTTCAGGATCTCTTACCCCTCAGGAACTAAAAGCTAATGATGCTGCAACATTAAGACTTGTCATCAGCGGTTATGGCAATATGAAACTGATGAAAGCCCCAGTTGTCAAGTTTCCCAAAGATTTTGAAGTTTATGATCCCAAAAAAGAGGACAAGACCGTACACACGCATCAAGGTGCCAAAGGCAATGTGCTCTACGATTATATTGTTGTGCCCAGACATGGGGGTAAATATAATATCCCACCTGTAGAATTCTGCTATTTTGACATTGATAAAAACAGTTACCAGACGTTAAGAACGGATTCATTCCGTTTGTCGGTGGAGAAATCAGCAAATGAAAGCCATGTATCTGCCCAGTCGCAAGAAGATTTGAAAGTATTGGGTAGTGACATTCATTTTATCAAATTAGGAAAAGTGAATGTAGACAACAATGACAATGCTTTCATTGTAAGTGCCAAGTATAAACTGATCTACATCGTTTTGTCTGTACTTTTTATTATTCTTTCTGCCATTTTCAAACGTTATATTAAAACGAATGCAAATTATACTCGCAATCGTATTAAAAAGGCTGGAAAAGCAGCAAATAAGCGTTTGCATACTGCTGAAAAACTAATGCACGAAAGAAAAGTTGAAGCTTTCTATGATGAAGTAATGAGGGCCTTGCTCGGATATGCCGGTGATAAGTTGAACATGCATACTGTTGATTTGACAAAGGATAATGTTCGGCAGGCTTTAGCCCAAAAACAAGTGGATAATGCAATAATTGATGCTTATCTTGATATTGTAGCCCAGTGCGAGTATGCACGTTTTGCCCCTGGAGATCCTAATGCTACTATGGACAGAATCTTTACGGAAGCCACTGAGGCCATAAACAAATTGGACACCATATTAAAATAAATAACAGCCATGTATAAAGTAATCCTCATATTATCCTTAATGCTCTTTTCTGCTAAAGGGTACTCCAATGACAGCATTCAATATATAAAGTCTGAAGCGGACAGCGCATATATACAAAACCAATACGAACGTGCTGTTGAACTTTATCTGCAGCTTGCCAATGAATGCAAAAACGACGCTCAATTATACTATAATTTAGGTTGTGCATATTATCGTATGGACAGTATAGCCAAGAGTGTTCTTTGGCTTGAGCGTGCAGCAAAGATTGCACCGGACGACAGCGATATAATTTATAATCTTGATTTGGTGCGCACTAAAACCATTGACCGTTTCATTCCCCTTCATGAAATATTTTTTCTGAGAGTATACCGCAGTGTGGCTAATATGTTCAGTTCGTATAAGTGGTGTTGTATAGGCATTACCTTTTTTGTGTTGTTCCTTTTTGCACTCGCCCTATACATTTTTTCTCCAAAGATGTCATTACGTAAAACTGGATTTTTTACAGCCATTTTGTTCCTGCTGTTAACTGTTTTTTCAAACGTATTTGCATATAATCAGTATAAAATTGCCGAATCAAGCATTAAGGGGGTTGTTATGTCGACATCAGTTACGGTAAAAAGTACGCCTTCACAAAGCGGTAACGACCTTTTTATAATTCATGAAGGAACATGTTTTGAGATAAAGGATGACTCAATGAAAGAGTGGGCACAGATAAGGCTGTCAGACGGAAAAACAGGTTGGATTGAGAAGAAATCCTTTGAACGGATATGATGTTTGCCGATACTATAAAACAGTGGGATATAAACCTTTTGCTTGCGCTGAACGGCAGTGAGTGTGCATATCTGGACGGCATAATGTGGACCATTACTCACACTTCAACCTGGCTTCTCCTCTTTTGTGCTATATTTTATCTTCTTATTAAGAATAATGATTTTAGAACAAGCCTGTTGGTCTTCCTGCTTGTCGCACTTTTGATTACTGTGGCAGACCAGGTGGCGAGCGGAATATGCAAACCGCTGTTCCAACGCTTAAGGCCCACACATGACCCGGTTGTGGGAAGTATGATAGATATAGTCAACGGTTATAAGGGGGGCAGATATGGTTTCTTTTCCAGCCATGCATCCAATACTTTTGCCGCCGCTACTTTTTTTTCATTGCTGTTTCATAAAAAGTCGTTTACAATCATTTTATATATATGGGCGGCATTATGTACATACAGCCGATTGTATTTAGGTGTACATTATCCTTCCGACGTAATTGTCGGAATGGGGTTTGGGGTATTATGCGGTATTGTCTTTTATGAACTGTACCTTTTTTCTATAAAGGTTATTTCACGTTATAAACATTTAAGTGGAGGCAAAACCGGAGAGCCAAAGCATGATTTTCCAATGCTGTTATTTTCATTTGCATTGACTGGTGTCTATATTTTAATAAGGGCAAGATGGTATGCAGATTCGTTCTAAGTCCATATTTGCTACAGTCCTGTTTTGTGTTTTTTTGTGTGCCATAAGCATGCAAACCACTTCATGTTCCGCTCTTGTCTCATCTGAAAATCCTAAAGCCGATTCGCTTAATGTAAGAGCATATAAGTTCCGTTATGTCAATATTGACTCATCTTTGACGTGTGCGAAAGCCGCTTTGGCTATGTCTGAAGATAAGTCAGCCAGTCAGGCCTTTGCCTTGAACAATCTTGCGTACATAGCATACCAGCAGATGAGGTATGGAACATCAATAGATTACCTTGACAAAATATATAAGAAAAGCCGCAACCAGATTGAATTGCTTTGTGCTGACGTGATGTATATGAAGGTAGCACAAAGAACCGGTCAGGGACTTATGTTCTTCAAGCACAGAAATACTGCTTTAAGAAGATTGGAGCGACTTGCCGAGGAAGAGAACATATTGACGGAAATGCAATATGCCAGACTTACCTATGCAAAATCAGAAATGCACATTGTCTCCAGTACATATTATTTCTATTACGGACAGGCAGAGCAGGCTATAACCGAAATCAACAAGACCTACCTTGACCCTTCTCTTCCCACCGATACGGCACAATGGCTCTATTACAGGTATATGTTAGGTAGCGGCGGACTTCTTAAAGGCCAGGAAAAAGATGTAGTCTTACAGGAATTTGACCATCTGTTTGCCGTTTATACGACAGCCAGCACCGGCGGACTGGTGTATTTTCTTGCCAATTCGCTGCAGTCCATGGCATCGTTGTTGGATAATCCCGAGACTTTTGCGTATATCTCAGCCAACAGACCGAATTCACTTGCATTTCTTCAAAACCAGCATAAACAATGGCATCAGTTGCCGGATATCGAAGATTATGCAAGGTTGTCACTTGTAATGGCTGACCGAGCCTTGCATCTGTTCCGCAACTATAAGGATCTGTTCCAGCTGGCCTGCGCATACAGAACTGTGGGCGAAATTTATTTCCGTCACGGAAAGTACAATTATGCCTTGCGGCAATTTACCCATGCTCTTGACCTTGTTGAAAGTCAGAAGCAGCGAAGTAAGTGGCAGGTTCCTTTCTGGACGTTCAGTATAAGGGAATATCTCAGCCTTACATACAGTGCTTTGGATGACAAACATAACTCAGACCTCCACCGAAACGCGTATCTCAAATTCTTGGAGCAGTATACACAGGATTATGAGCTGGAAGAACGCAAGCAACAGCTTGAGATGGAGCTGCACCATACGCGTGTCAGCCTTTTGATATTAGTCGGACTGATTTTATTGAGTGTTATCCTGTTATGGCTTCTCATCAGAAGAATACTGCATCAGTCCCGGCATCTAACGGATTCCATTCTTAGTATAAGACAATCTTCGGAGTGGAAAAGATTCGCGGAAAGTGCGGAACTTGCCGACACCGAATTATCAGATTACAGACAGGAACTTGAGGAAATCATACTTCTGCACCAAAAGCATATCAGGGAATATCGGCATGGCAACGTAGAACGCAGGGCAAAGGTGTCGCTTGTATATGCCATCATCCCTTATCTCGACCGCATTATTGCCGAAGCCAATAAGATGCAGAGAGACGGTGCTGCCGATGAGAACCGTTTGCGTTATATCAGCGAATTGTCCGGCGAAATCATGAATGTCAACGATGTCCTCACTGACTGGATTCAGATGCGCCAGGGGCAGTTCAAACTGCATATAACAACTTTCCCTCTCCAGGAAGTCTTTGATATCATATCGGGTAGCCGGACGATTTTTGCAAAAAAGGGAATAACGCTTAATGTCAGTCCCACCAGCTGCAGGGTTAAGGCGGATATGGCATTGACCATGTTCATGATTAACACCTTGTGCGACAATGCCCGAAAGTTTACGCCCACAGGCGGCCATGTCAATATCAGCGCCCGGCCTAATGAGGATTATGTTGAGGTTTCCGTGTCAGACTCCGGCATCGGATTGTCTGAGCACGATGTGGAGGTGCTTAATCAGAGCAAAATTTACGATCCCTCCCAATTGGGCGGACAGAATGAGAACAAAGGTTTCGGCTTTGGCATAATGAATTGTAAGGGCATTATTTCAAAATATAAGAAAACGTCTAAAAAATTCAGTGTCTGTGACTTTGGCGTTGAAAGTACGTCCGGAAAGGGTAGCCGTTTCTGGTTCAGGCTTCCTGGCATAATGACAGTATTGCTATTTTTCAGCCTTTCGGCTTTTTCCCAGACCGGTAATGTGTACCAAATGGCAAGCGACAGCATCAGCCGTGCCAATAAAGCCGGTAATTATAATGAGGCCTATGCCTACGGTGATGCGTTTTTGCGTGATATGCCGCATCCTGTGGACACACCCTCGGTAATCTACATTCTAAACGAGATGGCCGTATCTTCCCTCTCGTTGAAACAGTGGGACAAATACTATTCCTGCAATAAGGAATGTGTCCGTTTGCACCATCTCTTTACAGCTGACAGTTCCCTTCCTGCCTATTGCCGGCAGATGGAGCAAATGAAGAGCAACAATGTCTTTGTCTATGCCCTTTTGGTGCTGTTGTCCATTGTTGCGCTGGTGCTCTTCTATCTGCTTTCCCTTCGCGGCATCATGCGCCGAGATTCTTATGCCCATGTCTTTTATAATTGGCTTGTGGAACGTATAGAAGGTTTTGCCGTTATGATGAACAACTATGCCGCCCAACGGCAAAAACAGGATTGGAAGCCTGTGTTGTCGGAAAAGCCGGAATGGCTGTCAAATGTTCCTGAAAACATGATGCATCTCAATACGGACTGTATGCGCATTATCGAGGAACGTTTCTGCAAAATGGACAAGATGATTGACAAGACAGATTCACTTACCGCAACCGGCAGAAAACTCCGTTACGAGGAAGACCGGCTGTATGTAATGAATCAGGTGCTTGACAATTGCCTCAGCACCATCAAGCATGAAACCATGTATTATCCGGCCCGCACACAACAGCTGGTGGATTATATGCGCCAGCCAGGCTCTGCTCAGGACGAGAAGGCTTATCTGAACGAGCTTACCGAACTGGTTAATTTTTACCGCAACATATATGTGCTCCTTTACCAGCAGGCTGTGCGGCAGACCGAACAGAATAATTTCTACCGCGAGCAGATATTCTTGTCCGAACTTGACAAAAGTCTGCCCCAAATCCGTGTAAACGGAGACAGGATGCTCCTTACGCTGTTGCTGCAGACACTCAGTGATGCCGAACCGGTTGTTCCGCGCCTTTCCGCTGTTTGTCGTCCGCCCTTTGTCTATGTCAAGTTTGAATACCCGCAGGTTCAGCGTACGGCCTACGACTTGGAAAACCTTTTCCAACCCCTGTCGCGCCACATACCGTTTCTTGTGGCAAAGCAAATTATCCGTGAGCACGATTCATACTGCAACCATGCCGGACTCCGCCTCTATGCCGAGGCTACGGCAGACGGTTACTGTATTGTATTTACCCTTTTAGAATCTAAGTAGTTTCATCATTATATAATTATTCACAATGAATCCGTTTAAAGTAATCATAGTAGAAGACGTCAAGTTGGAACTTAAGGGAACAGAACAGATATTCCGTTCAGACATTCCCGAAGCAGAGATAATCGGTACCGCCCAAAATGAAAGCGAGTTCTGGAAACTTATGCGCATTCAGGTGCCCGACCTGGTGTTGCTTGATTTGGGACTTGGGGGCAGCACAACTATCGGAGTGGACATCTGCCGCCAGTTGCGCAACAAATACTCCAACCTGCGCATTCTCATATTCACTGGCGAAATCCTTAATGAGAAACTATGGGTGGAGGTGCTGAACGCAGGAGCGGACGGAATCATACTCAAAACCGGAAACCTGTTGCAGCGCGACGACGTACAGCTGGTGATGAACGGCCGCAAGATGGTGTTCAACGAACCGTTCCTTGAGCGTGTGATGGCACGTTTCAAAGCAGTCATCAACGAAGAGTCTGTACAGAGCGATGCCCTGATTGACTACGAGATTGACGAGTATGACGAGCGTTACCTCCGCCACCTTGCGTTGGGCTATACCAAGGAGATGATTGCCAATCTTGAAAATATGCCTTTCAGTACAAAGACACTTGAAAAGCGTCAGATGGAAATTATAAACCGTCTGTTTCCTGAGAGTGAGCGTGCGGGCGTCAATAATGTCCGTCTGATCACAAAGGCCATACAGCTGAACATACTCGATCCCCATAACCTTGAGCCGGATGAGGTTTAGACCATTGCTTTTGTCGCGCCTGATCTGCGTCTGTCTGGCCATAGCCATTGCACTGCCGTTCATTTCGTGGCTTACGTGGTCCTTCGGCCTTCCCGTTGCCTCGCTTTTTGAACCGGAAGGGCTGCTGTGGCTGTGTGTAGGCTCCATTTCGCAGAGTTTCAATGCCTACTTTTTTATCTGCGTCATGTTTTCCAGCGCCTTGGGCGTATGGCAGCGCGCCCTTTCTCATCCCACTATAGCCGATATACGGCGGCGTGCCGTTATCGCGTGTGTTCTGACCGCCATCTTTATGTTGGCTGTGGCATCCTTTGCCGTTTTCCGCCCCGACAGCCCCCTGCTCAGTATCAACGGCACGTTGGCTAACAGTCCGTTCAGCCGCGGATTTGTTCCGTTCTTTCTGCTGTCCGTGATAGAGCTGGGTGCGCTTTTCGGCTTTATCGTAGGCAATATCCGCAGTCTGGACAGCCTTGTCGATGCCATTGTCCATGGGGTCAGAAAATATGCGGCGTGGCTGCTTTTCTTTTTCCTTGTTTCTTTTGATTACTCCTGCATAGCGTATGTCCTGCAAGACTGGTGAGACGCGTGCAACAATGATATTCTACTGACGGTATGAATCTTGACAAATTGAACGAAGTACAGCGACAGGCGGTTCTTTGCACCGATGCGCCCATGCTTGTGATAGCAGGGGCGGGGAGCGGCAAGACGCGTGTGCTGACGTATAAGATAGCCTATCTGCTTACCCAGGGGTACCAGCCGTGGCAGATTCTGGCCCTCACCTTTACCAACAAGGCCGCACGCGAGATGCAGAGCCGTATTGCCGAACTGGTGGACGGCGGGCAGGCATCCCAACTGTGGATGGGCACCTTCCACAGCATCTTCTGCCGCATACTGCGATACGAAGCCGAGCGCATTGGCTTCCGGCCCGACTTTACCATTTACGACGCCTCCGACAGCAAGGCGCTCGTTTCCGCGCTGATCAAGGAGATGGGACTCGACGAAAAACTCTACAAGGCCTCGCACGTCTGCAGTCAGATAAGCCGTGCCAAGAACGCGCTTGTGTGGCCCTCGCAATATGCGGCCGACCCTCAGCTGCGCCAGTCGGACAATGCTGCCCGTATGCCTATGATCCATGCCGTCTACGCCCGTTATCATGAACGGTGCCGTATGGCCAATGCCATGGACTTTGACGACATTCTGCTATATACCTGGCATCTGCTTGAGAGCCATCCCGACGTGGCCGAACGCTATGCCGAGCGTTTCCGCTATGTACTGGTGGATGAGTATCAGGACACCAACTATGCCCAGCACAAGATTGTATGGCAACTGGCGCACACCCACCGCCAGGTATGTGTGGTGGGCGACGATGCGCAAAGCATTTACAGCTTCCGCGGCGCCAATATTGACAACATACTGCAGTTCCGCCAACAGTATGCCGGAGCAAGGCTCTTCAAGCTGGAGCAGAACTACCGCAGCACACAGACCATCGTCAATGCAGCTAACAGCCTGATCCACCACAACCGCAATCAGATACATAAGGATGTCTTCAGCAGGAACAGCGCAGGCGATCCCGTTCTGGTGCTCCATGCCTACAGCGATGCCGACGAGGCCAACCAGCTGGTTCAGTGCATACGCCAACTGGCGCTGAAGGAGAATATTGCCTATATGGACATGGCCATACTGTACCGTACTAACGCCCAAAGCCGCAGCATTGAAGAGGCGCTCAGACGCGACAGTATTCCGTACCGCATCTTCGGCGGACTGTCCTTCTACCAGCGTAAGGAGATAAAGGACGTGACGGCCTACTTCCGACTGGCCGTGAATCCGCATGACGAGGTGTCGCTCAAACGCGTGATAAATTACCCCGCACGCGGAATCGGGCAGACTACGCTCGACAAGGTATTCGCCTTTGCCCTGCAGCATTCCCTTACGCCGTGGCAGGTCATCTGCCAGCCCGAACAGCTGGGGGTAAACCGCGGAACACAGGCAAAACTTTCCGCCTTTGCCCAAATGATAACCCAGTTCAATGCCGAAGCCGGTCAGACCGATGCCTACCACATGGCCCTGCGCATACTGGACGAAAGCGGAATCAGACGCGAAGTTTTCACAGGTCAAAGCCCCGAGGACATCAGCCGCCAGGAGAACGTACAGGAACTGTTGGACGGCATTAGCGCCTTTGTGGAGGAAAGCAAGGAGCTGGACCAGGGTACGTTGCTCACCCATTATCTGCAGAAGATCAGTCTGCTTTCTGACCAGGACGAGGACGAACAGAACGACGACAACCGTGTTACGCTCATGACGGTACACTCGGCCAAGGGACTGGAGTTCGATGCCGTAATGGTTTCCGGTATGGAGGAGAATCTGTTTCCCAGCCAGATGTCGTTGGAAAATCCGCGGCAGATTGAGGAGGAACGCCGTCTGTTCTATGTGGCAATGACCCGAGCCCGCCATCATCTCGTGCTCTCCCATGCCCGAAGCCGTTTCCGCTACGGCAAGACAGAGTTTTGTGCGCCGAGTCGTTTCCTGCGCGAGATTGATCCGCGCTTTGTGCAGCTACATGGTGCTGCCGGGGAAATGCGCAGACCCCTGCACAGTCCGGAGCCGCAGAGGCACTTTGTTGAGAAACCAAGCCAAGAGAAAACCAGACTGGAACAGACAAGACAGCAGTCCGCGCCGCGCATCCTGCGTCCGCTCAGAGCTGCCGCCACCACACGTTTGCAAAGTCCGGCTTCTTCTTTTGCCGGAAAACTTGAGTCAGGTACGCGCATTGCGCACGAGCGTTTCGGACAGGGAACTGTCCTTAGCGTTGAAGGAAGCGGACTTGATGCAAAGGCGCGTGTCAGCTTTGACAATGCCGGCGAAAAACAGCTGCTCCTTCGTTTTGCCAAGTTTACCGTAATTGGTTAGCTGCTCTTGCTGAATTCACCCAAAATAGTCATCAGGTATTTCCGCAAAACCTTTAGCAGACATCTCGGAGGGCTTGGATTTGTCCGCAACGCTGTTTTCGGACATCTCGGAGGGCTTGGATTTGTCCGCAAAGCTGTTTTCGGACATCTCGGAGGGCTTGGATTTGTCCGCATAGCTGTTTTCGGACATCTCGGAGGGCTTGGATTTGTCCGCAAAGCTGGTTTCGGACATCTCGGAGGGCTTGGATTTGTCCGCAACGCTGGTTGCGGACATCTGGGAGGGCTTGGATTTGTCCGCAACGATGGTTGCGGACATCTGGGCGGTTTCTGAAATTTTGTCTCAATCAGAATTCCTTTTCCGCAATGCCGGTGTTGTGCTGCTCAAACAGTGTGCGGGCCTGTTTTAGGAAACGGCGGAAAAGATACTGTGCCGAGGGTTGTAGGGAATCTATGTGGCTGGGGGGAATCAGACTGTAGTCCTTTAGCGCATTGTGTGCGGGGCGCAGCGTCCATACCAGACTGTAGTCGGCATGTTTCAGCGTGGTCTTTTGCCGGTGTTTTTCCAGTGTCATGCGCACCATCAGTCCGCCGTCGGTCTTGTTGGCAGACATGCCCGAAATGAAGTTGCCCAGAGAATACACAAGCAGTCGGCGCGTGGCTGCGGCCGAGTCTGTACGCAGTTCTATGGGCTGTACCACATGGGGGTGCGAGCCGATGATGTGCGTTACACCCTGCGAAAACAGTTTGTCGGCGAGTGTCTTTTGTGCCTTTGAAGGGAGCGAATGGTACTCCTCGCCCCAGTGCATAAGGGCAATGATGGCGTCGGGCTGTTGGGACTTGGCACGGGCTATATCCTGGGCAATCTGCTTTTCGTCGATGTAGTTTACCCTGAACGGTGGAGTGGCTTTTATGCCGTTTGTGGCGTATGTATAGGCTATCAAGGCCAGCTTTATGCCGTTTTTTTCTATAATCAGGGGGTGTGTGGCGGCTTGGCGGGCTGAGTCGGGATAGGTGCCGAGGTGGGGGATGGAGAGCGAGTCGAGAAGATGTATGGTTCGCAGTCCGCCCTTGCTGCCGCGGTCAAGACAATGGTTGTTGGCCGTGCTCAGCACATCGACCCCGGCATCTCTTATGGCATGGAGGAATTCGTCTGGGGCGCTGAAGCAGGGGTATCCCGCATAAGGTTTTCCGCCCATTGCGCATTCAAGGTTTCCTATGGCTATGTCGGATTTCTGAATCTCCTGCGCTACATGGCGGAACGATGCGGAATAGTCGAAGCCTTCCTTCCGCATGGCGGCATCAATCTGGCTTTGGTGCTGCATGAGGTCGCCCACAAAGATAAGGGAAAGCGTGGCGGGTAGGGTGTCGGTCTGTTCCTCCTGCACGGGTGCTTCTTCCCTGGGCTGCGACGCTGTGCAGGCAGGCAGACACATCATGCCCAATGCAAGGGCGGCAATGCGTAACCGTTGTGCTGAAGCATGTAGGCCGTGCATGGGGGGCAAACCTTAATGGGTGATTCTCTCTTATTTGAAACGGCTGTAGATGACCTGCATCTGCAGGGGAGCGTGAGGACCGCCTACAAGACGGACGCTGTTCATGTCCATGTCGTGTGTGACACTGGTTTCATAGACATTGCCGTAAGCATCCTGTGTGGTGCTTCGTTTGACGGGGATAACCACGCATTTGTTCCAGTCGGGGTTGCGTGCCTCCCATTCGCTTTCGCTGATGCGTTCGGTCTGCATTCCCTTCTTCTTCTCAGCGTGCAGGTAAGATACCAGACGGCACAGGTTCTCGAATGTGTATGTGTTGTAGGTGGCGTCAAAGCTGGTGGTGAACGATGTAAGCGAGTTGCTCACTTCCTTGTTCTCGAAGAAGGATTTCATCTCCGACTTGCGCACCAGCAGTACGTTTGAGGGCGTGCCCAGCGCATAGGTGTCGTCCTTCTTGTTGTATCGGGACAGTATGAGGCGGGCCTTGCTCAGGCTGTCCTTCTCGTGTCCGTCCATAATTTCGTCAACGGGGATGGTCACCTCAGTGCCGATTCCTGCGGGGGTCTTCAGATAGGTGCATCCTTCCTCGTCAATGAGCTGTTGCAGGTCGTCATTGACAAACCTTGTGCTCTGGATAACCTCGGGGGTTGAGGCAAAGCGTGCCAGTCCGGAAAGCGTACTGTCCGGGTTACTCTTCTCGTAATAGCTGAAGTACACGTTTATGGTGCCCACATCCACGGATATCATGTTTCCGCTGCCGCTCTTGAGCTTGAAGTAGAATCCGGGGCATACGTTGCGGATAAATGAATATGAGTCCTTGAAGTACTCGGGGTGCTCGTAATAGTCCTGCATGAGCTGTGTTCCCCATTTTCTGGGCAGCACAATGCGGATGTTGTTGCTGTGGGTGGAACTGTTGAGTTCGCTGTCGGACAATGTGTAGTCATTGGGCGAAAACACCTTTGTGGCGATGGGCTGTGTGCCGGCGTCGATATATTTCTCCAGATTTATGTCGCTGTAATACACGCTGTCCTCACTAAGTATGTTTTGCTTGGACAGTGGATAGACCTCGAGTTTCATGGGGTTGTCTCCGTCGCCGTAATAGTCTTCAAAGTAGAGTCGGATTTCTACCGAGTCGCAGAAAACGCTGTCTTGCGAATGGTCATCGGGCACTGCCAGTGTGGTGTCAATGGGGAACATCTGGTACTTCTCGGGGAACTTGTAGTTCTCGAAAGTATAGAACTGGGCTGCAAACTCAGACCTGATGCGCGTTTCCGTTTCGGGGTCGATGATGTCGCCCAGATAATTGATGTCGCTTGCTGTACGCACTGCACCCAGTCCGACAGAACGGGTGGTTACGCTGACAATGGCATGAGAGTGGGTAAGCCCGTCTGTTTCGGGGTAGATGCCCATTGTGCCTGTATCGTCGTCGCAGGCAGCAAGCGCTGCAATGCAAAGAACAACCGGCAACGATTTCTTGAAGATATTCATGTGTGTGGTGTTGCGCTGTGGCTATTTACGGTAAATATAAAATTAAGGAGAGTGGGGTAGAGAGGACTTACGCGTCTTCGTTACTGCTTTCCCATACCAAATCGTAGAATTCGGGATAGGCGGTTCCCCATTCTGTTGCATCCTTGGGCTCAAGGACGGGCTTGCCGAACTTTTCAGCAACCTGTTTCAGTGCATCGTCGGCTGAGATGAAAGCGGTTCCGTCGGCCCATTTGATTCCCATGCGGTTAAGGATCTGCATGTTGTCACAGTCTTCAATACCTTCGAGTGCCTGGGCGGCGGGCACACCGCTGTAGTCCAGGATACCGTTCATGTTCTGGGGCAGCGGGGCGCACATTTCGGCGTGAGACGGTGTGTAAACGGTACGGCATTCTCTGAAGCAGGGTTCTTCGGCATAGATAGTCTTGATGAACATGGGGATAAAACTGCTTATCCATCCCTGGCAGTGGATTACATCGGGAACCCAGCGAAGCTTCTTAACGGTTTCCAGTACACCCAGTGCATAGAAGCATGCACGTTCGGCGTTGGTGTCGTATTCCTTTCCGTTTTCATCGCAGGTCATCTGGTGATTGGTAAAGAATTCGTCATTGTCGATGAAGTAAATCTGGATGCGTGCACTGGGAATGCTCGCTACCTTTATGATAAGCGGATGGTCTGTATCGTCCACAACCAGGTTCATTCCGCTCAGGCGGATAACTTCGTGGAGCTGGTTGCGCCTTTCATTGATGATACCCCATTTGGGCATAAAGGTTCGTATTTCGCGACCGCCTTCCTGGGTCAACTGGGGTAGTTTTCTTCCCCATGCCGCCAACTCGGTTTCGGGTACGTAAGGGGTCATTTCCTGTGCTACAAATAATGTCTTTTTTGCCTTCATGCTATGTCTTAAATTCTTTTTTGATTTGCAAAAGTACAACTTTTTTCGGATTTATTAGTCCTGACCGACTGGAAAAGACACCGAATTGCATTTTTTTGATACAGAATTGTATAAAAAGTTTCTCTATTTAAGGAAATCTGTGTTACTTTGCATGGTTTTTAAACACAAAGTCAATTATGTTGATAGTCCACACAATCGCAGATTTAAAAGCACGTTTGAACGATGAAAGGGTGCAGGGGCATAGCGTCGGACTGGTGCCCACGATGGGTGCCTTGCATGCCGGTCATGCGTCGTTGGTAAACCGTAGTGTAAAGGAGAACGACGTTACGGTTGTGAGCATATTCCTGAACCCTACCCAGTTTAATGACAAGAAAGACCTGGAAAGGTATCCCCGCACGCTTGAGGCCGATTGCCGCTTGCTTGAACAGTGCGGCGCCCAGATGGTTTTCGCTCCTTCTGTTGAGGAAGTGTATCCCGAACCCGATACCCGAGTTTTTAGTTATCCGCCGACGGACAGCGTAATGGAAGGTGCATTCCGCCCCGGCCATTTTAACGGTGTATGTCAGATTGTGAGCAAACTTTTCGACTATGTAGAACCAGACCGTGCCTACTTTGGTGAGAAGGATTACCAGCAAATATGCGTCATACAAAGGATGGTTGAAGATTTCAAATGGAATATCGAGATTGTCCCGTGTCCGGTAATCCGCGAGGAAAGCGGACTTGCCCGCAGTAGCCGAAATACGCTTTTGAGCGATGATGAGAGACTTTTGGCGGCGCATATTTACCGCATACTGTCCGAAAGCAAGAACTTGGACCAAAGTGTTTCCGAGACGCATGATTATGTAGTAGAACAGATTGATGCTATAGAGGGCCTTAAGGTGCAATATTTCAGTATCGTAGACGGAAAGACGTTGGCTGATGTCGGCAGTTGGGATGATGCTGAAAGTGTGGTGGGCTGTATCACAGTATATTGCGGAGCCGTACCCATCCGCCTGATTGACCATATCAGATATAAATAGTTAATGACGTATGATGATAGAAGTATTGAAGTCTAAACTGCATTGTGTGCAGGTTACCGAGGCCAATCTCCATTATATGGGCAGCATAACCATTGATGAGGATTTGATGGATGCCGCAGGCATGATAGCCGGTGAAAAGGTACAGATTGTAGACAATAATAACGGCGAACGGTTTGAAACCTATATTATTCGCGGAGAGAGAGGAAGCGGGTGTATCTGCCTGAACGGAGCCGCAGCCCGTAAGGTACAAGTGGGCGACACACTGATAATAATCTCTTATGCTTTGATGGATTTTGAAGAGGCAAAAACTTTCAAGCCTAAAGTGATTTTTCCGGAAAATAACAAGCTGGTATAATTATTAAGATGTAATAGTTTGGGAGATGTCTGGCGCATCTCCCTTTTCATTTGTTATTTGTAAATGAACGTTGAGGAATTAAGAAATTACTGTACCGGACTTCCTTGCGTATCGGAGGACTTCCCTTTTGACGAAGATGTGCTTGCATTCCGCATTTGGGGTAAGATTTTCGCTATGGTAAATTTGTCCGATACAAAGTGGTTTGTGTTAAAGTGCAATCCGGATTTGGCTGTTGAGTTGCGCGATGCACATCCTGAAATAGAGCCTGCATGGCACATGAACAAGAAGCACTGGAACCAGATAAATCTGTTCGGTTGCCTTGATGATTCTTTTATTCAGGAACTCATCAGGCACAGTTATTCGCTGGTGGTGAAAAATTTCCCCCGGAGGAAAAAAGAATTGTCTCCCGAGGTAGTTTCAATTTCATCAACTTTGGATGTTTTTTTGTAGCGGATATTGTACCTTTCCTTCTTACACGATTCCGTTTGTTTATGCATTGTTTTATCTCAAAAGTACAGCATAGTTCTCATTATGCCGAATATCGTCTATGCCGCCTTTGCGCATCTTGTGATTTGTGTGGAAATCCCTTGTATTTATAAGCCATAAATTTGCTTATATCGCGAAATTTGGCTAAATTTGCGGCAAAAATAGCCTAATAAGGTAAAACAGGAAGTATAGAACTAATTTTTTATAAATGGAAGATCAAGAAAGAATCATCAAGGTAGACATTGAGCATGAAATGAGAAAAAGCTACATCGACTATTCGATGAGTGTGATTGTAGCTCGTGCTCTGCCTGATGTGCGAGATGGATTCAAGCCCGTACATCGCCGAATCCTTTTCGGAATGAAAGAACTGGGCAATTTACATAGCCGTCCCAGCAAAAAGTGTGCACGTATAGTGGGAGAGGTTCTTGGTAAGTATCATCCCCATGGAGACAGCAGTGTATACGGAGCATTGGTTCGTATGGCTCAGGAGTGGGCTATGCGCTATACGCTGGTGGACGGTCAGGGCAACTTTGGCTCAATTGACGGTGACAGCCCTGCGGCTATGCGTTATACCGAGGCCAGACTCAGCCTGATGGGAGAGGCCATGATGGAAGACCTTGAAAAGGAAACCGTGGATATGACCAACAACTTCGACGATACGTTGAAGGAACCTACCGTAATGCCCACCCGCATCCCAAATCTTCTGATTAACGGAGCCACTGGTATTGCTGTGGGAATGGCAACCAATATCCCTACTCATAATCTTGGCGAGGTCATTGATGCCTGTGTCGCATTTGTTGACAATGACCAACTTACTTGTGAAGACCTTATGCAATACGTTAAAGGACCCGATTTCCCCACTGGCGCATATATCATGGGTCTGCAAGGCATAAAGGACGCTTATGAAACCGGACGCGGAAGAATAATTCTGCGTGCCAAGGCAGATATTGAGGCCGGAGATCAGCACGACAAGATTGTTGTAACTGAGATTCCCTATGGCGTAAACAAGGCCGAAATGATTAAGTCCATCGCACAGATGGTGGCAGATAAGAAACTTGAGGGTATCAGTAATATCAATGATGAGTCTGACAAGGAAGGTATGCGTATTGTCGTGGATGTGAAGCGTGACGCTAATGCCCGTGTTGTGCTTAACAAACTCTTCAAGATGTCGGCTCTGCAGACAAGTTTCAGCGTGAACAGCATTGCTCTTGTCAAGGGACGTCCTCGTTTGCTTACGCTTAGAGATTGCATTTCAAATTTCGTTGACCATCGTCATGAGGTGGTTATCCGCCGTACCAAGTATGACTTGCGCAAGGCTGAAGAACGTGCCCACATTCTGGCCGGACTCATTATTGCCAGTGATAACATTGACGAGGTTGTACATATTATTAAAGGCAGCAAAACACCGCAACTTGCCATTGAGGGACTTATGCAGCGCTTCGACTTGGATGAAGTGCAGGCAAAGGCCATTGTGGACATGCGATTGAGCCAGCTTACCGGTTTGCAACAGGAGAAACTGCATTCTGAATATGATGACCTGCAGGAAAAGATAAAATATTATAACCAGATTCTGACTGATGACGAACTTTGCCGCAAGGTAATCAAAGATGAACTGCTTGAGGTAAAGGAAAAGTTCGGAGACGAACGCAAGACTCAGATTATGCCAAGCGCAGAAGAATTCAATGCAGAAGACTTCTATGCAGATGATGAGGTCGTCATTACGCTCAGTCATATGGGATACATTAAGCGTACTCCTCTTTCAGAATTTAAGGCTCAAGGTCGTGGTGGAATTGGTGTCAAGGGCAGCGCAACGCGAGATAACGATTTCATTGAGCATATCTATCCCGCGACAATGCACAATACCATGATGTTCTTTACAGACCGCGGACGTTGTTATTGGCTCAAGGTCTATGACATTCCCGAAGGTGCGAAGAACAACAAAGGCCGTGCCATCCAGAATATGCTGATGATTGAACCGGGAGATAAGGTTAATGCCTGCTTGTGTATCCGCAAATTACATGATCCTGCTTTCTGTGAAAATCATTTTGTGCTGTTCTGTACTAAAAACGGAATTATTAAGAAGACATGTCTTACAGATTATAGCCGTCCGCGTACAAATGGTGTCATAGCCATTAATATTCGCGAAGATGACCGCGTAATAGGTGTTTCTCTTACCAACGGACATAATGAGGTTGTAATTGCTAACCGAAACGGACGTGCAATCAGATTTAATGAAGATCAGGTGCGTACGATGGGACGAAATGCAACAGGTGTATACAGTCTTGTACTTGATGAAAACTCTGATGATGAGGTAATCGGAATGGCTGTGATAAATGATGTAGAGAATGAAACCATTCTTGTGCTCAGCGACCAGGGTTTCGGAAAACGTACTGATGTTGAAGAATACCGCAAGACCTCGCGTCATGCCAAGGGTGTGAAGACGCTGAATATTACTGATAAGACAGGTAAGGTTGTTTCTCTGCTTGTGGTCAAGGATGAAGATGACCTTATGATTATTAATAAGAGCGGAACTGCCATTCGCATGCACATTGATGAAATTAGGAATCTCGGACGCAATACCCAAGGTACAAAGGTAATTGAACTGAAGAAACGTAATGACCAGATTAGCCATGTCTGTGTGGTTCCTCGTGATGATGAAAAGGAGGATGAAGAGAATCCCGCTGAAGAAAGCAGCAATAATGCATCAAATGAATAATGATTAACATTGTAAGGAACTTAATGTAAAACTATAAAAATCAAGCGTATGAAAAAAACAGTCCTTTCGCTGGCATTGATGATATTGGCCAGCGGTGCCATGGCACAAACGGATAAAGAGGCGGCAAAGGCTGCTGCAAAAGCTTTGAAAGAAGCAAAGAAAGAGGCAAAGGCCCAAATGGACCAAGCACAGAAAGTGAAGGATGCCATTTATCTAAAAGTTCAGGACAAAGAAAAGCCTGCTACAGCTGAAGAGATCTTCACAGAATGTAATAAAGGTTTGGACCTTATTACAAAGGCACTTGCAAGCGGACATATTGATGAGAAGAAGTTAGGCGAAGGATACAAGTTGTGTTCTGATTTGGCCACTCTTCCCCATAACCTTTATCTTGAAGCAGCTTCTCAGAAGCAGCCATTGGATACAGCCAAGTACTACAAGAATCTGAAGACGTTAACAGATGCTATGAGTAATGAGCTGAAATATACAGAAAAGAAAACTGGCGAAACCGGCAATGTAAAGTATCTTGAAGGCAAGCAGGCAAGTTTGGCAAAGAGTGCAATCTATTACATTTATGCTGCACAGTTTGAGAGTGACTGCAAGCGTTATGATTCTGCATTGGAGGCTTATGATATCGCATTGAATTATGGAAAGCGTTATCCAGTTGTGGCTGAACAGGTTGAGATGAGCGTTGAGCCCAATCAGATTGCCTACTATGCATTCCAGACAGCTTATCAGGCCAAGAAGTATAAGGAAATGGACAAGTATTATGATTTGGCTGTAACCTTTAAGGAAGGTGCACAGGGCACAAATCAGATTCGTATGCTTTCTTATCTTGAGCAGGGTGATACTTTGACATGGGCTAACAAAGTTCGTGAAATCTGCTTGAATGCACCAGAAAGCAACGAAGACTATATTCAGATACTCTCTGCATACTATCAGAAGAAGAGCTCTGCTGAAATGGGTAAGTTTGCTGATGAAATTTTGGCAAAGAACCCCGAAATCTATATTGCCAACTATGCCCGTGCATTTGTCTACTTCGCTGATGCAAAGTATGACGAGGCTTTGAAATACTACATCAAGTGCTCTGAACTCAAGCCCGAACAGTACGATGCATGGTATCAGTGCGGTCTTTGCAAGTTCCGTCAGGCTCTTGACCTGAATTCAACTATCAGCAATATCAAGAACCAGACCGAAGCCAAGAAGACACTTGAAAAGACAAAGGGCCTTTTTGGAGAGGCAATCCCTTATTTTGAAAAGGCACGTGAGGTTACTCCTGATGAACCTCAGAAGTGGGCTTATGAACTGAAGCAGTGCTACACCGTTGTAGGCAAGGCTGCTGAAGCTGCAGAAATGGACAAGTTGCTCTAATAATAGACATCATTTATGTGGGGCGGGCAATACACTCGCCCCACAATATTAATTAAGGTAATGTAGTAGGAAATGAAAAAATATTTTGTTATTCTGACACTCTTTATGTTTGCCCTTTCTGTAGGTTCTGCAGAAAAGAAAGACAAAAAAGAAGAGCTTGTAAAATTGAAGACTTTATTCAAGACCGCTAAACTTGCCTTGAAAAACAGTAATAACCATGGACCAGCAGAACAAGGTCTATTGGGTGCTATTCCGCGTCAGGATATTGATAACAAGGATCGTGCGCGCATTTATTACACAGCTGCATTATTACAACAAAACCTTAACGGAACCATAAACCGTCTGGCTTATCTTAAACAGAAATATGATACAGCCCAGTTTTTCGGCACTACGCTTAGTATGTACCAGCATTTGATTCGTTGTGACAGCGTTGACATTATTCCAAACGCCAAAGGTGTAGTTAAGCGCAAGTATGAGTCTGACGTCAATTCATTGATGAAGAAGCATCGTAAGAATCTGCTCAACGGTGGTATTTTCCAGATGAGAAAAAAGGCATATCCCCTTGCATTTGATTATTTTGATGCTTATCTTAGAAGTAACAAGAATCCTAATGACACCATTATTCCCCGCGTCTCATACTGGGCTACTCTATGTGCATATAACGCCAAAAAGCCCATTCAGACCCGCCGTTATATTGAGTCTGCAATATCATGGGCAGATAAAGCACAGAAACCAATTCTACAAGAATATAAGGCGAGAACTTATTCATGGCAGAATGATGAGAAGAATTGGCTTAAGGAACTGAATATTGGTGTTAAATTATATCCTGAACACGATTATTTCTTTATGAATCTTCTGGATTGGTATAATACACATCATAAATATGATCAAGGATTAGCGCTGGCAGATTCTTTGCTCGACATTCATCATGAAAAGCCTCTCTTTTGGTATGCCAAGAGTCTTCTGTCCTTAGGTAAAGAAGACTATAAAAACTGTATTCAGTTTAGCGATTCATGTATAATGCGCGATAAGAATTATGCTGATGCCTATTTCAATAAAGGACTTTCTTATTGTAATTTGGCATTAATCGCTCAACAGGATGCGTGTAATGACTTGAAGAATCCTAAGTGTCTGGAAGATCGACGCATTATACAAAGTCTTTACCAGTCGGCCAGACCTTGTATGGAGAAAGTTAGACAGCTTCAACCTGAGAATGCAGACCGATGGGCATCACCACTTTACCGTATCTATCTAAATCTGAATATGGGTAAAGAATTTGATGAGATTGATGCCGTGCTTAAGAAGATGAAATAAGACGCATATAGTTCCCATCTTAAACGCATACTGTTGCGTTTGTCATCGCATCAGTATCTAACAGCCTTTGCAATAGTATGCGTTGTACAACGCAACAATATGTCTTTAAGTGTTGCAATTAATAGAAGTCTTACTTTTTGTACTTGCGTTAATAAATAAAGCAGGCTTAAATTATGCCTGCTTTATTTTTAAAGTATAATAGTATAGACTAATATGCGAATAATGGATAATCCTTCATTATTTCATTTACCTCGTTGCGCACTTGTGAGATTACGTTTTCATCTTCGGGCGCGTTCAGTACACGTTCGATAAACTCGGCAATCTTGACCATGAGGTCTTCCTTTGCACCGCGTGTGGTGATGGCCGGAGTACCAAGACGGATTCCGCTGGTTTGGAATGCGCTACGGCTATCGAATGGAACCATATTCTTGTTTACGGTGAGGTCTGCTGCTACCAATGCTTTCTCGGCAACTTTACCGGTAAGTTCGGGGTATTTGCTGCGTAGGTCTACCAACATGGAGTGGTTGTCGGTACCACCGCTTACGATGTGGAATCCACGCTTGGTCAGTTCATCTGCCAGTACAGCAGCGTTGGCCTTGACCTGCTTTGCCCACTCCTTGAATTCGGGCTGAAGCGCTTCTCCGAAAGCTACGGCTTTGGCTGCAATTACATGTTCAAGCGGACCGCCCTGTATGCCAGGGAATACTGCACTGTTGAGAAGGGCAGACATCATTTTTATTTCACCCTTTGGAGTTGTTTTTCCCCAAGGATTTGGGAAGTCTTTGCCCATGAGTATGATACCACCACGCGGACCTCTCAGTGTCTTGTGTGTAGTGCTGGTCACGATATGTGCATACTTGACAGGATTTTCCAACAAACCTGCAGCAATGAGGCCTGCGGGGTGTGCCATGTCAATCATCAAAATGGCTCCAACCTTGTCGGCAATTTCTCTCATGCGTACATAGTCCCACTCGCGGCTATATGCAGAACCACCGCCGATAATCATCTTGGGCTTGTGCTGCAGCGCCAGTTTTTCCATTTCATCATAATCTACACGTCCTGTTTCCTTGTTCAGGTTATAACCAACAGGCTTGTAGATAAGTCCGCTTGTATTCACTAACGAACCATGTGAAAGATGGCCTCCGTGGTCCAAATTAAGACCCATGAAGGTGTCGCCGGGATTCATTACTGCAAGAAAAACAGCGGCATTAGCCTGTGCTCCACTGTGAGGCTGTACGTTGGCATATTCTGCACCGAAGAGTTCTTTTACACGGTCAATAGCAAGTTGTTCAACTTCGTCTACCACCTGGCATCCGCCATAATATCTTTTTCCTGGATAGCCTTCGGCATATTTGTTTGTCAGGTAGGATCCCATGGCTTCCATAACCTGTTCGCTTACAAAATTCTCACTTGCAATAAGTTCGATTCCACGCAGTTGTCGTTGATGTTCCTTTTCAATCAACTGAAAAACAGTGTTGTCTCTGTTCATTGATTTATTTATTTTTAGACTAATTTTACATTTTCAACTTTCACTTCTTTATTGCAGTAATGGCATTGGAGTATACCTTGCTCCTTATCCAATACATGCAAGCGTGTCTTCATGGGTTCGTTATTGGTTATGCATTTGGGATTTGGGCATTTAACAATTCCGGTTAGCAAATCTGGCATTCTAACCGTCTTCTTCTCCACCACTTCAAAATCTCTGATAACACATAGAGTAACATTGGGTGTAATGACGGATAGTTGATTTAACTCTTCATCAGAGAAGAATTTGTCTGCCACCTTGATTATTCCTTTATTCCCCATCTTTTTACTTTTGAGATTGTAGCCGATGGTAATCGGGGCCTCAACAGAATATAGATGCAAAAGATTGATTACTTCAAATACCTTTGCTGAAGGGATATGGTCAATGACTGTTCCGTTCTCCAAAGCAGCCACTTGCAGTTCTTGTCTTTTCATGAGATAATGGTTTTATCGTTCTTGATGTCTTCCAACGTAATGCCAAGAGCATCGCAAATAAGCGCTTGTCTTGCGAACAATCCGTTATGGGCTTGTTGGAAGTAATAGGCAAACTTAGTATCATCAATTGAGTATTCTATCTCGTTTACGCGTGGCAATGGATGGAGGATTTTCATGTTTCCTCTGGCACGGAATAGCATATCCTCTTTAAGCAAATAACTGTCTTTAACACGCTCATATTCCATGAGGTCAGTAAATCTTTCTCTTTGTACACGTGTCATGTAGATAATATCAGCGTCTGCAATAGTTTCTGCATTAAATTCCTTGGTTTCGAAATAGCGAATACCCATTTTCTTACAATACATCTTGTAGTACTCCGGCATTGCCAATTCGTCAGGCGCAATGAAATGGAAGAACGGGTTAAAATGTTGCATGGCTGTTATCAGACTATGTACTGTACGGCCGTACTTGAGGTCGCCAACCAGATATATGTTCAGATTTTCAAGTGTGCCTTGTGTCTTCTGTATGGAATATAAGTCTAACATTGTCTGGCTGGGGTGTTGGTTGGCCCCATCTCCTGCATTGACTATAGGTACTGGCGCTACTTCGCTTGCATATTGGGCGGCACCTTCCAAATAATGACGCATCACTATAATGTCTGCATAGTTTGATACCATCATTATTGTATCCTTAAGAGTTTCGCCCTTTGTCCCGCTTGTAACCTTTGGGTCGGCAAAGCCAATCACTCTTGCACCAAGACGGTTTGCCGCTGTCTCAAAACTTAATCTTGTTCTTGTACTAGGTTCAAAGAATAGTGTAGCTACAACTTTACCGTTTAAAATATTGCGGTTGGGATGTTTCTCGAACTCCTGAGCCATTTCCAGTAGGTACAGGATTTTTTCTTTTGAGTGTTGGGCTATGGTAACCAGGCTTCTGTTTTCCATAAAACAATTAATTATTCTGCTAAATTACTTTCGGACTTCAAAATTACATAAAAAAGTTATATCCGCCAACTATATGTCTTTGTTTTCCACATAATTTTCATTTTTTATGTCAACAACTTTATTATATTAAAAAAACTTCATATCTTTGTGACCTAATTAGGTATCTATTTTAGAATGCGCAAGAAAATTATTTTTACCCTTTGGGTAATTTTTATATTGGCTGTTGCAGCCGTATCATATACATTTTATGCCATTGCAGAAGGAAAGATTGGCTATATGCCTGACTTGCAACAATTGGAAAATCCAGTAGACAAGTATGCCAGCCAAATACTTTCATCGGATGGCAAGCTGATCGGAACGTGGAGCTATAGCCAGGCAAATCGTATTTTTGTAGATTATGACGATTTACCGCCATATTTGATACAGGCACTTATCGCAACCGAGGATGAACGCTTTGAAGAACATTCAGGGATTGATTTCCGGGCTCTGGTACGTGTGGCTGTAAAGCGTTTGCTTCTGCAGCAGAAAAGTGCAGGCGGAGGAAGTACGCTTACACAGCAGCTTGTTAAGCAACTTTATTCCGGTACTGCTGCATCTGTTCGGGAAAGAGCTTTGCAAAAACCAATAGAATGGGTAATCTCTCTTAAAATTGAACGGCATTACACAAAAGAAGAGATTATCACCATGTATCTTAATCATTTCGATTTTTTGCATAATGCTGTAGGTATAAAAACAGCCGCTAAGACATATTTCGGAAAGGAACCCAAAGACCTTACCCTCAATGAAGCTGCCACTTTGGTGGGAATGTGTAAAAATCCAAGTTATTTTAACCCGGTAAGAAAACCCGAACGTTGTCAGGAACGCAGAAATGTTGTCTTAGGACAAATGAAGCGTGTTGGCTACCTCTCACAGGAAGAATACGACAAGCATGTGCTTGAACCCTTGAAGTTGGATTTTCATAGAGTAGACCATAAGCAGGGAATGGGCACTTATCTGCGAGATCATTTGCGTAGGATGCTGATGGCGAAAAAGCCTAACTCGGACCAATATGCGTCATGGCAGAGACAATTATATTACGAGGATTCTTTGGCTTGGGAAACAAACCCATTATACGGTTGGTGTAACAAAAACATGAATCGCGATGGAAAACCGTTCAATATTTACACTGACGGTCTTAAAATTCATACCACACTTGACAGCCGTATGCAACATTATGCAGAATTAGCCGTAGATTCTCATGTAGTGAAGGTGTTGCAGCCTGCTTTTGAAAAGGAGCAACGGAAAAACAAGAACCGTCCTTATTATTCTGGTTTGCCGGCCAAACAGGTTAAAGACAATCTTCAGCGTGCAATACGTCAAAGCGGACGTTATGTCACAATGAAAGCTAAGGGGCACAGTCATGAGGAAATAATGAAAACATTTGAAACTCCTTGTGATATGACTATTTATACAAACAATGGCGAAGTTGATACAACAATGACTCCACTTGACAGTATAAAATATTACAAGGAATTTCTGCGTTGTGGATTTATGTGTATGGAAAACGAAACCGGACATGTAAAAGCATATATCGGTGGTGTGGATTTCAAACATTTCCAGTATGATATGTGTATGCAAGGCCGACGTCAGGTAGGCTCTACCATAAAACCATATTTGTATGCACTAGCGATGGAGAGTGGATGGAGTCCCTGTGATTTGGCGCCTAATGTACAACAGACATACACAGCAGGTGATGATAAAACCTGGACTCCACGAAATACCAGCCAGAAACGTTACGGTGAAATGGTTACTCTTAAATGGGGATTAGCGCAAAGTAACAACTGGATTTCTGCATATCTGATGAGCCAATTATCGCCCGATGCACTTGTGAGATTGATTCATGAATTCGGTGTTGTCAATCAGGATATACATCCTTCCATTTCACTTTGCTTAGGCCCTTGTGACATTTCAGTGTCTGAGATGGTCAGCGCATATACTGCTTTCCCAATGAAAGGTGTGCGCAGAAGTCCTCTTCTTGTTACTCATATTGAGGATGGTGACGGTAATATCGTAGCCCAGTTCGCTCCTCGTGTCAGAGAGGTTATTTCTGAGGAAGCGGCCTATAAGATGATTATTCTCATGCAAGGTGTGATGAATGGAGGTACAGGTTCAAGAATGCGTAACCGTTATAAGATAATGGCTGATATGGGTGGAAAAACCGGAACTACCAATGACAATTCAGACGGATGGTTTGTGGGTTATACACCTCGATTAAGTTTTGGCGCATGGGTTGGTGGTGAAGAACGTGACATTCATTTTGCCAGCATGGCAACTGGTCAGGGTGCTAACTCAGCTCTTCCCATAGTAGCCCAATTTCTTAATAAGGTTTTTGCTGACAATACATTAGGATACAGTCAGGAAGAAAAATTTGATATTCCTCCAGGTTTTGATCCGTGTGCAAGTGTGTATGGTGATGATGAAGAAGGTGATATTCTTGAAGGTATAGAACAAATTGGATTGGATGAGTTGGGTAATTGATGTTTGTGACATATAATTATAAAGCTTAAGATATAGAGAGATGAGATATATTGGATTGATACCTGCACGATATGCCAGTACACGCTTTCCGGGCAAACCATTAGCATTGCTTGGGGGAAAGCCGGTTATTCAGCGTGTGTATGAACAAGTCTGTAAGGCTCTGGATGTAGTCTATGTTTGTACTGATGATGAACGTATCAGTCAGGTTGTCGAGGGCTTTGGCGGAAAAGTGGTAATGACCAGTACGGAACATCGTAGCGGAACTGACCGCTGTTATGAAGCTTTTACAAAGATTGGAGAAGACTATGATGTAGTTATAAACATACAGGGCGATGAACCCTTTATCAGCTGCAGTCAGTTGGAATCCCTGAAGAAGTGTTTTGAATATCAAAGTACTGATATCGCTACGTTAGTAAAACCATTTGCATTTAGTGATGGTATAGATGCTCTCAAAAATCCCAATTCGCCTAAGGTTGTATTTAACAGCCGAATGCAGGCAATTTATTTCAGTCGTAGTGTTATTCCTTATCTTCGTGGCGTTGAACCCCAAGATTGGCTTCGTGTCCATACTTTCTATAAACATATAGGTCTCTATGGCTATCGTTCATCAGTGTTACGAGAAATTACAGCTTTGCCACAAGGGATTTTAGAGCAGGCAGAATCATTGGAACAACTTCGCTGGATTGAAAATGGCTATACAATTCGCGTTGGTATTACTGACATTGAGACTATAGGCATAGATACTCCCGCTGACCTGGAAAAAGCGGAATGTTATCTAAAAGAATTTGAAAAATTAAAATGAAATATATATTCAGAGTTATAGTTGCTTTTTCGGTTTTATCCATTCACCTTCCCGCTTGGTCACAACAAATAAAGATAGGGAACTATAAATTTCATGACGGAAGTGAATATCAGGGAGAACTGGTTAAAGGAAAGCCTAATGGAATGGGTACCACTACATTCCCGAACGGTGATACCCATACTGGATTGTATGTTAAGGGAAAACGTCAGGGCATGGGTGTATATCAGTTTTCTGACGGTGAAAAATATGAAGGAGAATGGTTTCAGGGTCAGCAACACGGTAAAGGTACCTATTATTTCTCCAATAACAATCGTTATGAAGGGCTTTGGTTCAGAGATTTCCAGCATGGTGAAGGCACTATGTTTTATTATAACGGAGACCGCTATGTAGGTAATTGGGCAGAAGATAAAAGAGAAGGTAACGGACACTATACCTATGCCAATGGCGCTTACTATAAAGGCGAGTGGAAACAGGATGAGAAAGACGGAAAAGGAGTATTCGACTGGCACGATGGCAATATTTATGAAGGAGAATGGAAAAATAACAAACGCCATGGCAAGGGAAAATACAACTATGCCAACGGAGAATCCTATTCAGGAGACTGGATAGAGGATCAGCAGCATGGTAAGGGCATCTACAAATTTCAGGATGGTAACATTTATGAAGGTCATTATGTAAAAGGCGAACGTACAGGAGAAGGAATCTTTACTTTTGCTAACGGCGATAAATACGTAGGAAATTATTTAAAAGGTGAACAGCACGGACATGGTGTGTTTACTTGGCATACTGGTGCCATGTACGACGGAGAATGGAGCCATAACAAGCAACATGGACGTGGAAAATATTCCTGGGCTAACGGCGATACTTATGATGGTATGTGGAAGAACGGCCTAATGGACGGTGAGGGTATATTCCGTCAAGCTGATGGTGCCAAATTCAAAGGAATCTTTAAACAAGGAAAGAAAGAGGGGCATGGTATCATGGAAGATGCAGATGGTCTGCGAAGCGAGGGCAACTTCCATGATGATCTGAAACACGGAATATTTGTTGAACGTGACAAGAACGGTCAAATAGTGCGTGAAGTCAATTATGTGAATGGTGTAGAGAAACCAAAATCACAGAACGACAGTACTACCGTTAAAAATAAAGTGAAATGATGATTTGGAAAACAAGAAGGATATGATACATGATACTCTTGATAATCTGAATATGTATGTGGACTTAAATCCATTATTTGCAAAAGTTGTGGAATTTCTTCAAACTCATGATTTGCAATCCATGCCGCTTGGCAAAACATCCATTTGCGGTGAAGACCTTTTTGTTTCTATAGTGGACACACAGCCAAAAGCACAAGATGAAGCATTATTGGAAACGCATAGGAAAATGGTAGACATACAGGTGCCCATTAGCCGATCGGAATCGCATGGCTATGCACCGCTATCTTCCCTTGACAATACTACATATAACGAACAAGATGACATCTCGTTCTATACTCGTCCGGCACAGTCATTCTTTACTGTTTACCCTGGCGAGTTTGTCATTTATTTTCCCCATGATGCCCATGCGCCTGCCATAACACCCACAGTGTTGCGCAAAGCCATATTCAAAGTAAAAAACCAAAAAAAATAATATATAATGGGAACGACCAAGACAGAAACGACAGGCACAGCAAAGACTAAGGCCTGTAGCAAAAAGACAGCTGCCAAGAAACCGGTGACCAAAAAATGTTCTGCAGTAGCTGCGACAAAAAAGACTAAGTCTGCTCCATTGCTGAAGTTAATAAAGAATGATCCGTATCTAAAAGACCATTCAGCAGCCATAGAGGGACGCCATCAATATGCTATGAATAAAATACAGGAACTGACCAACAAAGGCAAGATTACCCTGAACGATTTTGCCAGTGGTTATTTGTATTTTGGTTTGCATAAAACAGATAAGGGTTGGGTTATACGTGAATGGGCGCCTAATGCGACTGAAATTTATCTCATTGGTGACTGCAATAGTTGGAAGGAAGACGCCAAGTATGCTTTCAAACGCCTTCGCGGTACAGATAATTGGGAACTCAAACTTCCTTTATCTGCACTCAAGCATTGCGACCTATATAAATTAAGCATACATTGGGACGGCGGTCAAGGCGAGCGAATACCAGCATGGACACGCCGTGTTGTGCAAGACCCCAAGACACATATTTATAGTGCTCAGGTTTGGTCGCCTGAAGAAGAATATCAATGGAAATGTCCCACCTTCAAGCCCGACACAAATCCGCTTTTTATTTATGAATGTCATGTCGGAATGGGGCAGGACGAAGAAAAGGTGGGTACGTATGTAGAGTTCAGGGACAACGTTTTGCCTCGTATAGCAAAGGATGGTTACAATTGTATTCAGATTATGGCCATTCAGGAGCATCCTTATTACGGAAGTTTCGGTTACCATGTCAGCAATTTCTTCGCGGCAAGCAGCCGTTGTGGTACACCAGAGGAACTGAAATCTCTGATAGACCGTGCACACGAATTAGGCCTGGCTGTTATCATGGATATTGTACACAGCCATTCCGTTAAGAACGAAAATGAAGGTTTGGGCAATTTTGCCGGAGATCCCTGTCAATACTTCAACCAGGGCGAACGTCGCGAGCATCCGGCATGGGACAGCCTTTGCTTTGATTATGGAAAGAATGAAGTTATCCATTTCCTGCTTTCCAACTGTAAGTTCTGGCTCGAAGAATACCATTTCGACGGTTTCCGTTTCGATGGCGTAACATCAATGCTGTATTACAGCCATGGTCTGGGTGAAGCTTTTTGCGGATACGGCGATTATTTTAACGGACATCAGGATGATAATGCCATCTGTTATCTGACTCTGGCAAACGAACTTATCCACCAGGTTAACAAATATGCAATAACAATAGCAGAAGAAGTGAGCGGAATGCCCGGACTTGCAGCTCCTGTTGCCGATGGAGGATATGGCTTTGATTATCGTATGGCCATGAATATACCTGATTATTGGATCAAGTGTATAAAAGAACTTCGTGATGAGGACTGGAAACCCAGTTCATTGCTGTGGGAGGTGACAAACCGTCGTCAGGATGAAAAGACCATTTCTTATGCCGAAAGTCATGACCAGGCATTGGTTGGCGACCAGACAATCATCTTCAGATTGGTGGATTCTGATATGTATTGGCATTTTAAGAAAGGTGATGAAACCAGTAATGTAAACCGTGGTATAGCGCTTCATAAGATGATTCGTCTGCTTACAGCCAGCACAATTAATGGCGGATACCTCAACTTTATGGGTAACGAGTTTGGCCATCCTGAATGGATTGATTTCCCGCGCGAAGGAAATGGTTGGAGCTACAAATATGCCCGTCGCCAGTGGAATCTTGTAGACAATAAGGAGTTGTGCTACCATTATCTGGGCGATTTTGATATGGCTATGCTTAAGACATTGAAAAAACAGCGTAATATTCAGCGTCTTAGTATACAGGAATTGTGGCACAACGACGGTGACCAGGTTCTTGCCTATCAGCGTGGTGATTTGCTTTTCTTCTTCAATTTCAGTCCCACCCGTTCGTATACCGACTATGGCTTCATGGTTCGTCAGGGTGCATACGAGTATGTCCTGAATACAGATGATGTCAAATTCGGAGGTATGGGCTTTAATGATGACAGCGTTGTCCACTATACCAATTATGACCCTGAACTGAAAAGTCAGAATAAGGGATGGCTTAAGCTGTACCTTCCTGCGCGTACTGCGTGCGTATTGCGTAAAGTAAAAGACTAAGTTTTAATTTGTTTTGCCTTTAGGTGGTTCTGTTGCTTTTGATGCCATAAGTTTCAGAACCACCTTTTTGTGTCACATGCAACCCCATGTGGTTTAGCCGAAAATTTTGACCAGTCTGAAGATGAGATACTGTTTCAAAAAGTGTGTCTCAATTAAGTTTTAAAAAAGGACCAGCCATGTTTGGCCAGTCCCGAGAAGTTTGTAATTTTGGTTGTCCAAATCTAAAATTACAACTTATGTTACTTACAAAGGAACAAATTTCTGAGCAAATGTGCAAGCATGCACAGAAGAAAAATGGTCTTCATGACTTAATGGAGATAATGCTTGAGAGTATGATGATTGCTGAACGCAGCGAGTTTCTCGTTGATAATCCGGGGAATAAGGGCAATGGCTATCGTCCAGGCTCTGCCTATGGCCATGGTCGCAAACTTGAATTTCGTATTCCCCGTGACCGTTATGGCAACTTCCATCCTCAGATTCTCGCTATCCTGCGCGACCAGGAGGAGGAATGTGACCGTTTGGCAGGAGTACTCTACACCAAAGGGCTGACACAGGAACAGGTAGGTGATGTCTTTGACCAGATTTATGGTCAGCATTATTCCAAGACTAGTATCAGCCGTATGGTAGACAGTGTACGCGACCAAGTGAGCGAATGGTTGGAAAGAGGTCTTGAGAAGTATTATCCTATCCTGTTCGTCGATTGCGTACATATAAAGATTCATCGGAAGCGTTCAGTGGCCAGCGAAGCCTTTTATGTAGCATTGGCAGTTACGGAAGAAGGTACACGCGAAGTCTTGGGTATATTCAATATGCCTATAGAGAGTGCGACAGGGTGGAATGAAATCTTCGGGAAGCTTAAGGAACGAGGTGTAGAGCGTATCGGCCTGGTTGTCGCTGATGGCATCAAAGGCTTGGATACCGTGATTGGAGAACGCTTCCCTGGATCACCGCTCCAACGTTGTGTAACTCATCTCAAACGCAATATATATGCCAAGGTACGACATGGGGATAAAGCGGCCATCGCAGCAGATTTACGTGACATTTTCCGCACAGGGCAGCGTGATTATACAATAGAGATGGCTTGGGCTAAATGGCAGGACATGTGCGACAAGTGGGGTAAAGACTATAGGTCAATAAAGTTCCTTCGCAACAATGCAGACTACAAGGCATATATGACCTATCTCAATTACGCTCCGCAAATACAGTCCATGATATATACGACCAATTGGATAGAGCGGTTGAATAGGGATTTCAGGCGTGTTACGCGTATGAGGACAGCTATGCCCAACGAGGAGTCTGTACTGACTTTGATGGGAAGCGTTGCTATGGATCATAAGGCTTATGACAGGATATTACCGAACATCACATCCGACATACAACTATTCCCCGATAAATGACAAAAACAAAATAGAAGAAGAAAACAATAAAATTTATGAGGATTATTAAATTTATTAACTAACTTTGCAACGACATCCAAAGTTTACAGGCTTGGAACTTATAGCTACAGACACACAAAACAGAACACTACCGAAGATGACGAATTTCTTGTCACTGACCCCTCTTAACTGAGCCCTGAAGCCCTCGACTTTGGCGTTGAACGATTCTGCCGATGCATAAATTATCACGATTTAGTGTGCCTCATCACACGCGGTTTTGCGGTGCCCCAATTTTTGGATAACCTTATTGTAATAAATTAGTTCCGCCAACAGGTTATTATTGTTTTATTGCTGTCCGGTAAAACTCAAAATAGCACAAGACCTTAGTCCGAACTCCTTTATAATTAAGGATTCGGACTTTTTCATGATAAAAGCAAGCCCCCCTAACTAAAAAGTATTGGTTGTGGGGGTGCTTTTTGTACTTC
>JAGBGU010000076.1 GCA_017935785.1 Bacteroidaceae bacterium
AACATTAACTTTCCATCTTATGTCTGCTCCATCTACACCACCCGTTCCGAATAGCTATGGGGCTTTGGTTTGAATGGCAACCTTACCCACGGGCATATGCCTTGTATGAAGTTTCTGTTCGTCAGACCAGATGTTTGCCGCAGGCTTCCTTCAGATTCCAACTCACGATGGACACCCTTGCCTTGGGCTATGCGATTCCCGCTATTAGGGCTCGCTCGGGACTTACACCCGTTAGCTAATGCTCATGCTGAGCGTACCATTCATTACCCACGGGTTTGAAAACCCGCGGCTATTTAACTTCACGTCTTTCAGACGATAGCTTTCCAACGAATATTAGAACGGCGTTTTAGATAAACCGCGGCTATTGAACTTCCCATCATTTATAAGTCCTTGGCTATTTCTTCACGCCACAAGGAGAATCACCTGTCCTTATAATATATGCGTTTTACGCGCGGGCTGATGCCTGTGAGTATCTCATAAGGTATGGTGCCAGCCGCATTGCTCAGCAGGGTTACGGGCAGTTCTGTGCCGAAGATTATGGCAGTATCCCCCTCGTTGCATTCAATGTCTGTAACGTCTATCATGCACACATCCATACAGATGTTGCCCACATAGGGGGCCTTGTGTCCGTTTACAAGACAGTATGCCGCCCTGTTGCCCAAAAGACGGTTGAGACCGTCGGCATAACCTATTGGTATGGAGGCTATTCTGCTGTCACGCTCAAGCACTGTACGCCTGCTGTATCCTATGCTCTCCCCTGCCCTTACGTTGTGAATCTGGAGAATGGTGGTCTTCAGTGTGGACACGTTGTTTATGGTGTGGTTGTTCCTGGGGTCCACTCCGTATAGCCCTATGCCAAGCCTTACCATATCGAGCTGGTATTGGGGGAAGTGGGATATGCCCGCGCTGTTGCAGATGTGGCGCTGGATGGTGTATGGCAATGCCTGCTGAATGGTATCGGCGGCAGTGGTGAAAAGGCTGAACTGTGTGGCGGAAAAGTTGTCAAAGCAGTCACAGTCGCTGCCTACAAAATGGGAGAACACAGATGAAGGGCGCAGGGCAGACTGGCCTGTGAGCCTTGCAGTAAGGGAGGGTATGTCCTTGTGTGGGTCGAATCCCAGTCTGTGCATGCCGGTATCCAGTTTTAGATGTATGGGGTATTCGGTTATCCCCTCCTTCTGGGCGGCAGAGACAAGGGCATCAAGCAGTCTGAAACTGTACACCTCGGGTTCAAGCTGGTATTTGAAAAGGGTGTGCAGACTGTTCATCTCGGGGTTCATCACAATGATGTTGGTGGTGATGCCAGCCTTGCGCAGGGTTACCCCTTCATCCGCCACGGCCACAGCCAGATAATTCACATTATGCTCCTGCAGTGTCTTTGATATTTCTACAGCTCCCGCCCCATAGGCGTCAGCCTTTACCATACAGATAATACGCGTATGGGGACTGAGCTGGCTGCGGTAATGGTTGAGGTTGTCCACTATGGCCTGCAGATTTACCTGGAGTATGGTTTCGTGCATCTTCCTGACAAGAAGGTCGCTCACCTCGTCAAAGTGGTATGAATGCGCCCCCTTTATCATTATCAGAGAGTTGGAAATGTTAGTTAAATAATTACTTGAAATAAGTTCGGCTGTGCCGGAGAAGAATTTACAATCTATATCGAGATGTCTGAACAGGCTGCTGTGGGCTGATATTTGCGGTCCCACACCCACAAACTTGTCTATCCCTCTGCCTGCAATAAGGCGTGCCACATGGAGATAAAGGCTTTCGGGCTGTATGCCAGTCTGCTCAATGTCGCTGAGGAGAAGTATTCTCTGATGACTGTCAGCCTCGAACCTTCTGTTCATAAAGTCCAGGGCTATGTCAAGACTGTTGAGGTCGCTGTTGTAGGTGTCGTTTATGATGGTGTTCCCCTGGTTCCCTTCCAGTACTTCCAGACGCATGGCCACGGGCTGCAGATTCTCGGCCCTTTGCTTTATCTCGTCATTTTCCATACCCAGGTATTCACATAAGGCCCGGCACAGCGATATATTGTCCTGAAGGGCATTGCCGCATGAGGGGCAGGCAATGAGACGGCCTTTGAAATCCATCTGTGCAATGCATTTGTCCGTTACTGGGTTGCCGGAAAGATATACAAGCGCGTCTGAGCAGGCAAAGAGGGAAAGCTTCTCCATACACTTCTGCTCCATTGTACGGAAATTCTCCTGATGCGCCTCGCCCAGACAGGTAAAGATGCCTATGGTGGGCTGTATGATGTCCCTTAGCACAGCCATTTCGGCAGGCTTGGATACGGCAGCCTCAAAGAGTCCAATCTGTGCTCCTTCCCACAAGCCCCATACAGAAAGGGGTACGCCTATCTGTGAGTTGTAGCTCCGCGGGGTACGCACCACTGCATATGTGGGAGACAGCATCTGGTAAAGCCATTCCTTTACCGTGGTCTTGCCATTGCTGCCAGCAATGCCTACAATGGGGATGCGAAACCTTTCCCTGTGTCGGCGCGCAAGCTCCTGAAGGGCATGAAGGGTATCATCTACCAGCAAAAAACAACAGTCGGGGAAAGTGTCCTGCGGCATCTCGCTCACCACAAAGCATCTCACTCCACGGGAGTAAAGGTTGGGTATATAGGTGTGGCCGTTGCCACGTCCGGTCTTCAAGGCAAAGAATAATGTACTCTCTGGAAAGCATAGGCTCCTGCTGTCCGTAAGCAGGGAACTGATGCGTGCTGATGATGTTCCTATACACTTGGCGTCAATATATTGTGAAATCTCTGAAATTGAATACATATATTCTTGTATGTTATTTGTTAAATATTTTTCCTGTTGCTGTCATTCTGTTCCGGAGCTGATTCCGTATCTGCCCCATATTTCCTTTGCTTTGGCCATAAGGGCTTCTGTCCTCTCTGCTTCCCTTTCTTTGTCGTATTGCAGCGGACGATGGAGCAGCCCTTTTCTCACAGGCTCGTATTCCTTGAGATACTGTCTGGCATCGGGTGTGAAACACGTTTGCACAAGGCGGTGCCAAATGTAGTCAATGGCCTGCTGTGAAGGGTGCAGCATATCTTCTGCATAGAATCGGTAGTCGCGCAGTTCGTCCAGCACAATCTCGTAGGAAGGAAAGTAATGACAGCATTGGGGATAACACTTACAGACGGAATCTGCCGCAAGCAACAGCACCGATTTGGCAAGCTGGCTTCCATGGTAGCCGTATTTGGCATATCTGTAAGGGCTAACTGTAAAGATTATTTGAATCTTATCGTTGATACTTCTTACGGCATCCACCGTTTTGGACAAAGCCTCTGTGCAATCATCCAAAGACATTGTCTCCTCGCTGAAAACACTTTGCGGCATACGGTGGCAGTTGCTGACAACCACACCCAGCCCCTTGTGCCTGTACACCACATTTGTACCAAGCGTAATGAACAAGAAGCGGGCACTGGTCAATCCACATTTCAGCGCGGACAATTCATTCTTTACCTTCACGCTGCATTCTTCCTGAGAAATCCCGCTTGTCTGTGTGCCGGCTAGCCAGCAGCAATACCTGTTGTCAGGCGTCTGGAAAAGCAGTGGGTCAATATCGGGCTGCAGTGCATGGGACACCACATTGCCAATACTGAAAGGATTGTAAAGTACCCCTAAAGGATTGACAAGCGAAGGCAGTGCATAGTCCATGAACCTGGCTCCGATATGCTGTGCAAAGCAAGAGCCGAGGAAGACAAAACCATCATTCGGCGCCATGCCCGAGGGTAATGCCTTCACATCAACAACAGTGCGAAAAAGAGGGGTATCGGTGAAATTTGTCATTATAAGATAAAGACTTTGTCATTTTTATGACGCAAAATTACTGAACTTCCGCGAAATTATGTAATTTTGCATAGATAAAATATTTTTGAATTGTGAAAAAAGACTTTGTGGATTTATTACAAAACATAAATACCCCATCAGACCTGCGCAAACTTCCGTTGGAAGCTCTGCCCGAGGTCTGCAGCCAGATAAGACAATTTATCATTAAAGAACTATCATGCAACCCCGGTCATTTTGCCAGCAGTCTTGGCGTAGTGGAACTGACGGTTGCACTTCATTATGTATATGACACCCCATACGACCGCATTGTGTGGGATGTAGGCCATCAGGCGGGAGGACATAAAATACTGACCGGGAGAAAGGATAAATTCTCCACATACCGGAAATTCCATGGACTGATGCCCTTCCCCTCGCCCGAAGAAAGCGAATATGACACATTTACCTGCGGCCATGCCTCAAACAGCATTTCTGCCGCATTGGGTATGGCAGTGGCAGCCCATCTGCATAAGGAACAACGCAATGTGGTGGCAGTCATAGGGGACGGAAGTATGAGCGGAGGTCTGGCATTTGAAGGCATAAACAATGCCAGCACCATGCCCAACAATCTGCTCATTATCCTTAACGACAACAACATGAGCATTGACCGCAGCGTGGGCGGAATGAAGGAGTATCTGCATCAGCTACATACCAGCAGCTCATATAATACGTTGAGATACAGACTTTCCCAAAAGATGCTGAAAATGGGATGGCTTAATGAGGAGCGCCGCAGAAAGATTCTCCGCTTCAACAATTCGCTGAAATCATTGCTTACAAACCAGAAGAATGTGTTTGAAGGAATGGACATCCGCTATTTCGGTCCTTTGGACGGGCATGATGTCATATCTCTGGTGCGTACCCTTGAAAGCATCAAGAACATGCAGGGCCCCAAATTGCTGCATATCCACACCGTGAAGGGAAGAGGCTTCCCCGCCGCTGAAAAGGATGCTACCATCTGGCATGCACCGGGAAAGTTTAATCCCGAAACAGGAGAAAGACTTGATGAAAACCAGGACGGCCAACCGCTGAGATTCCAGGACGTGTTTGGTGAAACACTGCTCGAACTGGCAGAGTCGAATCCCAACATTGTAGGTGTCACACCTGCCATGCCAACTGGATGCAGCATGAACATCATGATGAAAAAATATCCGGAACGCACCTTTGATGTGGGAATTGCTGAAGGTCATGCCGTTACTTTCTCCGCAGGTATGGCTAAGGACGGACTGCTGCCCTTCTGTAACATTTATTCTGCATTTGCACAGCGTTCTTATGACAACATCATACATGATGTGGCTATCGGAAAGCTCAATGTGGTGCTTTGCTTTGACAGAGCAGGACTTGTGGGTGAAGACGGAGCCACCCATCACGGAGCCTATGACATGACCAGTCTGAGGGCGGTTCCGAACATGATTATATCATCGCCCATGAATGAGCATGAAATGCGCCACCTGATGTACACGGCACAATTGCCGGATATGGGTCCTTTTGTAATCAGATACCCCAGAGGCAAAGGTATACTCAAGGATTGGCGCTGCCCCATGAAGGCATTGCAGGTGGGTAAAGGACGTCTGCTGCAGGAAGGCAAAGACATAGCCTTACTCAGCATTGGCCCGCTTGGCAATGAGGCAGAGAAGGCCATTTCCATGGTAAAGGAAGAAGGAATCAGCGTGCAGCATTATGACATGCGCTTCCTGAAACCGATTGACGAGGAAATCCTACACTATGTGGGCGAACACTATACCCATATCATCACACTGGAAGACGGTGCTTTAAAGGGCGGATTGGCCTCGGCTGTGATGGAATTTATGTCTGAACATTGTTTCCCTGCACACGTACACGGAATTGGTCTGCCTGATGAATTCATTGAGCATGGCACACCGGCAGAGCTGTACCGTATGGTAGGGATGGATGCTGAATCAATAGCTGAGAAGATTAAAAAGTACGCACACAAGTGACTGGCATAATTAACGGCAAGTACAATCACATTTATAACAAGAGAGTATGAAGATTATCATTGCAGGAGCAGGTGCCGTAGGTACGCATTTGGCAGAATTGCTTTCAAGGGAAAATCAGGATATAGTACTGATTGACGAAAATCCCGAAAAAACAGCCAAACTGGCCAATGCGGGTGATTTTGACTTGCTGACAATGAACATCTCCCCAACAAGCATCAGGGCTCAAAAAGAGGCTGGAGTACAGCGTGCCGACCTTTTCATTGCCGTAACACCCGATGAAACCCGGAACATCACCTGTTGTATGCTTGCCCATACATTAGGCGCAAAGAAGACAGTCGCCCGAGTGGACAACTCGGAATATATGCTGCCGCAGTCGCTCGAATTCTTCAACCAAATGGGTATTAATTCCCTCATTTATCCGGAGATGCTTGCCTCAAAGGAAATCCTTGAAGGCGTTAAGCGTTCCTGGGTGAGGCAATATCTTGAGGTGCATGACGGCGCACTCATCATGTTAGGTATAAAGCTAAGGGAAACAGCACAAATCCTTAATCAGCCCTTGTTCAAACTATGTCCGCCCGACTCGCCATACAGAATTGTAGTAATAAAGAGAGAAGACCATACAATCATCCCCCGAGGCAATGACGAGCTGAAACTGGGAGACATTGCCTATTTCATGACCACCAAGAAACACATTCAGCTAATCCGCCGCCTTGTCGGAAAAGAGGAGTATGCCGATGTAAAGAAACTTATGGTAATGGGCGGCGGACGCATTGCTGTTCATGTAGCCAATGACAAACCTGACTATATGAACATGAAGATTGTTGAAATTAACCGTGAACGCTGTGACAGACTGAATGAACTTCTTGAAAACGATGACATATTGGTGGTGAACGGCGACGGAAGGGACACCAGCCTGCTGATTGACGAAGGGATAAAGGACGTGCAAGCCTTTGTGGCGCTGACACAAGAGACCGAGACTAACATTCTTGCCTGTCTGGCCGCAAAGCGTCTTGGTGTAAGAAAGACTGTGGCGCTGGTTGAAAATCTTGACTATGTTTCCATGGCAGAACGATTGGACATCGGTACAATCATTAACAAAAAGATGATTGCAGCAAGCCATATCTACAAGATGATGCTTGACACGGACGTGGCCAATGTAAAGTGCCTTACAATCGCCCAGGCTGATGTGGCGGAATTTATTGCGGCTGAAGGCAGTATGGTCACACAGGTTCCCGTGCGTGAACTGAATTTGCCAGTGGGAGTGAATCTTGGAGGTCTTGTGCGTGATGGTGTGGGATATGCCATTGACGGTAACACACAAATACAAGCCGGCGACTGTGTGGTTGTCTTTAGTCTGAGTTCTATTATCAAACAGCTTGACCGTTACTTTGGCCGTCCCACCTCAGCCATAAGCCGGCTGATGTCTGCAATAAGCCATTCATAAGGCTTGCTTGTTCTGAAACCCGTACTTTTCTTTAGCATATCGTCAACGGGAGCCTGACTGTGCTGATAACAAGACAGTTCGTTCTGCCGTTGGATTTCATGTTCGGCCAGTTTGTTGATTTCCCTTTCACGTTCCTTTCTCAGCAACGTACATATGGGAGTAAGCAAAGGCATTACCACATTTTCAAAAACCGAATGCCCCTGCATGTACAGGTATGTGGTTTCGGGGGTGAGTCCCATATCAAGAAGTTCGCTTCTCAAGGGGGCATATGTCTTCTTCCCCTCAGGAAATTTGCGCTGAAGCCACGCCACTTTCTTATTTACACGGTTCTTGACCATCTGCAACGTGTTTTCCGGATGATATGGATTCACATCCCTGAACGTAACAGTTTCGCAGAAATCGGAAATGGTAAATTCGTGATACACCTCATTGCGGTAACACCATATATTCCATACAAATAAGGGCCAGATAATGCGACTGTATTCCGTCATGAAGGCATTCAAATCCACCATCACGTTGTCATTGAGCGTACTCATTACACAAATGGTGTGCAGATTCGGTGCATAGCACTGGTAGTTCTCAATGGCATAAGCGTAGGTGTGGAGCACATAGGGATTGGTGCATATCATACGGCTTATATCATTCTGGCCTTGCAACAACCAGTCATAATCGGCATCCACGCAAGCTATCATGTATTCGCCAAGACCCGGGCCGAGCATGTTCATCAGTACCGACTTTTTACCTCTGGAGAGGGATGTGCGGCTTGGGAGCATTACCTCAAAATAGAACCTTTCGTTTTCAAACTTTTTAAGTATGCTGCGCCAGAAGAATATGTCGTCATAGCTTTCCACATAGGCCACAATGCGTTTCTTCAACTTTTTTGAACGCAATCTGTTAGCAGATTCTATGTAGCTTGAAGAAAGATGGTCCTGCAGCCTTTTTTTCATGGTGTGTAATTTAGGAAACTATATCATCCACATCAGTAACACAGTCGCCCCAACCGTCCATTATGACCGCGGGGCTGTGTGTGGTCAGTATAATCTGGCAGTTTGGGTTCAGGCTTCGGACAAGAGAAATCAGGCGTTGTTGCCATTGAATGTGCAGACTGACCTCCGGCTCATCCATAAACAAAACATAAGGCTGCTTGTTCTGAATCAGAACCGTAAGCAATATGATGAGCATCTGTTTCTCTCCGCTTGACAGTTTGTACGGAGGAATTACTTCATCGAGCGAGGTGAAAAATATCTCATTTTTGTCCCTGACAATCTTCTTTCCGGTTTCACTGAAAAGGTCGTCCACCATGTCCTGGAAGAATGTCTTCTCATAAGCGATTTTTTGTGCCTTTTCGTGTGCATTCGGCACGTTGTTCGTGTACAGTTCAACCATTCTGTTGCTCAGATTCACCTGATAGTCCAAATACTTGCGCTGAAGCTGATACAGATAAAAATCGAGTTCGCTTTGAAGGATGGCATCAGTGACAATATTCAGCAAATCCGATGAAACCATCGGGCGGTCAAAAGAACGGATTACATCAAAATTTACATAAGATGAACCTTCTGGATAAATTGTAAGTGTTATCCCATCGTCCTTTTTGTTAATTTTGTTGATATTCAGCAGGTATTTTACAACCTTGTTAAGGATGGTGGACTTACCCACCCCGTTTACTCCGCTCAGAATGTTGACATCGGGCGTGAGGTGCCAAATTACGTGGCGCTGCCCATTCCATAGCGCGTCTATTTCTATTGTTCTGATATAATCCCCCAACTGCATAATATCCGGTTGTGTTTAGAAAATCGTTGTAGAATCCCATGGATAGACGTTTGTCTTATTGGAAAAAGTTCCTAACGCACGTTCTATCTTGTCCATTGTCAATGGTATATGGCACATTCTTGCGCTGTCGCGGCCGATATACTTTTTAATCTTCTGAGGCAGGCGCGACCAAAATGTCTGAACTGCATCCTTATCGAGGGCTGTTTCACCGGCATAAGCAATGATGACAGGCAACTTGAATCGGTTAACACATCTGCTTATCTGCCAATTCAGCATAGGGCTGTCAACATTGGTGCGTTCTGAAATAACAATCAGCAGGTTATCCGCCTGTGCCATAATTTTCAGGAAGTTTGACTTAACTGTTGTGTCAACCAGGTCATCATGAAGAGACGAAAAGTTTATGGACTCCAAATTGACAAATTGGAAACGGTTGGGATATCTCTTTTGCCAATCGGCCAACTGGTGGAATAAATGCAGATTGCTGTTTTCGTGGTTGAGAACTGCTACTGAGTCGAATGCTATATAAGTCTTATTGGTGTTCATACACTGGTAAATAATTGATTTGCTTTACAAAGTTAGGTATTCTTGGCAAATCAGACAAATATTTGCAACACAATTGCAGAAATATATGTGTAATTTTGCATCAGAAAAATATTATACGATTTATGAAAAGACACATTTTAGGCACATTTGCTTTCTTATTACTTGCCTCATGCGGTAACCATCATTCTCATTCGCATGAACATGGACACAATCATGACCATGAAAACTGTACCAGCAATGACCATGGCCACGACCATGGACATTCTCATGCTGAAGAACATGACCATAATCATGCCGGAGACAATAAGCACGCACATAACCATGGCACAATAGAAATGAGCGAAGCTGAAGCGCATACAGCCGGAGTAAAACTGATGAAAGTACAGAAAGGCTTGTATGTACAGACCATTCCGGTAAGCGGAAAACTACAGTTTGCACAAACGGATGAATTTATAGTCACTGCCACCACATCGGGCATTGTAAATTTTCTGCGCTCATATACAGACGGCATACCGGTGAGCAAGGGTGTCACCCTGTGTTATGTGTCTTCAGATAACGTGCTTGGAGGCGACCCATCCAAAAAGATAGAGGTAACATACAAAATTGCCAAGGAAGAACTTGAAAGAAAAGCAAACTTGCATAAAGATAAAATTGTTACCCAGGACGACTACAATACCGCACTGGAAAATTTTGAAAAGGCCAGAATTGAATACGAATCTGTGCTTAACAGCAAGGCCAAAGACTGCAATGCCATCAAATCGCCAATAAACGGCTATGTATTGGAAACTATGGTTTCTAACGGAGACTTTGTAAACGTGGGCATGCCTTTAATGAAGCTTGTACGCAACAACAGGATGATGCTCACTGCTGACGTGCCTTTGCGCTACCAGAATCTTATTTCATCTGTAAATGATGCCAATTTTGTAGTAGAAGGCACCGAAGCCGTATATAATACAGACAGTCTTAAAGCGGTAAAGCTTGCTGACGCCACAAGTGTCAATGCATCTAATGCATATTTGCAGGTTAGATGGGAAATGAACCGCGTTAACGGACTTCTGCCCGGAAGCTTTGCCAAGATTTTTCTGTATACAGACGCTATTGAAAATGCTGTAGCCGTTCCGCTTTCCTCCCTTACAGACGAAGGAGGCACATATTATGTCTATGTGAAACTTGATGAAAACCATTACAGGAAAACAAAAGTCGTAACCGGGACAAATGATGGCAAGCGCATTCATATCCTAGAGGGTTTGCATGACGGCGAAAACATTGTGGTGGAAGGCGTAATGTGTGTGCGCCAGGCCGGAATGAGCAAGTCTATTGGCGGACACGGACACAGCCATTGATGAATACTTTCATTCAATCCCGACAATACTTTGTCGCGTCCCTGACAATACATTGTCTCATCCTTACAGATACTTTGTAAATTTAATATTAATTCTTTGTTGATACTTTGGAATCATGCTTGATAAGATAATACATTTTTCATTAAGGAACCGCCTGTTGGTGCTTTTGGCTTCAATGGTGCTTGTCGTATGCGGATTGTACACAGCCTCTCATGCCGAAGTGGACGTGTTCCCCGACTTGAACGCACCAACCGTAGTGGTAATGACAGAAGCGCAAGGAATGGCAGCAGATGAGGTGGAGAAGGTTGTAACCTTTCCAATAGAAACTGCGGTAAACGGAGCCACCCATGTTCGCCGTGTACGTTCATCCTCAACTTCAGGTTTCTCTGTAGTATGGGTTGAATTTGAATGGGATACGGACATATATCTTGCACGACAAATTGTTTCCGAAAAATTGGCGACAATATCGGATGCCATGCCAGCAGGCGTAGGCAGCCCCACACTTGGCCCCCAATCCTCCGTTTTAGGAGAACTGATGATTGTAGGGCTGACCTCAGATTCAACATCCTTGCTTGATTTGCGTACCATTGCAGACTGGACTATACGTCCGCGCCTGCTTTCAACTGGTGGAGTAGCCCAGGTTTCTGTCATTGGAGGAGATGTCAAGGAATATCAAATCCGTCTCCATCCGGACAAAATGAAACACCTTGGCATTACGCTTTCTGAGGTAATGGAAGCCACCGACCAGATGAACCGAAACACCAGCGGAGGAGTTATCTATGAACATGGCAATGAATACATAGTACGTGCAAACACCACCACGAACAATGTGGAGAAGATTGCAAGCTGTGTAGTCAAACTTTCAGAAGACGGTACACCGGTCACTCTTGCAGATATATCTGACGTACAGGTAGGCAGCCAGTTGCCTTTGCTCGGAAAAGCGTCTGTACGAACCAAACCCGCCGTACTGCTTACAGTAACGAAGCAGCCACATACAGGTACGGAACAGTTGACTGACAATCTTTTGGAGTCACTGAACGACATACAGAAGCACCTTCCCTCAGACATAAAAGTATCAACTGATGTCTTCCGCCAGTCACGCTTCATTGAGAGCGCTATCGGAAATGTGCAGCGTTCTCTGATTGAAGGCGGCATATTTGTGGCTATAATCCTTATCTTTTTCCTTGCAAATATCCGTACCACCTTCATCTCCATCATTACCATCCCCATAGCCCTGCTTATCACCATCCTTGTGTTGGACTTTATGGACCTCACCATCAACACAATGAGTCTTGGAGGTATGGCAATTGCCATCGGCTCGCTGGTAGACGACGCAATAGTGGACGTAGAAAACGTATGGAAACACTTGCGTGCAAACAGACTTTTACCACAAGAACAACGCAAACGTACGCTTGAAGTTGTATACAAGGCGTCACGAGAGGTGCGTATTCCCATACTCTATTCCACTCTGATTATCATTGTCAGCTTTATTCCCCTGTTTTGGCTAAGCGGTATGGAGGGCAAAATGCTTGTTCCGCTGGGTGTAGCCTTCATTACGTCCCTCTGTGCTTCAACATTAGTTGCTCTTACCCTCACGCCTGTATTATGCAGCTATCTTCTTGCTAAGAAATATACAATTTCAGTACAGAAACAACCTTCAGAACCCAAGTTGGTTGCTATGCTGAAAAAATTTTATACACGCAGCCTTGTATGGGCGCTGGGTCATAAAAGAACGGTTATCACATCTACACTTGTCATGTTTGTGGTTTGCATCTGTCTTTTCCTTACGCTAGGCCGTAGTTTCCTTCCACCGTTTAACGAAGGCTCCCTTACCATCAATATTAATTCGATGCCGGGAATATCGCTTGAAGAATCGGACCGTATCGGACGCATTGCTGAACAGATACTGCTTGAGATACCGGAGATACAGACTGTAGGCCGTAAAACCGGACGTGCAGAACTTGACGAACATGCTTTGGGTGTGAACATGTCTGAAATAGAAGCGCCTTACGAATTAAAAGGTCGTTCCAAATCGGATTTCATGGACGAAGTGCGTCAAAAACTGTCAGTACTCCCTGGAGTGAATATTGAAATAGGTCAGCCTATCAGCCACAGAATTGACCATATGTTGAGCGGAACGCAGGCCAATATTGCCGTTAAGATATTTGGTGATGACCTTCGCACGCTATACGATTTGGGCAATCAGATAAAGGCAGTAACATCAGATGTGGAAGGAATTGCCGACCTGAACGTAGAACAGCTTGTTGAGCGTCCAGAACTGTCCATACTCCCCAAGCATGAAATGCTGGCGCGCCATGGCATCAGTTTGGCTGAATTCAACAAATGGATTGGAGTCTGCCTGGCCGGCGAAGTGGTGTCTCACGTATACGAAGGGGACAGAATATTCAATCTGGTTGTCAGAGCTGACGAAGAAACACGTACAACGATAGAACGTATTAAGGACATGGCCATAAGTAACAGCTCAGGTAAGATGATACCTCTGTCTCAGATTGCCTACGTAAGCTCTTCCTATACACCCAACACTATTAACAGAGAGAACGTGAAGCGCAAGATTGTTGTTTCAGCTAACACAAGTGGCCGTGACCTACGCAGTGTGGTTAACGACATACAGCAGCGAATAGAAGAGAACATAACTTTGCCTGAAGGTTATCATGTACAGTACGGAGGCCAGTTTGAGAGCGAAGCCAAAGCCAGCGCAACACTGACGATAGCCTCAGTTATAAGTATTGTGGTAATCTTCCTATTACTTTATATGCAGTTCCGATGTCCCGTACAGAGCGGCATAATCCTTATCAATTTGCCGTTAGCACTAATTGGCGGTGTGTTTGTATTGTTCTTCACTACAGGCGAAATCAGCATACCGGCTATAATAGGCTTTATTTCGCTCTTCGGTATTGCTACGCGTAATGGCATGCTGCTTATTACGCAATATAATCTGTTACACGCAGAACAACACCTTTCAGCTCGCCAGAGTATCATAAACGGTTCAGTTGATCGTCTGAACCCAATTCTTATGACAGCGCTTACATCTGCGCTGGCTCTCATACCACTGGCGGTTAACAGCGATTCTCCTGGAAATGAAATCCAGAGTCCTATGGCTAAAGTGATTTTGGGAGGACTTATTACATCAACCATACTTAATGCCTATATAGTACCCGTTATACAAATGATATGGATGAATAGGCAGTCAGACAAAACTGCAATGACAAATAATTGACTAAGTAAACAACAGAATAATGAAATCACGCATCAAACATATAACAGTTTATCAAAAACAAGCCGGCCTTTTCTTTGTTGCCTTATGTGCCTGCTGTACAATGCATGCCCAGCACATTGATGAAATATTGAGCCAGATAGAAAAAAACAATCCCCAGCTCTGTGCCAAGGACAAAGCCCGTAATGCTGAAAAAATAGAGTTGAAGACCACTAATAACCTTGGCGGTACTGCCGTTTCTTATAGTCCTTTTTATGCAAATGGGGTTCATGGTGTTGCAAGCTCTGAACTTGTCGTAAGTCAGGATTTTGACTTCCCAACACTATATGCCCAACGCAGCAAGATGATAAAAAAGCAGTCAGACGTACTTGACAGCCAATATGAATCACTAAGGAGAGACGTGCTCAACGAAGCACGCCTTCTATGCATCCAACTGGTTCACCGCCGCAAGCTTTCCGCCTTACTTGAAAAGCAGGCTAAACACATAAACACGCTTGTTGGTCTTTACGAAACCAAGTACAATCAGGGCGAAGCCACAGCCATGGAAATTAATAAAGTAAAGATTGAAGCAATGAAGCTTGCTACAGACATAGCAAACTGTAATGCTGACATATCTAATATTGCTACCACCCTAAAAGCTATGAACGGCAATAAGGATATACCGCTAGACATCACTGAATATCCCACAATAAGCGCGTTGCCTGACGATGCAACCCTGCTTGCGCAATATATGGCAAATGACCGAGAACTGCAGACCTTAAAACTGGAAACCGAAGCACTTGAACGCAATGTGAAAATTAGCCGCCATGAGAATTTGCCTTCACTTTCTGTCGGTTATCGTCGTAATACAGCGCTTGAAGAACGTAGTCACGGTTTTCTGGTCGGAGCATCCGTTCCTTTGTTCTCAAACCGCAACCGTACACGTGCTGCAAAAGCAAAGGTAGAAAGCGTGCAGAGTGAAGCAGAGCACTTGCGTCTGCATACAGAAGCTGAGGTTAAATCAATGATTGAGCAGATACATAATATTAGCAAGGCATTTGATGCATATGATGCCAATTTAATGCAGTCGGCAATCGAAACGTTACAAAAAGCATGTGATAATGGAGAAATAACCTTCATTGATTTTTGCCGGGAACAGACTGATATCTTACAGAAAATGCAAGAGATGCTTCAATTGGAACAGCAATACCACCTGATAGTTGCAAATCTTTTAAAGAACAGTTAGTTATTGTTGTTGTGATATAAAAGCAAAGAACTGTCTCTTGCCATAAAAAGCAGAGACAGTTCTTTGTTATAGTGGCTAAGATAAATAATCTTGTTATTCCCACTCGATTGTCGCACTGGGCTTTGGCGACATATCATAGCATACGCGGTTGATATTGGGGACTTCTTTCAGGATACGGTCAGTTATCTTCAGCAAAATGGGCCAGTCAATCTGCTCAATGGTAGCAGTCATGGCATCAATGGTATTGACGGCACGAATGATTACTGGCCAGTCGTAACTGCGAGCATTGTTGCGCACACCTACACTCTTAAAGTCGGGCACAACTGTAAAGTACTGCCAAACTTTCTTGTCCAGTCCGGCTATCGCGAATTCTTCTCGAAGGATGGCATCTGCTTCACGAAGGGCTTCCAAACGGTCGCGTGTGATAGCACCAAGGCAACGTACACCAAGTCCGGGTCCGGGGAATGGCTGGCGATATACCATTTCATAAGGGAGGCCAAGTTCTACACCACAGGCACGTACTTCGTCTTTGAAAAGTTGCTTCAGAGGCTCTACTAATTCGAATTGCATGTCTTCGGGCAGACCACCTACATTGTGGTGCGACTTCACCATCTTTGCTGTTTTGGTACCGCTTTCTACAATGTCGGGGTAAATTGTTCCTTGTCCCAGGAAATCAATACCTTCAAGCTTGCGTGCCTCCTCTTCGAACACACGGATAAATTCGCCGCCGATAATCTTGCGCTTCTGTTCTGGGTCTGCAACTCCTTCAAGCAAGCCAAGGAAACGGTCTGTAGCATCTACATAAACCAGATTGGCACAAAGCTGGTTGCGGAATACCTCAACCACATTCTCGCTCTCGCCTTTGCGCATCAGTCCATGGTTAACGTGAACGCAAACCAAATTCTCGCCTATGGCCTTAAGCAGAAGAGCAGCTACAACTGAGCTGTCAACACCTCCAGAAAGCGCAAGCAGCACCTTCTTGTCGCCCACTTGTTGGCGAATCAGTTCTACCTGGTCAGCTACAAAGTTCTTCATGTTCCAGTTGGCTTCAGCCTTACATGTATCAAAAACAAAGTCCTTGACAGCATCCTTTATTGCTTCCTCGTTATTGGTAAACTCGGGCAGCTTCACGTTGCAAAGAGCCTTTGCATGACCGGCAGCCATTACAGGGTAACCGGCATCGTATATTTCGGGCAGAACATCAATTTCAACACCATCTATTACATTGTTTGGTCCACCGTTTATAATAATACCCTTTACATTGGGGAGAGCATTTAGTTCTGCTTTTGTGATGTCATGCGGATAAATTTCGCTGTAAACGCCTAATGCACGAATGGCTCTGGCAACCACTGTATTTTCATGGCTTCCCAGATCCAGTATAATAATCATGTCCTGTTTCATATATATATTGAATTATTTGTGTAATTTTTAGATGAATTTGTATTATTCTTGGTCACTAACAATCTGCAAGCTTGGAGGCTTGCAGACCAATGTCCAAAAAATAGTGCTCTGTAGTGGCATATAAGTCTGTTCTGTATCTTCTTTGACTTTTCGTTAAGCAAAGTTACTACATAATTTTCAAAAAAATGTAAAAACGCAAAAAAAATGAGTTGTTTTGTTTGCAAGAAATGTCAGATTCGCCTACCTTTGTTACAAATAACACATAAAAACTTAATAATATGCAAAGCGACAGTCTTGTAATTATACCCACATATAATGAAAAGGAGAATATCCGAGCTATTGTAAAGGCAGTTACTGAATTGGAGAAACCCTTTGACGTGCTCGTTATAGACGATGGTAGTCCAGACGGAACGGCAGCCATTGTAAAGGAAATGATGGAAGGCGAAAAGAAAGGGCGCCTGTTCCTTGTCGAAAGAGAAGGGAAACTCGGTCTTGGAACTGCATATATATGCGGTTTCAAATGGGCGCTTGAACACAATTACGAATACATAATTGAGATGGATGCCGACTTCAGTCATAATCCCATGGATTTACCTAAACTATATGACGCTTGTCACAACGATGGGTATGACGTATCCATTGGAAGCCGATATATTACCGGCGTTAACGTGGTGAACTGGCCCATTGGCCGTGTGCTGATGTCATATTATGCCAGCCAGTATGTACGGACTATACTTGGAATCCGTATTCACGATACCACTGCCGGATTTGTCTGCTACCGCCGTAAGGTACTTCAGACCATTGACCTCGACGCCATCCGCTTTAAAGGTTATGCCTTCCAGATAGAAATGAAATACAGTTCACTCTGTCTCGGTTTCAAAGTGAAAGAAGTACCCGTAATTTTCGTCAACCGCGAACTTGGTACCAGTAAGATGAGCGGCGGTATATTCAGCGAGGCTTTGTTTGGCGTGATTAAATTGAGAATGAGCAAAATTAAGGCAAGAGTATGAGAACGGTTATCCTGAATGCAGAAATCATAAACGAAGGGGAGCGCTTTATCGGCTCCCTTATTCTTGAAGGAGAAGAAATCATACAAATTATTCGTCAGGAGGAATATAAACCTGCGCCGGGAGAAAGAATAGTGAACGCAACTGGCATGATACTTGTCCCTGGCGCCATAGACGACCATGTTCACATGCGTGACCCGGGTCTGACACACAAGGGCGATATGGTTACAGAAACTGCCGCTGCCGCTGCCGGAGGCGTTACAACGGTATTTGACATGCCAAACGTAGTGCCCCAAACAACAAGTCTTGACTTGCTCAAAGAACGTTATGCCATGGCGCAAAACCGTTGCAGCGTGAATTATGCCTTTTTCCTAGGGGCAACGCGCGACAATCTGAACGATATTGTCAATGTCGACATTACCAGCATACCCGGGATAAAACTCTTCATGGGCAGCAGCACAGGGAATATGCTTGTGGACGAAGAAACTGCACTTGATGCAATATTCGCCCAAACCCCTACCTTACTAATGACGCATTGTGAGGATACAGACCGCATAAACCATAATATGCAAAAGGCTGTGGAAGAATGCGGTTGCGATGATCCAGATGTTACCATGCACCCTCAGATACGCGATGCTGAGGCTTGTCTGATGAGCACACAACTTGCGGTAAAGTTGGCGCTTAAACACGGAACACAGCTCCACGTTGCTCATTTAAGTACCCAATCCGAGGTTGAACTGCTAAAGAATACTGCCAACCCCAATATAACGGCAGAAGCCTGTGTGGCACATCTTATTTATACGGATCAAGACTATGCAAGGTTGGGCACACGTATCAAATGCAATCCTGCCATAAAAACCATAGCAGACCGTAACGCACTAAGAGAAGCGATTCTTGACGGTACGATTACAGTTGTCGGAACAGATCATGCCCCACACCTGCTCAGCGAAAAAGAAGGAGGCAGCAAGAAGGCTGTAAGCGGAATGCCTATGGTTCAGTTCAGTCTATCCGGAATGTTGCAGCTTTGTGATGAAGGTGTACTCACACCAGAGATAGTAATACAACTCATGTGCCACAACCCTGCAAGACTTTTTTGCGTGGACAAACGCGGATTTTTGCGTCCAGGCTACAAGGCTGACTTCGTTTTGCTCAGACATGATGAATCTATGATATTGAACAGCAGCCAGATTCTTAGCCGGTGCGGATGGTCACCTCGTGAAGGTGATACTTTCAATTGGAAAGTTTGCCAGACCTGGGTTAACGGCCAGCTTGTATGGGACGGACAGACCATTGCGTGCGGAAATGCCGGACAGCCAGTACGGTTTAACAGAAAATGCCATAATTGAAAAAATAAACCAAAATCACACGTCTGTATCACTATAACATAAATGAGATTACGCCCTACATCAATTGGGCGTATTTTCTTCATGCGTGGTCAATGCCATCGGGTTACACCCCTCTTGCTTACTTACACCGTTGCCAGGCCTGTCAGAATGCGTGGATAAAATCCCAGCCTCCTGAATCAAGACAAAAAGCAATGGAAGCGGTCAAACTTTTCAATGACGCATGGCAAACGCTGGATTATTTCATTGAATGCGGATATCGCTCTCATGCGATAGTACGACTGATGGATGCTAATGCTGACGGCGAAGACATATTGTTATATACGGGGCAGCGCATTCCGCTTCTACGACAGCAACATGACGGCAGCGCCGAGCCATGCCTGTGTCTCAGCGATTATGTAATGCCTGTAGACAGAGGGAAAAAAGACCGTATAGGGTTGTTCCTCAGTTCAACCGACGCTGATGCGGAAAAAAGCTTTGGCAGTGATGCCTACCGTCATATGTTGGCGCAGACTTTGGCAGACCGTCTTGCAGAAGCATGTATAGAGAAGACTCACCAGCACGTGCGTACCACGCTGTGGGGTTATGCGCCACATGAAAGACTAACGCCACATGAACTGTTCGCTGGAAGATATCAGGGTATCCGTCCCGCAGTGGGATATCCTTCACTACCCGACCAAAGTCTGAATTTCATATTGGACAGCCTTTTAGACTTCAGCCGTCTGAACGTAAGCCTTACGGAAAATGGTGCCATGAACCCTCATGCAAGCGTGAGCGGACTGATGCTTGCACATCCGCAGGCACGTTATTTCAGCGTTGGTCAGATAGGAAAAGACCAACTCCTCGACTACGCACGCCGCAGGGGAATGCAAGCCGAGGAGCTGGAAAAGTTTCTGTAGACTTATTTACATCTTCTAATTCGTCTATTTGTCCTTATTACGGATTTCAACTCGTCTAATCTTACCGCTGATAGTCTTGGGCAGTTCATTCACGAAATCAATGATTCGAGGATATTTATAAGGGGCGGTGTTGGTCTTTACGTGATTCTGCAGCTCTTTCACAAGCGCATCGCCCTCTTTGCCCTTCCATGCTTCGTTCAGGACTATGGTAGCTTTTACAACCATTCCGCGTGTCTCGTCAGGTACGCCTGTAATGGCGCATTCCAATACCGCAGGATGTTTCATCAGCGCGCTTTCCACCTCAAAGGGGCCTATGCGATAACCCGAACTCTTTATGACATCGTCCTTGCGAGATACAAACCAATAGTATCCATCCTCGTCGCGCCAGGCAACATCGCCCGTGTGATACAAACCGTCATGCCAAACGGATGCGGTAAGTTCATTGTCACGGAAATATTCCTTAAAAAGTCCGATTGGCTTCTTCTCCCCCACTCTGATAACGATTTCGCCCTTCTCACCGTCTTCACAAGGCGTACCGTCATCTCGCACCAATGCTATGTCGTACTGCGGATTCGGCAGACCCATGCTGCCGGGCTTTGGTTTGTTCCATGGCATAGTGCTAAGCGTCAGCGTGGTCTCTGTCTGTCCGAAGCCTTCCATCAGACTAATGCCCGTTAGCTCACGGAACCTCTCATATACGGCAGGGTTCAATGCCTCGCCAGCTGTGGTACAGTAGCGCAGCGAGGAGAGGTCAAACTGCGAGAAGTCCTCATGAATCATAAAACGATAGACCGTGGGAGGCGCACAGAAAGATGTAATGCGATACTTTGAGATTTGCTCAAGCAGCGCCTTGGCGGTAAACTTCTCGTGGTCGTATACGAATACAGCAGCACCGGCAAACCACTGACCGTACATCTTGCCCCAAACGGCTTTGCCCCATCCCGTATCAGCCACAGTCAAATGGAGGCTGTCTTCGCCCAGGTTGTGCCAGAATACGCCTGTGGTCAGGTGGCCAAGGGCATACAAAAAGTCATGCGCAACCATCTTGGGTTCACCGCTTGTACCGCTGGTAAAGTACATCAGCATTGTGTCTGAATTGTCATTCGGTGTGAACGGACGTTCAAAAGCCGGTACGCAGTCCCATTCGCGTTGCCATGAATGAAAGCCTTCAGCATCTTTGGGGCCTATGCTGACAAGCACGGGCACGGGTGTATGTTGCATGGCATCATTAATCTGCTCCATAACGTAATCCTCGCCCACACACACTATACACTTTATGCCTGCACGTTCCACACGGTACTGTATATCATGAGAAGTAAGCATATGTGTGGCAGGGATAGCCACCGCACCCAGTTTATGCAGGGCAAGCATGCTGAACCAAAACTCGCACCGGCGTTTCAGAATGAGCATTACCATGTCGCCTCGCCCAATGCCCAAAGATTGGAAATAGGCAGCCGTGTGGTCAGAGATTTCCTTCAACTGACCGAAGGTATACCTGCGGCATTCTCCATCCGAATTAGTCCACAGCATGGCCAGCTTGTCAGGTTCTTCCTCGGCCCATGCGTCAATTACATCGTAGGCGAAGTTGAAATTCTCGGGCACGATAAACTCAAGATTCTCCTCATAGTCATGCTGGTTCTGAAATGTTGTCTGCTTTATAAAACGATTTAATATAGAAGCCATAATAGTATTTATCACAGGTGGGTTAGTCAACAATACACAAGAATTTCACAGGTTTTCCACCAAGGGCGTGCATGCAATGTTTGCGTGAAGCATCGAAATAGATGCTGTCACCCTCGTTCAGTACCATTGTGTGGTTCTCAATGGTAAGTTCAAGCGTCCCTTCCATTACCACGTCAAACTCCTGACCGTCGTGCGAATTAAGTCCGCGTCTCTCACCCTCTGCCAGCGGAGCCACCTCCACCATAAAAGGTTCCATCTTGCGCATTCTGAAGCCCGATGCAAGGCTCTCGTAGCGGTAGTCGCTTCTGCGCTCCACCTGCATGCCCTGTCCCTTGCGCGTAATGAAGTAACCCTCCATAGTGGGTTCCTCGCCGAACATCAGCACGTCCAAATCTATACCATATCGCTTAGAAATCTTTTGAAGCCTGAACACAGAAGGGTCTGTCTCGCCACGCTCAATCTTCTCATACTGTTCCACACTGATGTTACAAAGGTCGGCAATCTCCTGTGCGGGGATGTCAAGCACCTCGCGGAGCCCCCTTAGACGGGCACCAATTTGTACAAAAGAATCTTCCATAATATCTTTTCTTTTACCTTATATTATTAAACTGGTGCAAAAATACTGCTTTTTCAGTTATTACTGTTACATAGAAGTCAAAAATTTTATAGTTTTTTCAGTCAGTACAGAATTACTATATATTCTATGTTAATGTTGGAATAGGAAGGATTTCAGACAGACTAACAGGGAATTGTCCGTATTGCATCCAGAAAGCATTGAGTATACACACAATCAGAACTCTGCAAGTACGTCAAATCTATCCACTGGAGACCGTTGAGAATACCATACCGATGATACTGTAGTGTTATACCTTTAACACTACAGTACCAAAGCGATGGTACTCCAGTACCACTTATATAAACATCTGATTGGTACTCAAAAATGACGGTCTGTATTCACGATGAAACAGCACACGATACTGTTTTGAGTACCGATGTTGGTTACAATGCCGGCAGGATATGCTTCCAGATGAGATCAATTTCGGCTTGCATATTGCCAATGTTTGCGGTTGTAACCACAACGGCGTTCTTATCGGGAATGACAATGATGTACTGTCCGGCAGCTCCGTCTGCACGGAAGGCATTGTGGCGGCATCGCCACATCTGATAGCCATAGCCTTGTAGCCAGTCGCTCTTCTTGGCATTCTTCATCATCTCGGGCAAGGCGTCAGAGTTTCTGCCGGCAGGCACGCAAGGCACCTGTGCCGAGGACATCTCCCTGACCCACTCTGCGGGCAGAACCTGCCTGCCATTCCATTGTCCGCCTTGCAATAGCAGCTGTCCCATCTTGGCAAGGTCTTCCGTTTTCAGATAAAGTCCCCATCCGCCCGCATTTATGCCGGTGGGACTTTCCTGCCAGCGCACGTTATTGATTCCCAGGGGACGGAACAGACGCGGATATAGGTATTCTGAGAGCTTCTGCCCCGTTACTTTCTGCACTATTGCGGATAGCATATAGGTGGCAAGGCTGTTATAGCAGAATATAGTGCCGGGCTGACGAGGAAAATCAGAATGCAGAAAAGCCTGTTCCCAGTCTTTCTCCGTATTGCGGAGTTTAGAGGGGTCTTTCTCATGTCCCGTATTCATGGTAAGCAGATGTCTGACGGTAAGTTTGGAAAGGTTTTCACTCACCTTTGCCGGCAGTTTGTCGGGGAAAAAGCTGATGACCTTGTCCGTCAGGTTGAGTTTGCCCTCAGCTATGGCAAGTCCCACGGCAGCCGATGTGAAAGTCTTGCTTACGGAATTTAGCACGTGCGGCTCGTTTTCCTTTCCGCTGCTCATCCACTTTTCAAAGACCACTTGTCCGTCCTTCAGCACCATAATGCTGTGCAAATCTTGTTTGGACTGTTCCACTGCGGCAAGATATTTGTCCGCAGCCTTTGAGAATTTCTTCGAGGCTTGTGTCCTGGGCAGTTGCTTGGTCAGGGCGTTGATATCAATGAGTTTGATGCCCAGTTTCTGAATGGCATCCTTCACCTCAGGGCTGTTCAGCATGTCTGTAACTCCTTGGCGGTCTGCTGCCACGTTCTCGTAACCGATATGATGGACAGTAGACATCTCGTCATCATCGTATGCGGGATGGTCAAGAAAAAGATAGCGCCTGCCTTTTTCCAACTTTTCCAATGATTTGATAAAGGATGCCTTTTTTTCCTGAAGCGTGGTGTGAGGGCCGTCATAGCCTATGTACTGGAAGGCGTATTCCTCGGTGGCTCCAGCCCTGTCAATGGAAGATAGTCCGTATTCTTCTGCCAGCCGTTTTACGAGTTCAGTTACTTCAGGGGTGAAACCGGCGGCTCCCATGTGGCCAGTCAGGTGCGTTACCTGCGGAATATGGCGGAGCGTAAGTTCAATCTGCGCACGGAATTCCTGTTCTATCTCGGCCAACTTTATATTGGAAAGGTTTTCTTTTACGGACAGCCCTGGGTATGCCTTGTGCGCATTCATCATGGGAAAGAAGTTGCCGTCCTTGTCCACAAGCGAGGGACAATTTGTAAGCGGGCGCCACTTTACGTTTTCCCATTCGCTGGTAAGCGTGAGATGCACGCCCACGTCAAGCCCGGGATTATCCCTGAGCATTCTGACAGCCTCGGGGAACCACGCACAAACGGGCATAACCTCAACAGAACGGGCGATTCCGTTGCGATAAGTGTCAATGCATGCCACATTGGCAGAATGGGAAGAACCCATATCATCAATCCTCACTACGAGTTCCTGCGCATAAAGAGAGGCTGCGGAACCCAATAAAAAAGCCGTTACAAACGAACGGCCTGTGAAATGGTTTTTCATATATTCGAGAATAGAAAAAAAAGTCAATGAAAATGCCGTACAACCTTCATATCAGCGCAAACGGTCAAGCGAGCGGACAAGCTGCTCGTCCCTGTAAATGCCGCGGAAGGCAAGATAAAGGAAGACGATTGAGGCAAAGGGGAACGCTGCCGACCAATGAGGGCGGAACTCGGCTCCGTTTGTATTCATGAACAGCCACACAAATACGCCGTAAGCCACATACCATCCCACGAGCAGAATCATGGAAAAACTGGCAACGCGCATCTGAAGGGCGCGGCGGCGGAACAGGAAGATGTCCATGAAAGAGAGAGTGCTCACGAACAGCAGGAGTGCAAAAAGCGCCCAATAGCTGAACGAGCGGCTGCCGTCCGCCTTAGTCATCCAAAGATTGTAAAGAGTTGCTACGGGTTCTCCTTCAGCGGTAGAAAAATGAGCCAAGGGCAAACACAAAGCGGCCACACACAAAATGCATGCGGCCAACAAGTATAATGTCTGAATACGCTGAATCATAACTCAGGAAAATCAATTATTCCACTACCGTTTCCTTTGCTGGATTACGATAATATACCCTGCCTTCTGTAAATTCTTCGGTAGCAATCAAAGTAGGCTTGGGGAGCTTCTCATAATAGCGGCTGATCTCAATCTGTTCGCGGTTTTCGAACATTTCTTCCAAAGTTTCGTTGGCGCTTGCAAACTCTTGGAGCTTCTTGCTAAGCTCTGTCTTCATCACCACTGAAATCTGGTTAGCACGCTTGGCAATGATGGAAACGCTCTCGTAGATATTACCGGTGTCTTCACACAAATCCATTATGTCTCGCGTTACCGTGTTAGTGGGCGCATTTGTCTTTTTGTAATCCATAAGTTTTATTTATAGAATTATTTAAATTTGTTTTTTACTTTTCGCTTAAGGGAACAATCTCTTTTTTCAGTTCCTCAAGGATGCCGACATTCTTTTTCTTGACAACCTTGTCGGCACGGTCATAAAGGTCCTGGGCTTCCTTCAGGAACTTGCTCTCGGGAAAATCATTGGCAAAAGCATAGAACTCGTCAATCACATTGCGAAAACGTTCCATGCGCTTCTCTATCACGCTCTGTGAAGCCAACTGAAAGCGCGAGCGGAGAATCAGGATAGAAAGTTCCTCGCGTCGCTCAGTGGTAGCAAAGGGATAGTCCTTAAGTGCATTTTGTGCTGTAACGATACAAGCCTCATAGTTACTTCCTCCAAACGTACTGTTACCGCGGTATGTTCCCAGATCAAAATACATCTTGGCTGCCAGATATTCCTTTTCAACCAATTTGTCCTGTAGCAGGTATATCATATTCTGGGTCTGTTCCTTCAGTTGAGTAGTGGGATATAAGTCCAGGAACTGCTGCAGTTCGGATATCGCCTCGTCTGTATAGGTCTGATCCAGTCTTGGGTCAGGGGTCTGGTTGTAGAGCGAAAGCCCTGAATAATAGCGTGCATGCTCAACATACAATCCTTTGGGATAAGACTGGTAATACTTTCTGAAATAAGAAGAGGCTGACTCGTAATCTTTTGAGTTATAGGCACACATGGCCAACATATAAAGGCATTCTTCACCGTAGGCCGTACCTTTCAGTATGGCCAACACATCGCCAAGCAACTGGCTGGCGCGCGAATATTTTCCTTCTATATATAATGCCTTGGCTGCTTCGTATTTATACTCGTAGTCCTGAGTTTTCTGAATACGGGCATACTCGCCGCATCCTGATACAAGCAAGACTGACGCAAATAACACTACCAAGAAAGGGATTTTCTTCATCTTTGTCCACATTTCAGCGTGCAAAATTACGGCTTTTTATTTACATATCATAGTTTTATGTACAGAAATTGCACACCTTCTTTTACAATTTAACGATTTTTCAGAGGGAATATCACGCCAAAAGCAGCTATTGCCGCTATTTTTCCTGCATAGACTTTAATACTTCCTCCAGCCTGATCATCTCATCGCGCAAATGGGCTGCCTCGATAAAGTCGAGTTTGCGAGCCGCCTCCTGCATCTTTTTCTTCAATGAGGCGATTTGCTTCGCCAGGTCATTGGGATTGTCCCATTTCACCGTCTCTTCGGCCACTCTTACACTAAAGTTTTCCGGCTCCACATAGGGACGGCTTTCCGACGATTGCTGCAACTGTACCAAATTGTCCATGGTGCGCTGCTTACGGATTTGGCGTGGAACTATGTGGTGTTCCTCATTGTAGCGCATCTGCTTTTCACGCCTATAGTCCGTATCCTGAATGGTGCGCGCCATGGATTCGGTCATATTGTCGGCATACATTATGGCACGGCCGTTTACATGGCGGGCGGCACGGCCAATGGTCTGTGTAAGGCTGCGGTGACTGCGCAGGAAACCTTCCTTATCAGCATCGAGAATGGCAACCAGACTCACTTCGGGCAGGTCGAGCCCTTCACGCAAAAGATTCACCCCGACGAGCACATCGTATTTGCCGCCACGCAGATCGTCCATGATGCGGACACGGTCGAGCGTGGCTACGTCGCTGTGTATATAAGCCGTTGAAATGCTGTGCTGCAACAAGTAGTCGGTAAGTTCTTCGGCCATGCGTTTGGTAAGCGTGGTTACCAGCGTACGCTCCCCGCGTTCAATGCGCAGCTGGATCTCTTCCATCAGATCGTCCACCTGATTCAGGGTCGGACGCACTTCTATGACGGGGTCAAGCAGACCTGTTGGACGGATGAGCTGCTCCACCACAACGCCCTCGCACTGCTGCAGCTCAAAATCGGCCGGTGTTGCGCTTACATAGATAACCTGGTTTACCATCTGCTGAAACTCTTCAAACTTCAGGGGCCGGTTGTCACGGGCTGCAGGCAAGCGGAACCCGTATTCTACAAGATTGGACTTGCGAGCCTGGTCACCTCCATACATGGCACTGATCTGAGGAACGGAAACATGGCTCTCGTCAATGACAAGCAAAAAATCCTTGGGAAAGAAGTCCAGAAGGCAATACGGACGCGTCCCCGGCTCTCTGCCGTCAAAATAGCGGCTATAGTTCTCAATGCCGGAACAATGCCCCAGTTCGCGAATCATCTCCACATCATAGGTAACACGTTCATGCAGACGCTTGGCCTCGAGCGACTTTCCCATTTCCTCGAAATAGGCCACTTGCACGGCAAGGTCGTCCTCAATCTGACGCACGGCCTTTTCCTGCATCTCCTTACTGGTCATGAAAAGATTGGCAGGATACACCTTATATTCATCATAAGAAGAGATGCGTGTCAGCGTCTGCGCGTCTATTTCCTCAATGCTTTCAATCTCATCGCCCCAATAGACAATGCGCAGGAGATTGTCGCTGTAGGCCAGCGCAATGTCCACCGTATCGCCCTTCACCCTGAACTCGCCACGGTTCAGCGTTATGTCATTGCGTACATACAGGCCTTCGAGCAGCCGTCGGAGCAACTGGTTGCGGTCTATGGGCATGCCCGCTTTCAGATGGATAACATTCTCGTAAAAGGCGGCCGGATTGCCCATTCCGTAAATACACGACACACTGCTCACCACAATCACGTCTCGGCGTCCGCTCAGCAAGGCACTTGTGGCGGCAAGCCTCAGTTTGTCAATCTCGTCATTGATGGCAAGGTCTTTTTCTATATAGGTATCGGTGGTGGGGATATAGGCTTCGGGCTGGTAATAGTCGTAATAGCTTACATAATATTCCACAGCATTGTCCGGGAAAAACTGACGCATCTCGCCGTAGAGCTGTGCCGCAAGCGTCTTGTTGTGGCTCAGTATCAGGGTGGGCTTTTCACAGCGTGCTATCACATTGGCAATGGTAAATGTCTTACCGCTGCCCGTCACGCCCAATAGGGTTTGTGCAGGTAGTCCTTGTGCCAACCCCTGCACCAATTGGCTGATGGCTTCGGGCTGGTCTCCCGTGGGCGTATAGGCCGATGTCAGTTTGAATCGTTTCAATGCAAATGATTATTTCTTAATTTCGTAACGATTTGACAAGCAATGAATAACGGCCCACCAAATGAATAATTGAGGAAACGGCAAAAAGAAGCGCCGACCACGAATGCCACAACTTGACACCGTGCTGACGGCATCCGCCAAACAGAATCATCAATCCGGTCACACACAACACCAAAAAGGTTATCGTAAGCGGAATATTGTTGTATTTTCCACGGACCGAGCGATTGCGAAACGCACCTTTATACCAAGCCCAGTGCATCTTGATGTGCCAAACGGAAAAGCACAAGAACACCAGAGCAGGCACCTCGTGTAAATAGCCGTATTCGCGGCACACTCCCCTGCCCCCGCCATGGCCGCAGTGCAGATGAAAACAAAGGCCTGAAATTGCGGAGAGGACAAAGGAGACGGCCAAAATCCAGTCTATTCTATAAATCTTTTTCATGACACAAAGTTAGACTTTTTTTCCGACTGAACAAAAAGTAGGCTCAAAAAAATCCCTTTTGCTATGGCGGATGCCGAATTTGTAATACCTTTGCAAACCGAAACAGACAAGCAAGACAATGACCGCACAAGAAACCCCTCTCTTCCGCCGCCCATTCTGGGTGGTTTTCTTTGCCCTTACCGCCGCCATTTTATGGGGATGGGCCTATCCGCTCATCAAAATGGGATTCGCCGAGTTCGGGATTACGCCTGATATGACGGGGAGCAAAATGCTTTTTGCCGGTATAAGATTCAGTATGTCCGGAATGATTATCCTTTCCCTGGCAAAGGGAACGAAAAGGAAGTTTCAGCTGAGAAAGAAATCAGACCTGTGGTACATTCTGGCCTTTGCGCTGGTCAATACCACGCTGCATTATGCCTTTTTCTATTTCGGCCTTTCCCACAGCGAAGGGGCACGGGCTGCCATTCTCAATTCCATGAGCGTATTCATGCTGGTTATCCTTGCCTGCATATTCTTTGAAAGCGACAAGTTCACCCTGGGCAAAGCGGTGGGATGCGTGCTGGGATTTGCGGGCATTGTGGCACTGAATACTGGAAGCGAAGCCAGCGGAAAGTTCACCTTCCTCGGCGACGGAATGATTATCCTTAACGCCCTCTGTTCCGCCGTTGCCGGACTGCTTACCCGTGGCCTGAGCAAGCGCGTCGATGTATTTGTGGGTACCGGCTACAGCCTTTTCCTCGGGGGAGTTCTGCTCGTCATTCCCGGTCTGCTTGCCGGAGGGTCGCTGCCCTGCATCACTTGGCAGGGTCTGCTCATCCTGTTTTCGCTCATCTGCATCTCCACTTGGGGTTTTGCCCTTTACAACAAGCTGCTCAGCTGTAATCCGGTTGGCAAGATAGCCATCTTCAATTCGCTCATCCCCGTTGTGGGCGCCATCACATCCTGCCTTTGTCTGGGCGAGCCCTTCTACTGGAAATATGTATGGGCAGGGGCACTGGCCGCCACGGGAATCTACATCATAAACAAAGGAAAAAAATAAGGGGTGTAATTTTCTCCCTCCCGAGGAAAAAATATTTCCCTCCCGAGGGAATGCAATTTGGGTCACTTTTCCTCGGCAAACATTTTCCATAGCGGAGCCGCCATCAGGCTTTGCCATATTTCGCCTCGTTCAAGCATTCCGCGCACTTCCTCTCTGCTGAAAAGACACACTTCCAGGTCTTCTCCCTCATCCAGACAGCGCCCGCCTATTAGTTCCACTCCGCGGGCAATGTAGCAATGCGTAAGGTTCGACATGGCGCTGGCGTTGGCCGAAAGCGTGGCCGTCTTGGTCCATTCCCCGCCGCCATAGCCGGTTTCCTCCATCAGTTCGCGCTTTGCCGTCTCCAAAGGGTCCTCGCCTTCTTCGCACACACCGGCCACAATCTCGTTCACCGTCTTACCCAGCGCATAACGGTACTGGCGCACAAAAACGAATCTGTCATCGGGCGTAATGGCAATCACGTTAATCCAGTCGGGGTATTCCAATACGTAATATTCCTCTATAATATGTCCGTTGGGCAGCCCCACCCTGTCTTTTCTGGCCGTCAGCCACGGACGGCGGAACAGGTATTCGCTGTCCAGCGTGGTCCATTTCATGTCCTTTTCCTTATGCTCCATCTTATCCATTATTACATTACGGCTGCAAAAATAGCAATATTATTCCGCAAAATGCATGGCTTTACGTTAAAAATAGCAAACGCACAAAAGCTTTACACAAAAAGGACACGCGCTTTCGCGGAAATTCACTACATTTGCATCTGAAAATTTTACATACAAAAAGATTCAACACTAATTTATAACACTAAAAGAATTATGCAGATTGGAGACAGAATACCCGAAATCCTGGGCAAGGACCAGAACGGGAACGAGATTAAGGCAAGCGACTACAAGGGTCGCAAGATTGTACTCTACAGCTATCCCAAGGCCAATACCAGCGGATGCACCGCCGAGGCCTGCTCGCTCCAGGCGCACAAGGCCGAGCTGGAGGCTGCCGGCTATGCCATCATAGGCGTAAGCAAGGACAAGGAGGCGCTGCAGAAGAAGTTTGCCGATGCGCAGGGACTGGAATTTCCGCTGATTGCCGACACCGAAACCACACTGCTGCAGCAGCTCGGATGCTGGGGCGAGAAGGTGGCCTGCGGCCGCCGCACCATCGGCACGCTGCGCACAACTTATCTGGTGGACGAGGACGGCGTTATCCAAAAGATATTTACACCAAAGGAAATCAAGACCAAGATTCACGCCGAACAGATTCTGGACTATATCAACGGATAATTCCGGAAGTTTGGCACGGACTTTGTAAGAAACCCTGAGTACTAACTTAAAACAAAAAGCAAATATTATGGACTTTATCAAAAAACGTTTAGGATTGTTTATTACATTTGGCATCGGACTGGTTATTGCGCTGTCATGCGTTTCGGGATACAACACACTGGTGAGCATGGACGAGGGCGTACAGGGCAAGTGGGCCGACGTGGAAACCCAGTACCAGCGCCGGGCCGACCTCATCCCCAACCTGGTAAATACCGTCAAGGGATATGCCGCGCACGAGAAGGAGACACTGGCCGCTGTGGTGCAGGCGCGTTCCGAGGCCACAAGCGTGAAGATTGACCCCACAAACATGAGCGCCGAGCAGCTGGCACAGTACCAGCAGGCACAGAACGGCGTTACCTCAGCGCTGGGCAAACTGCTCGTTGTGGTGGAGAAATACCCCGACCTGAAGGCCAACCAGAACTTCATGGAACTGCAGGCCCAGCTGGAAGGAACCGAAAACCGCATTACCGTGGCACGCCGCAACTTCAACGATGCTGCCCGTATCTACAACACCGCCATCCGCCGCTTCCCCAAGAACATCCTGGCCAACATTTTCGGATTCGAGAAGAAAGCCTATTTCGAGGCCGAGCAGGGATCGGAGAAAGCGCCCCAAGTGGAATTCTAACCTGCAGCCGAAGATTTAAAGGAAAACATTAACATTCAATACGCACTTCGCCGCCGCCAGACGGAGAAGTGCGATTTTCATAAACGCATGAAAAAACATCTTATCCTGCTGCTCCTTACCGTTCTGCCATGCCTTGTCTGGGCACAGGACAGTCTGGATACAGCCCCCGCAAAAGTGTTTACGCTGGAGAGCGTGCCCAACATCTACGAACAGGACCGCACCCGCCATGTAAGCGACCCCACCGGCATCCTCTCAGCCGAGGCGTGCCGGGCCATAGACCGGATATTCACCCAGCTGGAAGACAGTACGGGCATAGAGACTGCGGTTGTGATGCTGCCCTCAATCGGAGAAAGTGACATCTTCGACTTTGCCCACAATCTGTTCATGGACTGGGGAATCGGGAAGAAGAACACGGACAACGGACTGCTCATTCTCTACGTGGCGGACCAGCGCAAGATACGCTTCCACGTAGGCTACGGACTGGAGGGCGTAATGCCCGACGCCATCTGCAAGCGCATCCAGACACGCCTTATGGTTCCGGCCTTCAAGGAGGGCGATATCGACCAGGGCATGGTCTCCGGCGCCAGAGCCGTTTACGAAACGCTGGAGAACGCCATGAACCCCAACAAGCAGTCAGACGGCAGCGCGGGCGCGCTGGCCGCCATGGCAGTGCTCATCCTCATGGTTATAGTGTTCTTCTGCGTTATCAGGGCGGCACAGCGCAAAGCCCTTACCTGCAGTAAATGCGGAACCGCCGGCTCCCTGCACCTGTCCTCAAGAGACTATTACAAGACGGCCGACGGCCACCGCCACAAGCGCGAGACCTATGTTTGCTCCCATTGCAACGCCGTGGACATCCGCGACACAGACCAGGAGGACGACGATGACGACAGCGACGACCTGATGAAAGGCATCATCATAGGCTCCATGCTGAACGGCGGCAGAAGGGGCGGAGGCTTCGGCGGCGGTTTTGGCGGAGGCAGCTTCGGAGGCAGTTTCGGAGGCGGAAGCTCAGGCGGCGGAGGCTCCACATCAGGCTGGTAACTTCCCCACCCCGCCATTTTCAATACACATCCAACCATTAAACGCATAAACACATTCTCAGCATGAACAGAACCAAACTGATGCTTCTCCTGCTCGCCGGAATGATGGCGGGTACGCCCGTGCAGGCCAGGAAGGAGAAGGATAAGAAGCAGAACCCCCAAACGGAACAGAGCGAAAAGAAGAAAAAGAAGAACGGCAAGGGCATCCTCTTCTGGAAGAAAAAGAAGCAGCAGGCCGCAGACGAACAGGACAAGCCCGAGGAAAAGCCGCAGATTGACCGCCCCGGAATGTTCCGCGTAACCAAGGAGAAGGACGAATGGTACTTCCTGATCCCGGACAGCCTTATCGGCCGCGAGTTCCTGACCACCACGCGCTACACCGCCACACCCTCCAACTGCGGACAGTTCGGCGGCGAGCAGATCAACGAACAGACCGTCTACTTCCAGCCTGCCCCCGGCGGCAACCTGCTTCTGCGCTCGCGCCTCTTCATCAACGTGGCAGACACCGCCGCCATGATAAACAAGGCCATTACCGTCAGCAACGAAAGCCCCATCCTGAACAGCTTCAAGATAGAATCGCACAAGGACAGTGTGTATAAGATCAAGGTGTCGCCCTTCTTCGACAGCGAAGTGGCGGGCATGGGCATACCGGCCGACATCAAGCAGATGTACGGCCTGCAGGGCATGCACGGCGACAAGAGCTACATTGAGGACATCAAGACCTTCCCCATGAACACAGAGGTGCGCATGGTTAAGACCTACAGCAGCAACAGCTTCCGCATGCCCGCCACGGCAAGCACCGGACTGGCCACCTTCGGACTGAACATCAGTTTTGTCATGCTGCCCCAGAAGCCCATGGTGCCGCGCCACTTCGACAAGCGCGTGGGCTACTTCACACACGGCTACACCGAGTTTTCCGACGCCCAGCAGCAGGTGCAGGACAAGAGCTTCATCGCCCGCTTCCGTCTGGAAGCACGCCCCGAGGACGTGGCGCGCCAGCAGGCCGGAGAGGCCGTGGAGCCCATCAAACCCATTGTCTACTACATCGACCCCGCCACGCCCAAACAGTGGCGCAAGTATCTCATCCAGGGCGTCAACGACTGGCAGAAAGCCTTTGAGAAGGCCGGCTGGAAAAATGCCATCATCGGCAGGGAATGGCCCGAGGAAGACACCACCATGAGCATGGAAGACGCACGTTTCAGCTGCATACGCTATCTGGCATCGCCCATAGAGAACGCCTACGGCCCCCACGTCAGCGACCCCCGCACCGGCGAAATCCTCGAGGCCCACGTCTGCTGGTACCACAACGTAATGAAGCTGGTGCACACCTGGTACATGGTGCAGGCCAGCAGCATCGACGAGGCGGCGCGCAAGATGAACTACGACGAGGAACTCATGGGCCAGCTCATCCGCTTTGTCAGCAGCCACGAGGTGGGACACTCGCTGGGCCTGCGCCACAACTTCGGCAGTAGCAGCACCGTGCCCGTGGACAGCCTGCGCAGCAAGGACTGGGTGGAACGCCACGGCCACACGCCCAGCATCATGGACTATGCCCGCTTCAACTATGTGGCGCAGCCCGAGGACCAGCTGGACCGCCTGGGCATCTTCCCCCGCATAAACGACTATGACGAATGGGCCATACAGTGGGGATACGGACCCATGGCGGCCGACAACCCCGACGACGACCACCGCCTGCGCGAGGAATGGGTGTGCGAGAAGCTCCGCGACAAGCGCCTGTGGTGGGGCGACGGCGAAATCAGCATCGGACGCATGGATCCGCGCAACCAGACCGAAGACCTGGGCGACGACGCCATGAAGGCCAGCTCCTACGGCATCATGAACCTCAAGCGCCAGCTTGCCAACCTGCCCCAGTGGACGGCAGACAACAGCAGCGACATATACGACACCGACGTACAAACCATGTACAACGAGATGCGACTGCAGTTCATGCGCTACTGCGGCCATGTGGCGCGCAACATCGGAGGCCACTTCGTCACCTTCCGCCCCAAGGGCACACAGGAGGACGTCTATGCCCCCGTGCCGCTGGAGCGCCAGCAAAGAGCCCTGCAATGGATGGACGAAAACGTGCTCACCGAACCCGAATGGCTCCGCCAGGTGCCCTATGCACGCCGCCTTACCAACAATCCGCAGAACCTTACCGCAGCCGTAGGCGAACACGCGGTAACCCAGCTGATGAACCGCCTGGACGGAATGAACGAGTTCTACTCGCCCGAACAGTACATCACAGACCTCACCCGCCTGGTGTTCAGGGAGGCCGATGCGCGCCAGAAGGTAACGCCCTACCGCATCACCCTGCACAACACCATGATAACCCATCTTACCCGCGCCTTCGGCAACGGATACGAACCCGTCCGCCCCGCCGCCCTCCTGGGTCTGCAGCTCATCCAGGCCAAGGCCAAGGGAGCCGCCTCATCAGCCCCCGACGCCGCATCCCGCGCCCACTGGGCCAGCGTCTACGACAAGATTGGCCGCGTACTTGCCTGGAAGTGATGAACGAGGAACGAAAAGCGTCTGGAAGACCCGAACCGGCGGTGAGAGTTGCCGATTCGCGTCTTCCAGACGCCTTTTTATGCGGACAATATAAAACCGGAGGCTTAAAAGCCCCCGGCTATTTAATTTCCCGTCTTCCAGACGTTTTTCGTTAATCGTTCAACTTTCACTATCCGTCATCCTGAACTTGTTTCAGGATCTCACTGCGAGCCGCTATATGACAATGGATAATCATTCGCCGCGGACAGATCCTGAAACAAGTTCAGGATGACCATCTACTCTGGGCTATCGTCATTTGTTATATAGAAGTTCATAAGAAGTTTATGCGTTTGCGGTACTTTATAACGTTATCTGTAACGATGAACGAGGAACGAATAAACCGTCTGGAAGACGGGAAGCCCGAAGGGCGAATAGCCGCGGGTTCTTGAACCCGTGGAATAAAAGACAAGAGAAAGAAATGGCGTCTGCAAAGACGCGAAC
>JAGBGU010000077.1 GCA_017935785.1 Bacteroidaceae bacterium
ACCTTTGCATATCATGACACTGTATAGGACACTTTTGACAATCCTTTTGGCCGCCATTTTCACCGCCTGCACGGAACATGGCGACTTTGAACGGCGGCTGGCCACGGCGGACAGTCTGATGACGCACGAGATGCCCGATTCCGCCTACCGTATGCTGTGTGGCATGGATGCCGAAGCGGAAGAGGTGAGCGAACCTTTACGCATGCGCCACCTGCTCCTGCGCTCCAATGCGCAGAACAAGGCATACGTGGATTTCACGTCGGACAGCATCGGCTGCCTGCTGGTGGACTACTACGATGCGCACGGCACACCCAACGAACGGATGCTGGCGCATTACATCAAGGGCTGTGCCTACCGCGATATGGGCGACCAGCCTGCTTCCCTACGTTGCTACAACGATGCCGTGGCAGCAGCGGATACCTCCCGTGCGGATTGCAATTATGACCAGCTCAGCATCATCTACGGTCAGATTGCCGACATATTCGACCGCCGCGCCATGCCCGACAATGCCCTGCAAGCCTACGAATATGCGGAACGCTATGCGTGGAAGGCCAAAGATACTATCAATGTGCTGACCATTTGGGGTAACAAATCTAATGCGCTCATCAACCAAGGCAAAATCGGAGAAGCCTTGCGCATAAAGGAAGCGGCGGCAGAAGGATTTGAGAACATGGGATATCCTCAAAAATCAGCCAGGGTATTGGGACTTTGCATCAAATGGTATGCCCGACAAGGGAAGTTTGACAAAGCCAAGGCAGCTATGAACGAATATGAAAACCATTCTGGTTATTTCTTGGAGAACGGAGACGCCAAACCGGGGAAAGAAGGATATTACCACATCAAAGGCACCTACTTCCTGGAAAAGGGAGAAATGGATTCTGCCGAACATTATTTTCGCAAACTGCAGCAAAGCGGCACCACTCGCAACGACCTGTATCTGGCAGCATGGGGTATGACACAATTATATTATGGCAAAATGCCATTGGACTCTATCGGGAAATACGCCCTACAGACTTTGGCACACAACGATACCTTATATAATATAAGGGCTGCAGAAAATCTGCAGAATGCACAAGCCATGTATGACTATGCCCGCCACCAAGAAAAAGCACACCGCAAGGAGCTGGAAGCAAAAGAGGCCAAGTTGAAACAATTCAAATGGGTCATCAGATGTATTGTTATTGCCGTCTTAGCATCCATTCTGTGCGGCGGCGGCATTTTCTTCTGGCGCAAACGAAGCCGCAAGTTCCGCAGGCACTTCAAGCTCATCCACCAATACATTGGCCAGAAAAAGACAGAACTGGACATCAGCAGACAAGAAAAATCCGACCTCTGCACACAATTGCACACCGCCAACGAAGAGAATGCACTCTTGAACACGCAAATTGATGCCTACAACCAAAAAATCAACCGCCTCAACGAACAGATAAAAGACAAGACCCGCCTGATACAAGAGCTGAACAAAACCATCAACCAGAATGCCACAGACCTGCAACTGAAGGAGCAGATGCAGCAGACCATTGCCATCTTGCAGGAAAGGGTGGACGTTTATCAAAAGGAAATTGACATCCACACCCAGACACACAGTCTGAATCTGCTGCAACAACTCCCCGATGTAAAACGGATGCTTGAAATGGGCTTGAACCGTAAGGTGAAGCCCACATACAAAGACTGGCACGCCCTCTATCCCTTGGTGGAAGAGTTCTGTCCCAAACTGGCTGTCATCCGCAATGACATCGACCATGCAGACTACCAAATCTGCGTCCTCACCAAATTGGGTTGCAAACTTTCTGACATTGTTTATCTGACCGGTCTGAACAACAACAACCTTTCCACCCGCCGCCTCCGCTTGCTCAAAAAACTGTTCCACACCAATGTGGGTGGCGCTGCCATGTTCGACAAACTAATGAGAGAACTATAATCCCCTCCTCACGCGAATCCCACGAATCTCGCAAAATATTACTCTAAGCCTTTGGCGGGATTAGCGGGATTTGCGTGAATAAAAAACTTCGGACGCTGCACGCAGACGTCCCTACCCCCTCACAACTCACTGCTCACGACTCACTGCCCAAAAACCTGTTCCTTCTGTTCTTTTGTCGAAAAATACACAAAACTGTACACAAAAACGCTAAAAACAGCTCTAAAAACCGTCTTGTACACTCCCGTACAATTGCCCCCCCTTATTAAATGCCTGATAATCTGCTATTTAATTTTGTACACTTTTGTACACTGTTTTCCTTTGTCATTTCTTGCACTAATACTAATTTTGCAGCGGAAATCATTACGAACCAACAAAAAATTTTTATTCTATGACAAAGAAAACATTTCTCTTAACCTGCCTTCTTGGCATGTTTGCGCCTGGAGTTCGGGCGCATCTCTACACACCAGAACATGTGTCAGTCCTCACAATGGTAGAGGGTAAAAAATTGGCCAATAGCTCAAATTGCAGGATGGAATGTGCCTCTAGGCCTAATGTACACAAGTGATTTGAGCGATTCAAACGTTTGAGAGCAAAATCGACGTTCAAAATAGCTCAATAGCTCAAATTGCAGGATGTGACATTACTCAATCTTCGATAAACACTAACTTTGTGGGCGTTTCAAAAGCCAGAAAATCAAGGTTAGTATGAATAAGAAGAAATGTCAGGTGTGTGGTTCTTCGCACACTGTCAAGAATGGTATTCGTAACGGTGTCCAATTATATAAATGTAGGGACTGTGGTTATCAGTTCCGGGCAGCAGCAGATGCCATTGGTGTCGCACTTGGAAGTGCTATGGCAGTTGCGAGTTCTGCCGCTGCTGCGCTCTATTTTGATGTTGAATAATATAACTTAGCCATCTCTGGGACATAGGGCATCCAATTTGACGTACCTTTTTTTAATTAACTTGAGTTTTTATCATTGTGTATGAAACATTTAATTAAATATTTTGAAAGAGTTCATTAGGATAGACTAATAAGCATACAATTAACATACTTGCAAAAGCTAAGGAAATTCTTTCAATATCAGGTACTACAAATTGGACACCTTATATGGAAGCTGTACATAATTACCAACAAAAATTGTCATACAACATGAAAATTATTGTTAATCGAGGCATTGATAAACTCTATACCAAAATTGTCATTTTAAAGAATTCAAAAAAAATAGCTGTTTGTCCATTCATTGTCGACCATTGCATATTTGACACAAAAGAAGGCGATAAGATTGAAGTTAAATTGAAATTACTTGATACTTCTACAATAACAATCGCATCTTTTGTTTGCAACGTAGTTGGCGAGACATGTTATGTTAGTCCCTCTATGATGTATAAAAGATGGGAGTTGGTTAACTTTAAAGTACTACCATTTTTCTGCACCCTGTTCTTCCTTATACAATTGATTTCGAAATCAAATGTATATGAATGGTGCTTCACCATCATGATTGTTATAACAGTTTTATCCTTGATATGCTCTCAACTCTGTAGTATCATTCCTTCCACACGAAATAAGATCTACAAGTTAGAATACTTATAATTTGAAACAAAATTAGAAAAACAAAAAGAAAGGAGGTTAAAAATATCAGATTCAGATAAAGAGAAAAGTATTTTTTGAAAAGGCAGAATCCGAAAAGCCTGTAATAGAGTAGGAAAAACAAAAATTTGTAAGTTATGAGATTCAAATATTGGCTTACAATAATAATTGTATTCAACGGAATTATAATTAGCCCAATCATTTATGATAAATATCTTGTACCAATGCTTACATTATGGGTTATCATTATCAGGCCATTAATAGATTATATTTTTATCAAAAAAAGGAATTTGCCATATAAAGGGAAGATGCTCATATATTCTTATCCTTTCTGGAGTTTCCATCATAAACTTATGTTCGAGAGCAGTAAAGAATAGACATCTACCATATTGATAGCCATTAATTTGCCAAAGGCTGTGTCGTAATTAATTTTACAACGCGGCCTCTTTAGTAATAACGAATAAATATCTACTGATGTTAACACTACACTTTACCATGTATTTTTTAATATTGCTGTCCGGTAAAAATCATGAAGCGTTTCAAAAACAACATTTCCCCGGACAACCGATATGTTTGGTATACATATGAGCCATTTTTTGGGGAAAAGTGCAGGATAAAGCTTAAAATGGGAAATAACAACCATATATGATTTGTCTGTTCTCATCTATCAAAGAGATTTTTACCGGACAGCAATAAAAAAACTTTACACAAAAATCAGACGAAAATATCACTTAAGTGTTTCTTCAGTAACAGTTAAGTGTTTCCGCAAAAAGACTTAAGTAAAACTCAAGAAACACTTAAGTGTTTTTTTCGTGTGTTTTCGACCACATTGTCATTGTTTAGTATTTGCTTGATTATATGAATGTTGAGTGTTTGCATTCTTTGGTCTCTCTGCCCAAAAACTTCTTTTCTTGTTTTTTGACAAATAGAAGATGATGGCACGCCAATGACGCAGATACGACAGTTTCTTGAGTAGTGAGCAGTGAGTTATGAAGTATAATCTCACGCAAATCCCACGAATCTCACGGAATAAGAAGCGGTTCAAACGTTTTTGACACAACTCTATAAAAAACGGTAAAATGTTGCCGGTTTCGTGAGAATATCCTAACTTTGCAGAAGAGAAACCTAAAATGCAGACTGTTATGGCAATAGATGACCTGAGCGAGAGATATGTCAATTTCTACACTGACTTCGCTTTTAAGAAACTCTTCGGCACCGAGGTGAACAAGGATTTGCTCATCAGTTTCCTTAATTCCATGTTCAACGGGCGGGAATTGATAACGGATCTGACCTATCTGAACACCGAGCACATGGGCACATCGGAATTTGACCGCAAAGCCGTGTTTGATGTCTATTGCGAGAACGAGAAGGGGGAGAAGTTCCTTGTTGAGATGCAGAGGGGCGAGCAGCAGTTCTTCAAGGACCGAAGCATCTTCTATTCCACCTTTCCCATTCGTGAGCAGGCTCAGCGCGGAACTGAATGGAACTACCGCTTGAAGGCCGTCTATACCATCGGCATCCTCAATTTCTGCTTCGACCGCAACAACCCTGAATATTTTCATCACGAAGTGAAGCTCACTGACACGAAAACAGGAGAGGTTTTCTATGACAAGCTCTGCTACGTGTATCTGGAAATGCCCAAGTTCACCAAAACAGAGGACGAGCTGGAGACCCTGTTTGACAAGTGGCTCTATGCCATCCGACACCTCCCCACATTGCTGAAACGGCCAGAGGCGCTTCAGGAAAAGGTGTTCCAGCGTTTCTTTGAGGCCGCCGAGATTGCGAAGTTCAACAAACAGGAACGCCTGGAGTACGAAGACACCCTGAAGGCGTACCGCGACTGGTACAGCGTAATGGAGACTGCGGAGAAGAAAGGCGAGGCAAAGGGAAGAGCCGAAGGAAGAGCCGAAGGCGAAGCCCAGAAAACTGTAGAAATTGCCCGTAACCTCAAGGCTTGCGGTGTGGATGTGGCCACCATCGCCCAAACAACAGGCCTTTCAAAAGAAGAGATTTCTACATTGTAGAAGCGGTGAGTGGTGAGCGGTAAACGATGAGCGGTGAACGGTGAGCGGTAAACGGTGAGCGGTAAACGATGAACGAAAAAACGCAACGCGGTGCATTGGCTTTTCAGAGCAGATATACTGCATGGGCCGATGCAGATATACTGCAACGGCTGTAGAAGTATATCTTAAACGGGCAACGCAGTACTACTGCGTCAAAAAGCAGGTTTTAACTGAGGCTTGCCCTTACGCCACACCACTTCGCGGTTGGAGATGTACCATGTCTTTCCCTTATCATTATTACCCTGGAAGAACAGGAAGGTGCGACCGTCATCTGCAGTAAAGATATGCGGATGCCCGGATTCGCTGCTGTTCCACTCGCCTTCCTTGCCGTTGGGGAGGAAAGGAACATCACTCATGCGCTCCCAGCGTATGCCGTCCTTGCTTACCGCCACGCCAACCTGCTGCGGCCAGTTGTTATAGGCTCCGGCATAGAACATATAGAGTTTGCGTCCCCTGCGGATAACCGATGCTCCCTCTATACATTCGCCTTCCCAAGGCAAAACGGGATAGAGGATGGACGAATCGGCCGCCAGGGTCCAGTCCTCGCGGTTGAAGTCGGTATCGGCCGGCGCTGTGGCTACGCCCAGAATCTGTTTCTTATACTCGGGGTCTCGGGATGCGAAATAGAGAAAATACTTATCCTTGAAGAATATCACTTCGGCATCTATGGCTCTTCCGCAATTCCATTCGCCCGTAGGACGGAAGATGGGATTGGTGGCGTTGCGCTGAAAATGGATACCGTCTGCGGAAACGGCATGGCAAATGGCATCCTTACGGCCGTTACCATAGATTTGATAGAAGAGATGCACCTTACCATCGCGCACCAAGGCTCCGGGGGCACAAAGTCCCTTCTGCTCATATTCTTCGGCAGGGGTTATCTCGCCCACCTTCTTCCACTGAATAAGATCCCGGCTCTCGGCAATACCGATGTTCCAGCCCTTGCTCTTTCCGTTCTGGTGTGGAGGGATGGAAAAATACATCAGATACCTTCCGCCAAAACTTACCACATGAGGGTCTTTGGAGAAGGGCACTCCCTTGCGGGATGTATCGCCAAACATCATTCTGGGTTCATCAGCATAAAGAGCTGACACAAACATTAACAATATGAAGGACAGGATATGCTTTACCATTTTCATCGGGGGAGAAAAGGATTTAAATCAGGAGAACTTTGTATCAATATGCATCTTACGCATTGCCGTCACATCTTTGCGGGGGCATATCATAAGTATCTCGCCCTCCTCGGCAATCACATAATCATTCAGGCCTTTTACCACTGCGGTACGGCCGTCCGGCAAGCGGATAATATTGTCCGCACAATCGTACAGGAACGCCTTTGTATTCAACAGGACATTGCCTTTTGCATCGGCCGGCGCATCGTCATACAGACTGGCCCACGTACCCATATCAGCCCATCCGAAATGGCCCTGCTGCACATACACCTGGTCACTGCGTTCAAGAATGCTGACATCTACGTTGCGGTTGGGAAGGCTGTTAAAGAATTCCGGCACCAGTGTGGGACTTGCATGTTCGGCCTCGGCCATCATACGGGGAATCTCCACCTGGTACTCGGGCACCAGACTGAACAGATTGCTCAGCATCACATTTACATTAAAGGAGAAAAGTCCGGAGTTCCACAGAAAATCCCCTTCCTGAATAAACATTTCGGCAAATTCGGCATTGGGTTTCTCTGTAAAGGACTTTACGGGATAGATGTCCTTTTCCACCTCGTGACGGTCATCCATCTGGATATATCCGTAACCCGTTTCTGTACGGCTGGGACGGATTCCTGTTACCAACAGACCCTGGCGATCCTGCACAAAGCGCAATGCCTTAAGTATGTCTTCCTGATAAACGTCTTCGTTCAGAATAACATGGTCGGCAGGTGTGACAAAGACATTGGCATGGGGATTTGCCTTGGCTATTACCACCGTACCCCAAGCCACAGAGGCCAACGTTCCCCTGCGAACCGGCTCTTCAAGAATCTGCTCGTCATCCACTTGCGGCAGCTGCTGGTGGACAAGGGGAAGATACTGTACGTTAGTGGATATATAAATGTGGTCGGGTTTTATAAAACGGGCCACTCTGTCATAAGTATGCTGAAGCATTGTACGGCCTGTTCCGAAAAAGTCCATAAACTGTTTCGGGAGCGTGGTGCGGCTTACCGGCCATAGGCGGCTTCCGTTTCCTCCTGCTAGTATTAGGCAATATCTGTTATCCATAGTGTTTAAGATTATGGTGTGTTTGGTATTTTGATACCGCTAAATTAGCAAAAATCCCCGAGATGAGCAAATCTATTAACGATAATTAGAGTTTTTATCGTTTTTTAGAATTAGGAAAGGCTCAAGGGTGGTTCTAAAAATTCCGGATAAAAGCACACGCGACAAAAGAACGAAAATCAACTCAACCTAATTTTTAGAACCATCCTTAAAACAGATTCTTGGTCTGCTTTTGTCCCTTCCCCCTGGTGGCACTGCCCCATTCTATCGCTCTGTGGGGACAGGAATGATAGCAGCCCAAGCAACCCACGCATTTCGAGTTGCCCCACTGCACACCGTTTTCCGAAAGGCAGATGTTGCCTGTTGGGCACTGTTTGGCACACAAGCCACAACGGACACACAGCCGGGAATCGGCATAAAAATAACGGTCGGTAAGCAGGAAACGGTTGAACAAAGGCCTAAACACATAGGTCTTTAGCCAGGGAAAGGCTCCCCGCTCCACATTGCATTCCTTGGCCTGCAAACGGATGCCGCGGGCAATGGCTGGCAAAAAGTTTCGAGTATGTTCCACTTTTGCCGAGGCCACTTCTGGGGCATCCACATCAAAACCCGGCAGGCAGACATAAGTATTGGGCATGGGCACGCTGTAGACGGACTGCACATGCCGACCCGATGCCCGATACAGGCATTTGTCCAGAATGGTGTCGGCATAGCCCATATCATCGCCACACGTCATCACCGCCCACACATAAACATCATCGGCAAGCAGGTTCAGACGGCTGACAAACTGCTCCACAACATTGGGAAGCCCCCAGGCATAGACAGGGAAAACCAGACCCAGGCTTTTGGTAAAGCCCAAGTCTGGTATCTGTTGCGCAGCACTCATGTCCGCCACGTCGCATTCGAGTAACTTTCCAAGACAGTGTGCCACTGTGCGGCTGTTTCCTGTGCCGCTGAAATAGTATATCACTTTTTCTTAGCGCATTTTCTTGATTACGGGAAGCAACAGACCTTCCATAATCTCGTAGCCCTTTGCATTGGGGTGTATTGCAGGATAGTCGGTGGCGTAATCGGGGTTCATTTCCTTGCCGTCGGCCGAAACCAATGCGCTAAAATAGTCTACATAGGGAATCTTGTTCTTGTCGGCATATTCCTTTACACGGGCATTTAACTTGGTAACCTTCTCCATTGCATCCTTGATTGCTGGACGCCAGCCGAAACCACCTGCAGGAAGACAAGAAGCCAGAATCACCTTGATCTTGTTCGCCTTGGCCAATTCCACCATAGAAACCACATTGCCGAAAGTCTTGTCCTCATCGTATGGACCGGTGTTTTCTGCAATGTCATTGGTTCCATAATTAATGACAACCACCTTAGGCTTGAGATCGAGCACATCCTGACGGAAACGGAGCAGGAACTGGTAGCTGGTCTGTCCGCCAATTCCGCGGCCAATCAAATTATTGTCCTTAAAAAATGCAGGACGGGTTCCGGGCCATCCGTCAGTGATGGAGTTACCCATCAACACCACACGCTTCTCCTTGCGTGAAGGCTCACCCAGCTCCCTGTTGGCCTGTTCATAACGCTTCCAGTTGGCAAACTCATGCTTTTGCGCGTTCGCCCCACTAATGCCAAAAATAAGCATCAGCACAAAAATAATTTTCTTGTTCATAAACTTACTGTATATAGTAGATTGTTTATTTTGCCTTTTCACCGGCTTTCTGGAGCTTCAGCGCCTTCTTCAAAGCTTTTTCCTTGTCTTTCTGCTGTTTGAGTTGCTGTTTTGCTTTCTTAAGCACATCCTTTGCCTTCTTTTCCACTTCTTTTGCAGCCTTCACCTTATCCGAAGCTTCCTTTGCCGCCTTTTTGGCATTCTTCAGCTCCACCTCGGCTTTACTGATTTCAACAGTAACAGCATCTATCTGCCTGGACAAAGCGGCACTGCTCAATGTATCTGCCGTCAAGTACTCATTATTACCGGCTAACACTTCACACTGGCCCATGACGCCAAATGCAAAAACAGCTAACATAATTCCCTTTTTCATCTTATTTTCCTTTTCAATTTGTTATTAAATGGATTTAACTACTGACAAAATTAGTAAATTTCAGTTTTTCAAGCAAATTTTATTCTATATTAATGATGATTCTTCTGCCTATATATGCATATACCCGACAAAAGGAAGATACTTTGTCCCTGAATTGTGGGTAAAAAATATTCTTCAGTGTTATTTCCTGATAGTTTTCAGCTCTTTTTCGTTACAAAAATATAACTTTGCAAATAAATACTATATAATTGACATGCAGAAAACACATTTTTCTTTTTTCCTGGCCTTGGCCTGTTGTTTTGTCTTTGTTAATGCCAAAGCACAAAATGCATCATACGAGCCTACACCTCTGATTACAAGCGTGTCCCAATTGAGCAGTCCATATAGTGATACCCAAGAGGGCAAAGACATAGGGGCACTGATAGACAAGGACAACAATACATTCTGGCATTCAGACTGGCACGGACAGACCAGCGGCAACTATCATTGGATACAAATAAAATTGGACGAACCGACACAAGGACTTGTCTGTCTGTATATGCACAGAAGGAATGCGTCTAACGACCACCCCACTATTATCAAGGTAAGCGGAAGCAGCAACGGTTCTTCCTGGAGGGAGCTTGCTACGATTGATCTGCCCTACCAAGGCTTTTCCGGTGTGAACTCGGAACCATGGGTCATCCGCGAACCAATAAGCCATATCCGGCTCACGGTTACAGACTGTTACGGAAGAGAAGGAACGGGCTTCAGGAAATTCTGGCATGCGGCAGAAATTCAGTTGTACCACATCAGCAATGAATTTGATTACAGCAACGACCTGTCCGGCGTGCGGATAAACGAAATTCATGTGGCAAATATCGACCAATTCATCGACAATTCATACAATTACGGCGGATGGATTGAACTATACAACACATCGGCCGAGCTACACACTCTGAACAAAGCCAGGATACGCCACACGGATGCCGACGGAAAAGCAGAGGGAGAAACCCTGCACATGGGGCATGGGCTGCTTAAGGGCAACGGCTTTGCCAGTTTATGGTTTGACCACAACAGCGCTGACGGAAATTTCGGCGGAAATTCACACCTCCAGATTCCGTTCAAAATGGATCCGGAAGGCGGCACGCTGGAACTTATTGACGCAAACGGACACATTGTGGACCGGGTTAACTATCCGCCATCCATAGCCAGATGTTCTTATGCCCGCACCGCTGACGGAGGAAGCGAATGGGGATGGACCGCCACTCCCACATTAAATGCGAGCAACAATCAAAGCGTATTTGCGACTGACAGGCTTGAAGCTCCGGTAATAGACAAGGAATCCACCCTGTTTACCGGCAGTGTCAGTTTCAACGTAAAAATACCCAGCGGAGCCAAATTGCGTTATACCACAGACGGTTCCACACCGACGGCCACACATGGAATCACATCCTCAAACGGTTCCTTCACCACGTTTTCAACCAAAATCTTCCGTTTTGTCCTTATTGCAGATGACAAACTTCCGAGCCAAGTGGTTACACGTTCATTTATCAAGGACGAAAACAACCTGCGGCTTCCCGTACTCAGTATCTCAACCCACCCAGACAATCTATACGACGACATCATTGGCGTATACACCAAAGGCACCAACGGTATTGCCGGAAACGGACAAGGCGAACCCTGCAACTGGAATATGGACTGGGAACGCCCCGTCAATGTGGAATATCTTGTAAAGGAAGGAGAAGAGGACTACAAGCCTGTCCTGAACCAGGAAGCGGAGTTCAAGATAGCAGGCGGATGGTCACGTGCATACGGTGCCGGCAACGGATGGCCGATGAAATCGTCGTTCCGTCTGAAAAGCGGCAAGTTATACGAGGGAAAGAACTCGTTTGACTACCCCATCTTTGCCGGTAAAAAGGACTACAACAAGTACAAGACACTTCAGGTGCGCAACGGCGGCAACGACACTTATGCCCGCTTCCTGGACCAAGCTTTGCACGAGATTTTCCGCAGTTCCGGCTTCTATCTGGACTGTCAGGCCTCCCAGCCCTGCCATGTCTTCTTCAACGGGGAATACCTTGGCTTGCTCAACATCAGAGAGAACAACAACAAACATTACGGCGACAGCGGATACGGAATTGACACGGATGAAATAGACCAGTTCGAACTGAACGGAGTGGTAGGATACGAACAGAAAGCAGGCGACAGAGATGCCTTCTGGCAATGGCTGACACTCAGCAAGCAGATTGCCGCAAACCCGAACAGCAAAGAAATCTGGACGCAAATTTGCGAATTGGTGGACATTGACGAATACTGCAACTACATGGCCGCGGAATGTTATATAGGCAGTACCGACTGGCTCACAAACTGCAACAATATCAAAGGCTTCCGAAGCAGGACAGACAACGGAAAGTTCCACATGATGATGTTTGACACAGATGCGGCATTCAACAATTACAACATGATTGCATCTATCCATGATATGCTCGGAAATAACGACGGCAGATTCTCCGACAACAACGGCAAGAACTATCTCACTGAAATCTTTTTCAACATGATGAAATACGAACCGTTCAAGCAACAGTTCATACATGCCTTCTCCATCGTTGACGGAAGTGTGATGGAACCGGAAAGATGCAAGAAAATAATCGATGAAATGGAAGCCAATACCAAAACGGCACTTTCATTGGAAGGTAACGACCCCAGCGGTTCGGCGGCCTGGCTTTACAACCGTATTGCAAACGAAGGTGACAGAAACACCCGCCTGAACAACATAAAGACATTCTTTAACCTGACCACTGAGCACAAGGTAAAACTTGAGAGCAACATTCCGGAAGCACGTCTGTTACTGGATGGACAGGAAATTCCGACCAGGAAGTTTGACGGCACTGTTTTTGGTCCGGCAACCATTACCGCCAAAGCCCCTTCAGGCTACACATTCCAAGGATGGAATCTGGTTTCGAACGCTGCGGAACAACAAGTACTGATTCCTTTCAAGAGTACATGGAAATACTATGACAAAGGTTCATTAGACGGCTCCAACTGGAAAGAAGACGGTGTTTCCTCTACCGACTGGAAAAGCGGGAAGGCGCCTTTTGGCTACGGTACAGTAGGCACTACTGCCAATGCCGCCGACTATTACACAACCATCGACTACGGAAGCGACCCGAACAAAAAACGCCCCACATACTATTTCAGCAAACCATTTACGCTACCCGAAGCCCCAACCTACGAAGACCGCTTCTATTTATACTATTTCCTGGATGACGGCGCACTCTTTTACGTCAATGGCACAGAAGTGGGCGGATATCACTGCAACAGCGGAGTTTCCTACAACGATTTCAGCACAACCCACGAAAGCAACGTGGCTGCCTACGGCACCATTGAAATTCCCGCTTCTGTCCTGCAAAAAGGCAGAAATGTCATATCAGTGGAGGTTCATAACACAAGTTATACAAGCAGTGACATTTTCTTTGACAGCAAAGTGGTCAAGGCCAAGTTCAAGACCAATTTTATTGCCAACAAGGAAACCATATCCCTGAACGAGGTTGCCGCAGACGGAAACTGCCACCTTACCGCTGTCTATAAAAGGGAAGACGACCCGTTGAAACTGCTGGAAGCAGGAGCCTCACCCATACGCATAAATGAGGTAAGTGCGGGCAACAGCATCTACATAAACGATTATTTCAAAAGAAATGACTGGATAGAGCTGTACAACACCACTGGCCAGGACATCGACATTTCCGGAATGTACCTGAGCGACAGCCGCAACAATCCGCAGAAATACCGGATAGACGCATCCGGAAGCGGCGCCAGCACCATAGTTCCGGCACACCGCAAACTCATCGTATGGTGTGACAAGTTAGATCCCATTACCCAACTTCATGCCCCGTTTAAGCTGGACAACGCGGACGGAGCCTATGTTTCCATACAGGCCGAAGACGGAACATGGGCCGATGAAATGGAATATTTTGCACAGGACAGATGGCAGACTTACGGACGTTATCCTGACGGAGGGCATTATGTATCCCACCTGAACCAACCCACAATAGAAAAGCCCAACATGATGGGCACATATGACTTCAGCGCGGAAAACGGCGATGAGTGGAACAATAACGAGATGGCTATTACCCTGGAAATGGTTCCCGGCTGGAACTGGGTGTCACACAATTTGGCGGAAGACGCCCACAGAAGCCGGTTCACAGGCTATGCGCAAAGCATTTTAGGACAACAGGACTCTTATGTTAAGGACAGCGTTGCCGGCTGGTCCGGTTCGCTCAGCACCATTCAAGCGGCCGCCGGATACAAGGTAAAAATGGATTCACAAGCCGACATTACCCTGCGCGGCAAACTCTTTGATGTCCAGAAAGCCGTCAGTCTGCAACAAGGCTGGAACTGGATTGGATGCCCCCTTTATAACACAACGACGATTGAAGCAGCTCTGAGCAACTACACACCCACAGAGGGTGACGCCATCATAGGCCTGGATGCTTTTGCCACTTACGAAGACGGAAAATGGGAGGGCACGCTTACCTCTCTTTCTCCCGGACAAGCCTATATGATGAAAAGCGGCATAGCCCAATCTTTATGTTGGAATTCTCTTTCTGCTCCCACGAGCCAGACCCGCCGTTACAAGGCTCCAGTTGCAGAATCCTCCCCCAACTCGCCATGGACGGCAGACATCCATGCCTATCCCAATGTATCCGGAATCATTGCCACGATTGAGATTAACGGCACACCAGTAATAAATGACAACTACACGCTTGGCGCTTTCTGCGGGAAAGAGTGCCGTGGTGTGGCACAATTCCTGAACGGGCTTTTCTATCTGAACATCCACGGAGAGGACGGAGAAACCATTACGTTCAATTTCATCGATGAAGAGGGGCAGATACACCAGGCAAACCAAACTCTGAGCTTTAAGGCCGAAACTATAACCGGAAGCCGTAAGGAACCGTTACGCCTTACCGCCAGCGGAGCCAGCATCCAGGCACCATTTTCTGCCGGCTCACGAGTGGTTTCCACTGCCTACTACAACACCGAAGGGCTTCGCATCAGCCGTCCGGCCTCCGGTGTGTACATTCAGAAAACAATTTACGAGAACGGCCGCATTATCGTCAGAAAAATAACTAGATAATCCGTTTTCGCTCCCGTATCCATCTGTCTTAATCCCCTAAATGCTGCATTTCTGCCGTGTTTAGGGGATTTGTCTCATTTTCTGTTAGGATTATATCAGTTATCATCAAATAAAGTTATTAACTTTGTCCTCGGTAATCCATATATAGTTAATAATGTACAGCCAACCTATACAACATATAAATATCCGGCCGATGAAAAAGTTCATTTTATTTTGTATTGCCGCCGTTCTGACCTCTTGCGCCGGCAAGAACAATTATGAATCCGTAAGGGAGCGTGTCAGCCTGTCTGGTGAATGGGAAACTACGCTGGGCGCATGCAATTTGCCAGGCACCACTGACGAGAACAGACTGGGAAGCGGCGAACACCCTAAAAACGTAACGCACCAGCTTACGCGTACCCATCCCTTTTACGGCAAGGTAATCTATGAAAAGGACATTACCATCCCAGACAATTGGAAAGGGAAACGAATGGTGCTGTTTATGGAACGCACCAAACCCAGCACACTTTGGATAGACGGTGACAGCATTGGGTCTTTGGGCCACATCTATGCCCCGCACACATATCTTTTACCGGAATTGGCCGGTGGAAGACACCACATAAAAATACGCATTGACAACTCAAAAGACGCAGTCCCAAAGGAAATCCAAGGTTCTCATGCCTGGACAGACGGCACACAGACCAACTGGAACGGCATACTGGGCGACTTCCACATTGAGGCCACGCCCCACACCTATATCAAGGATGTACAGGCATACCCTTCTGTAAAAGAAAGAAAAACCGCTGTAATCCTGCACATCAACAGTTCGTCCGAACAAAACGGCACCATAAAGATTGAGAGCAGTTCGTGTAACAGTGCCCGGACACACACCATACCCGCCATTAAGGAAAAGGTGGAACTGAACGAAGGGGAAAACCGGATTGAGATGATGCTGGACATGGGAGAAGACATGCTGACATGGAGCGAGTTCCATCCTGCATTGTACAGGCTGAACGCCTCTCTAAGCACCAAGGATGGCAAAGACAACCAGATTATACAATTCGGAATGAGAGACTTTGCCACCGAAGGGACGCAATTCACCATAAACGGTTTCAAGACATTCCTCCGCGGAAAGCACGATGCCTGCGTCTTTCCGCTTACCGGCTATGCGCCCATGGACGTGGAATCATGGCGCAGAATATTCCGGATTGCCAAATACTATGGCATCAACTATTACCGGTGCCATTCCTACACGCCCCCAAAGGCAGCGTTCGAAGCAGCCGACTTAGAAGGAATATATTTCCAGGCCGAACTTCCTTTATGGGGAACCATTTCTGCCCATAACCCCCGGCTGAACAATTTTCTGCTCAACGAGGCCAACATGACGCTGGACTATCTGGGCAACCACCCGTCCTTTATGATGTTCGGACTCGGAAACGAGTTGAACGGCGATGTTGGCATCATGCGAAGCTGGCTGGAAGGTTTCCGCAAACACGACAACCGCCACCTCTACTCCTTCGGCTCTAATAATTTTCTGGGATGGCAGGGCCCCCAAGAGGGCGAAGACTACTTTACCACCTGCCGTGTAGGATGGGGCGAGGGATATACCTCGCACGTCAGGAGTTCCTTTGCCTTTGTCGATGCAGAAAAAGGCGGAATACTGAACAATACCAGGCCCAACACCCGAGCCAACTATTCCGGTGCCATTGCCAAATGCCCGCGCCCTGTCATAGGGCATGAGACCGGACAGTTCCAAATCTATCCCGACTATGGGGAGATTGAGAAATACACCGGAGTGCTTTACCCCTATAATCTGGAAATCTTCCGCGAAAGGCTCAGGAAAAACGGATTGCAGGATCAGGCAAAGGATTTTCACAAGGCTTCCGGACGCTTTGCCATACAATGCTACAAGGCCGACATAGAATACGCTTTGCGCACGCCGGGCATGGGCGGTTTCCAGATGCTGGACCTTCAGGACTTCCCCGGACAGGGTTCGGCGCTGGTTGGCGTGCTGGATGCCTTTATGGACAGCAAAGGGTTGGTTTCCGCCGAAGAGTTCAAGGGGTTCTGCGCCCCCGTTGTGCCTTTGGCCTTGATGGACGGTTATTGCCACAGTACGGCTCGGGAACTTTGTATAGACATTGCCGTCTCCAACTACGAAGAAAAGGAATGGGCCTCTCCGTTGCAATGGAGACTGGAGAAAAAAGACTCGGCAGGTTTCTGTAAACAAGGAGAAATAAAGCTTGCTGTGGAGCAAGGAGCCGTGGCCAAAGTCGGAGATATCAGAACTTCGCTCACCGAAATAAAGGAACCCACCGAACTGCGGCTCACGCTTTCAACCGGAAAATACAAGAACAGCTACAACCTATGGGTCTATCCGGAGAAAGCGCCGGAGAACGAAGACGGCCTTTACATCTGCAAAAAACTGGACCTCAAAGCAAAAAACATTCTTGAACAGGGCGGGAAAGTGCTGCTGATACCCGACCACAAAGATGTGGAGAGACAAAGCATAGGCGGTCTCTTCACCCCCGACTACTGGAACTACGCCATGTTCAAGTCCATATCCGAGAATGCCGGCAAGGAGGTTTCGCCGGGCTCCCTTTCCCTGCTCATGCACGAAAAGCACCCACTCTTCAGACTCTTCCCCACAGAATGTCACAGCAACTGGCAATGGTGGTCCATCGTCCGCAACGCCCGCCCCCTTATCCTTGACAATACGCCTCACCACTATAAGCCTCTGATTCAGGTGATAGACAACGTAGAGCGCAATCACAAGCTGGGACTCCTGTTCGAGTTTTCAGTTCTCGGCGGAAAAGTACTGGTCTGCATGAGCAATCTGGATGCCGTTCAGGACACTCCGGAAGGCCGTCAGTTCAGAAACGCAATTCTCGCCTATATGAAATCCGGCCACTTCAACCCCAAGGAAGAGATTTCCCCAGCCCAGTTGCAGAGCCTGTTCACCACCGATGTTAAAGAACAGGGCATCAAGGGAGTACAGAACCTTTCCGATTACGATGTAACACCCAATAAACCCTAAAGAATATAGATTTATGAGAACAAAAGCATCCATCGCCGCAATCCTTCTGATGTTAGGATGCACTTTCTGCACCGTACATGCCAAAAACGCCAAATTATCCAACCCAAAGGCCAGCAAGGAGGCCCGCAAACTGTACAAGACGCTCCAGAGTTTCCATGCCCAGGGCAAAACCCTTTCAGGACAGATGTGGGCGCCGTGGGGCATAGACGAAATTGAATTTGTATACAAGGAAACCGGGAAATATCCGGCTGTGCGCGGCCACGACCTCATCCACGAACGCAGCAACAGACGCGAGATTGACCTGCTCATAGAATGGTACCGCAAGGGCGGAATCCCCACTCTTATGTGGCACTGGGGCGCACCCACCAAGGGCGAAGGCTACGAACAAAGCAAGATGACCATAGACGTGGCACAATGTTTTGTGGAGGGCACGCCCGAACACGCCGCAATGTGGGCCGACCTGAAGCGCGTTGCCGACTGGCTTACCATTCTACGGGATGCCAAGGTGCCCGTGCTGTGGCGTCCCATGCACGAGTTTGACGGAAAATGGTTCTGGTACGGCAAGGGCGGCGGAGCGCTGTTCGTAAAGTTATGGACCACCATGTATGACTACTTCACCAAGGAGCGGAAGCTGAACAACCTCATCTGGGTGCTTTGCCACAGCGGAGAACTGGACAGGGACTACATTGTGGACAGGAAATACTTCGACATCTGCGGCCCGGACACTTACTCGAAAGAGGCGCAGCAGGGGTTGTTCTATGAGATTGAGTCGATGTACGGAAAAGGCAACATGATCCCCCTGCACGAATGCGGCACACTGCCCAGCCCCGAAGAATGCAAGCAGAACGGCACACAATGGCTCTGGTGGATGCTTTGGCATACCTCGCACGTCCAAAGACACAACAAGGAAGAGTTGCGCCGCATATACCATCATCCTGACGTAATAACCCTGGACGAACTGCAGTCCGCCAAATAAATTTTTATATGGAAGAAATAAACGAACTACTGACCGAGGTCAGCGGCATTCTGTGGGGATGGCCCATGATTGCCCTGCTCCTCGGCACCCACATTCTCCTTACCGTACGCCTGCGTTTTCCCCAACGCCATATATTCAAGGCCATCCGCCTCTCCGTAAAGAAGGACGGCGATGCCAAGGGCGAAGTTTCTCAGTTCGGCGCTCTTTCCACAGCCCTGGCCGCCACCATAGGCACCGGCAACATTGTGGGCGTGGGCACGGCCATTGCCTTGGGCGGACCGGGAGCCGTATTCTGGTGCTGGATTACCGGCGTGCTGGGCATTGCCACCAAATATGGCGAGGGGCTCCTGGCCGTAAAGTACCGCATCAACAGCAACGGGCGTATGCTGGGCGGACCGATGTACGCCATTGAACACGGTCTGGCCAGCCACAAGTCGGGCTGGATGCGCCGGTTCTGGAAACTGATGGCCGTAGCTTTCGCCTTCTTTACCGCCATAGCCACATTCGGCATAGGCTCTACCGTACAGGCCAACGCCATCTCCACGCTGGGATACGAGGTGTGCGGCATTTCTCCCGTTGTCATTGGCGGCATAGTAACCATACTGGCGGCTGCCGTCATCATGGGAGGTGTGAAAAGCATTGCACGCTGCTGCGAGATGCTGGTTCCCTTTATGGCCGGAATCTATGTACTGGGCTGTCTGACCATTCTTTTCTTCAACAGCAGCCACCTTGTCCCGGCCCTGGAACTTATCGTCAGCTCAGCATTCAACCCGGCTGCCGCAAGCGGCGGATTTGTGGGCACCAGCATCATGATGACCGCACGTTACGGCATTGCGCGCGGACTGTTCTCCAACGAGTCCGGATTGGGGTCGGCTCCCATCATTGCCGCCTCGGCACAGACCAAGAATCCTGTACGACAGGCGCTGGTATCTTCCTCGGCCACATTCTGGGATACGGTGGTCATCTGCGCCCTTACCGGACTGACCATTGTCTCCTCCATCCTGGCCTATCCCGAAATCATTTCGGAAGACGGCGGCATACTTACCAAGATGGCATTCTCCAAGATACCGTATATCGGCGAGCCCATTCTGGCTTTCGGCTCGCTCACGTTTGCCTTTTCCACCATTCTGGGATGGGGGCTGTACGGCGAACGCGGAATGGAGTACCTTGCCGACAAGCTAACCACTCACTACAGGAAAAGACAAGACGCCGGCTTTAAGGAACGCTGCACAAAGAAGGCCACAAACACCTATCGGGTGGTGTTCCTCATCACAGTGTATCTGGGTTCAGTCGCCAGCCTGGACATTGTCTGGAACCTGGCCGACATCTTCAATGCGCTGATGGCCATCCCCAACCTGCTTTGCCTGCTCTTCCTCTCCGGCGTGCTGGTGAGCGAAACCCGCAAATACCTTTGGAGCAACCGTTTGGACGAGGAATAGGGTCTGAAGAGAATTCTGCCAAAGCCACATCTCTCGGAACTTACATCCTTTCCCCCCTCTCCTTTTTTGCATTTGCAAATTTGCAAATGCAAAAAAGTTTACACGGTCAGCCCGTCCGCTCCGCTTCATGCCGTGCAAAAATTTTCTGCATGGCGAGGAAAATCTTTTTTCCTCCCGACGCCGTTTACAAAAGCACGAATGCCGCAAAACAGCATGTTCCCGAAAATAGTTGACAATAATCCAGTCTGACTTAACTGAAAATTCCAAAAACAAAAGAAAAACGCGCACCCTTGTCACTTTTCCGCCCTCCGTTCCGTTATTATAGTGTGAGCAAGCTCAAGAGAAAACAACGGATTATATATAAACATTTAAAGAAAGGTTATAAATTATGAATGTATTTATCCTCTTCTGTGTATTTCTACCCATCATATCCATCATGTCCGTTTGGTTGGTCATGCGGAATAAGGCCAACGAAACCAACAAGCGCACCGAAGTGCTGCTGGCGGCTATAGAGAAGAACTCCGACCTGGACATCGAGGATCTCATCAGAAAGATGAACCCTAAGCCCAAAGCCACCAAAGAACGGCTCATGAACCGACTGCTATGGGGGCTGGTCTTTATTGCCATTGGCGCAAGCACGCTGCTCTCCGACATTTATCATGTCTACACAACAGGAGGAGTAATCGGCCCAGTAGATTTGTTTACAAGTGGCTGTTTATTGCTGATTGGAATATCCTTCGTTGCGGTCTTCTTCATCAGTAAACGGATGCTGGCAAAGGAAATAGAAGCAGAAGAGAAAAAGGCTTTGGAAAAGTGAACCGGGAACAATTTACCGAACTTGTGGAAAGGGAGCAGGCGGAGCTGCGGCGATTCCTGCTTGCCCTTTGCTGCGGAGACCGTTTCTTGGCAGACGACATCGCCCAGGAAACATTGGTGAAAGCCTATCTTTCCTGTGCCGGCTATCAGGAGCAGGGTAAGTTCACAGCCTGGATCTATAAGATTGCCCACCGCACGTTCCTCGACACCAAGCGGAGCACCAGACAATACAGCCCGCTGGACAAGGCCGGTTCCATCCATGACCAAACGGACAGTGCCGACCATGCTTTCCGTTACCAGGAACTATACATGGCCATGGAAACACTTCCTCCCAAAGAACGCACCTCTCTGCTGCTTTTCTACATAAAGGGGTATGCGATAAAGGAAATTGCCCGCATTGTGGACTGCAGCGAAGATGCGGTAAAGAAACAACTTTCGCGCGGACGCGACCATTTGAAACAAAACATAAAAAGATGATGGAAAAAGACGACACTCTGGCCCAATTGTTCAACAGCTATACCCCGGACCTCCAGGACAGTGATGACTTCATGGACCGCCTTCAGCGCAAACTGGATGCGGTGGAGTTCATCAGGCAAAGACAGGAAAAGCAACTCCGCCTCTATCGCTACGGACTGCTGGCCGCCTTCGCCCTCGGCATGATTACCAGCGGCATACTGCTCTCCATCATTTGGACAACTCCAGCGGAACAGACGATGCCCACATTCAGTCTGCTGCCCGCTTCCCTTGTCTTTCTGCAAGAACATTTCCGCACCACCTCCTTCATTGCCATAGCCATACTGATGAGCGCCAGCACCATTGCCCTCATCACGCAATGTCTGGAACTGGCCGACGGCAGAATCCTTGCGGACTTTCGGCACAACGAAGCAAAGTAAAAAATCATTACACAAAAACGAGCCCAAAATAACACTTAAGTGTTTCTGTAAAATCACTTAAGTGTTACTCCGGAAAGACTTAAGTAAAACTCGAAAAACACTTAAGTCTTTTTTTCGTATATTTTCGTGCCATCTTTTACCACTCCGCATTCACCTGATTATAAGCTAATTGTACTTTCACTCACATTCTCCCCTCAGTCCAAAATCCCCTTTTCTCTTTTTTTGACAAATCGCAGTCAACCATCGTTCTACAGTTCAAAACGGTTGCTCTTTCTATTCTTAAAACTGGATTTCCGCATAGGAACTTTTTACGCAGAATTGTAGGCAAAATAAGTGTTTGCTGCATAAATTTGACATAAAACAATCAAATTCCTTATGTTTTTCCAACAGAATTATTGTAGAAAATCTCAAAAAGGTGTAGAATATGGTAACGTAAAAATCTCAAAAAGGTGGAAGGCCTAATCACAAACAACCGAACGAATTCGCCATAAATAACCGAATAAAATCACCTCAAATCACCGAAAATTCATAAAAAGATTAGTCAAACGCAAGCGGCTTTTCCACCTTATGTTCACCCAAAAAAGAAAAAGCACCTACAAAATCTTTGTAAGTGCTTGATTTTTAAAGTGGACCAGCTTGGGCTTGAACCAAGGACCTCCAGATTATGAGTCTGTTGCTCTAACCAACTGAGCTACAAGTCCAATGCAAAGGAATTACCCTAAAAAGGATTTTGCGTTTGCAAAGGTAGGCCTTTCCCATGAATTATGCAAATGTAAAGGAGAAAAATTTGGACTTAAGATAATAATTACCTAATTTTGCACTCCGAAATGAGCAGAAGAATCGCAACCATAGGCTTTTTTGACGGCGTGCATCTGGGACATAGATTCCTTATAAAGCAAATACAGGATATGGCGGCCAAGCATGAGGCAGAAAGCCTCATCGTTACCATGTATCCTCATCCCAGAGCCATAGTACAGCCCGGATTCCAGCCCCAACTGCTTACAACGCTTGACGAAAAACTAAACCTGCTGCAAAAGACAGGAATCCACAAGGTGGAAGTCCTGCAGTTCGACAAGGAAATGAGCCGTATGTCCGCCCGAGATTTCATGGAACAAGTTCTGCATGAAAAACTGGGCATAGACAGACTGGTAATGGGCTATGACCACCGTTTCGGACACGGTGGCGGCACAATGGAGCAATACAGGGAATGGGGAAAAGAATTGGGCATAGAAGTGTTGCAAATGGAAGCTTTTTCGGACGAATACGTCAGCAGCAGTGCCATCCGCAAACTTCTGCTTCAAGGCAACGTGGAAAAAGCCGCCAAACTGCTTGGCAGACCTTATGTACTGAGCGGAAAGGTGGTTGACGGATATAAGGTGGGTCGCACAATAGGATTCCCCACAGCCAATCTGCAGCCTGAGCCAGAAAAGCTGATTCCCGCCCCCGGAGTGTATGCCGTTTGGGCGGTATTGCCCGACGGAGACCGCTACAAGGGTATGCTGAATATAGGAAACCGCCCCACGTTGGCTAACGGGGACGGTATTTCTATTGAGGTACATCTGCTGGATTTCAAGGGCGATTTGTACAACCAGCCTTTAAAACTTGGTTTCGGCAGCAGAATTCGCGATGAACATCGTTTCGGCTCCTTGGAAGAGTTGCAGACGCAACTCCGCCAAGATGCCTTATCCGCTAAACTTTTACTCGGCTAACACGCCGAATTCTGATCCACTGGCAAAATCCTGTCCGTTGTGGCTGCTCAATGCGGTGAAACGCAGATAGCGTGCCTTTTGGGCCTTGTCAAAGAGCACCTTCTTCTCCTTTGCATCAACGGCAAATTCGCCCTGACAAACCGGTGCAGACCATGTCTTTCCGTCAAGACTCACCTCAATCTTATAGCCTTTAATATTACCGTTAGGACTACCGTCCTGACGGGGAAGATAAGTGAATCCCTTCAGCGTTTTGGTCTCACCGCAATCAAAATCTATCCAGTGGGGATACTTGGGCACAGTTATACTGTACATGGTATGCCAGATGGTACTGGGGTTGCCGTCTACTAAGTTCTTGGCCACCTCGCCACCGGGACCTTCCTCGCTGCTGACATAAGCGACTACTACGGGAACATTTTCTATGCGTTCAAATGTGGCTGTAGTTTTAACCTCTTCCTCGCCATCGTACCATGCTGTTATGGTTCCGCCATCACGAAGAGGAATAGCCTTGGCTGCATCGAACAGTTGGGGCTTGGTGGGTTTCTTGGCATCGGGGGTCTGCACAGTATACATGATTCCATCACCAGCATCAACATTAAGGTCGCCTGTAATGGTGGCATTACCGGCACGGTCGCGGACGATGGTTACAGGGCAACGATAAGCGGTGAGTACATGAGAACGCTCAACCACATCCTGGCCTTCAGAAACTGGGCGTATAACGAAGCTCATCTGATGAAGCGCTCCCTTTACACAATCGTGCTCCAGGGGACCGCCCTGTCCACAACTGTTGCCACCCAAACCGGTTACCTGGCAATCCAAATGCAGATAAGTTCCATCTGTCTTGGGCAATTCGTGGGGATGGGCAGCCAATGCCATCTGCAAGGCACTCCAAGGCAATGCAGATGTGCTCATGCGCTGTTCGTAATCGGCCACAAAAAGTACACCATCGCCCTTCTTTGTAGTAAGAGCACACCAGCTTACGTCTTCGCGGTTACCCATACTCTGAGGCTTTGCAAAGTTGATGAACTGATCTTTTACTGCGCTCTTATACAACGAGATGAACGATCCGGTCTTGCGGTCGGCATAGTTGTTGTTGGGACCACGTCCGTAATAAGTATACTGGTCATACTGCAAAGGAAGTTTCATGGCGTAGCCCAAACGAGGAAGTGTTACGCTGGGATCGCTGGACACGATACTGCTCACCACATTGATGCTACCATCCTGATAAACGGTATAGCGCTGTGTGGTGGTGAAATGGAAATCGTCAGCCTTCATTTCCGGACCTTTCTTCACTTCAATAATGGGGCATCCGGCCTTTCCGGGACGATGAATTTCCTGTCCTTTATGGGTTGCCTGGCTTATTACATTATATATAATACTTATACTGCCGTCCTTTTCATTGATCACAATAGGGGCTGCCGTTGCACGATGCTTCAAGTCGTAAAGACCGTGAAGGAACCACTGCTTCCATGCCCAGTTGTCATTGTCAACAGGCGCGCGGAAGGCGTCTATCTTGGGTCCGTTACCAGGTTCTATCACCGTTTTTCCCTTATAGACCAACTTGTTGATACTACCGTTTGTGTTATCAAACGAAACCTGGAACTCTCCGCCCTGGATATTGGTTTCGGTTCCGCCGCTGACAACCTTAAGCGATGCGCCATCTGTAGCAACTTCTGCAATGCTCTTATAGGGAGTTTCTCCATTCATGCGGAATTCAATCTGTTCCGCCATCTGCACATAGCCTTTCTTGGCCCAAGGCATATCTCTTGGCTGCAGGAACTCTATATCTACGGTTACATTGTCCCAGCCCTGCTGAGCCAGTACCTTAACGGGAACCTGTACCTTCTTGGCTGTTCGGGGAGCAAGACCGACAACTTCATTCAAAGCTCCCTGCTCAATAATCCTGCCGTCCTGACGAACCTTATATACCACATCATAGTTGAGCGGGGTGAAATATTGCTTGTTGAAGACTTCAATCTGGCATCCGTCGCCTACAAGTTTCACTCCTACATTCTGGTAAACCTTTTTAACCTCAAAGTACTGTGGCTTGGGGCTGAGGTCTGGCAACATGATTCCGTTCATACAGAACATACCGTCATTAGGCCAATCGCCATGATCGCCGCCATAGCCAAAGTATCTGTAGCCTTCTGGTGTATAAGTGTCTATGGCCTGGTCTACCCAGTCCCAAATGGCAGCACCGCAGAAGTAGTTGGTGCTTTCCATAGCCGTCCAATAGTCAATCAGATTACCGGCAGCATTACCCATGGAGTGGGCATATTCCGAGATATGGTAGGGATACTTCACATTTGCCTTACCCGTTGCAACCTGTTGAACCCAAGCCACAGAGGGATACTGGTTGGATCCCATATCCACAATATTGTTGTTACGTTCATACTGCACAGGACGGCTTCCGTCATAATCCTTTATGGCCTGATAGGCAGCCACAAAGTTGTCGCCGGGTCCCGCTTCGTTTCCAAGACTCCAGATTACGATTGCCGGACTATTGACATGAGTGCGGACCATTTCCACGTTACGCGCTACATGAGCGGCCTTCCATTCCTTGGGATGAGAAAGAGAGGCATCGCCATAATAGTACTGGTGACTCTCGATGTTAGCCTCATCCTCGAGATACAATCCGTACTTGTCGGCCAGATAGTACCAATAGGGGTCGCAGCAATAGTGGCTGTTGCGGACGTGGTTAATATTACCCTTCTTCATCAGGAACACTTCCTTCTGCATCTGTTCACGGGTAATGGCATGGCCACGGCTGGGATTGGTTTCGTGGCGGTTCACGCCCTTCATCTTAATAGGCTTGTCATTCACGTAGAAATAGCGTCCGGCAAGTCCGAATTCATCCTCATTAGCCGCAGTCTGGCGAATCTCCACCGTTCGGATACCAAAATAGGTACTGGTGCGGTCTATCACACGGTTTTTCTTGTCTTTCAGTTCTGCCACCAAAACATAACGGTTGGGCACCTCCGCACTCCAAGGCTTGGGGTTGTCTACGGTAAATTCCGTATGGTTCAGCACCTTCTTGCCATCCGCCACTTCGTCCAAATCACTTTGTGCGGTCTTGACTGCATCAAAAGTAGCGTCGGAATAGAGTTCTACGGGGAATACGGAATACTCCAGTTTGTGGTCTTTTGCCGTTTTCTCTCCCATATTACGTACCTCGGCATCTACGGTAAGCGTAGCCTGGCCTGCCTTTAGTGTGCGTGTACGCACGGCCAAGTCACGAATTTCAAGCTGTGGAGTACTGGTAAGATAGGTGCTGCGGATAATACCGGGCAGACGGAACATATCCTGAGACTCCAGGAAAGACGCATCGCTGCTACGGTAAACCTCAACGGCAACTATATTCTCGCCCTTCTCGTTCAGATAAGGAGTGATATTGAATTGTGCCGTATTTCGGCTGTTTTTGCTGAATCCTACGTACTTTCCGTTAATCCACAGATAGAAGAAGCTGTCCACTCCGTCAAAGTTGATGAAGACCTGACGGCCTTTCCATCCTGCGGGCACAGTGAACGCACGTCTGTAAGAACCCACTTCATTGGGGTACTTATAAGTGGTAAACCTGGTATCTGTGGGCACACGCATTACGCCCTCCTTCCAGTCGTCAACCGCTACACGATGATAAAATATTACAGGCTGGTTCACATAAATGGGCACACCATACTTCATCGTACCGTCTGTACGAAGGCCTTGTACGTTCCAGCAACCGGGCACAACTATGTCATCCCAGGCAGAAACATCATAATCAGGTTTGGCAAAGTCTACGGGACGCTTGTCCGGCGAGGGCACCCAATGGAATTTCCATGTACCGTCCAACGTCTGGTGGTAGGTGGATGCCTCGGGAAGCACATTACGCGCCTGTTCCTGTGTGGCAAAATGGAACATATATGCCTGAGGCTGTTCCTTGTTTAGAGAAAGTTTTTCGGGCGACTGCCATTCTGTTCCGGCAGGTTTTTCGTGGTTTCCATAATCAAAACCGTCAAGGGCCTCATTTTGTGCTTGAGAACAAACAGAGGCAAACAGACATAAAGCTGCAATTGTTTGTCGTATCATATTGTATTTGATTTTATTGTTTTCAGGTACAAAGATAACCTTTTTAATTTGAATTTCAATTATTTTCGGGATATTTCGCCTTGTTTTACCCACTAATCAGGGTTCCGCGCGAACCATCCAGATTGTCGGCTCTGGTTATCATTACGCAAGTGACGCCTTTGTTTATGGCGTCATAAGCGTTTTCCAGTTTCGGAATCATACCGCCCGAAATCACCTCTTCCTGCACCAATCGCTGAAAGTTTTCTCTTGTTATGTGCCGGATCACACTGTTGTCGTCATCGGCATCACGCAACACGCCAGGCTTCTCAAAACAATAGGTTAGCGTTACATCGTAATACGCGGACAAGGCACAGGCCACCTGGCTGGCAATGGTATCGGCATTGGTGTTGAGCATATGTCCCATTCCGTCGTGGATGAGTGGTGCCATCACCGGCACAATGCCCTTCGCTATAAGCGTTTTGAGCATCGAACCGTCTGCGCAGTCCACATCGCCTACCCAACCGTAGTCCACGTCCTTTACCGGTCTTTTGTACCCTTGGATCACATTCATGTCTGCTCCGGTCAGTCCCAGGGCATTTACCCCACGGGCCTGCAGACCAGCCACGGTCTGTTTGTTCACCAATCCGCCATAGACCATCGTTACTATGTCCAGCATCTTTTCATCCGTAACCCGCCTGCCATTCACCATCTGGCTTTCAATCCCCAGTCCGGAAGCAATACGGGTGGCAGCCCTGCCTCCGCCATGAACCAGCACCTTATTGCCTGGCAATGCGGCAAAGTCATCCAAGAGTCTGCAAAGCGAGTCTTTATTTTCCAAGATGGCTCCGCCCACCTTTATCACTGAAAGTTTTTCCATACAGAAAAGTTTTTTATTCCAAATAAGTGTATCCATAAAGGCCGGCACGGTAATTGCTGATGAATTCCTTTCCCTCTGCCGCCGTTATCTTGCCGTCTTTAATGGCCCGGCTCACCCATATTTCAAGCCGGCGCACCAGTTTTTTGGGGTCATACTGAACATACTCCAGCACATCAGCCACCGTTTCTCCGTCAATTACCTGGTCTATGCTGTATCCCTTCTCGTCCACGGATATATGCACGGCATTGGTGTCGCCAAAAAGGTTGTGCATGTTTCCCATAATTTCCTGATAGGCTCCCACCAGAAAGACGCCGATATAATAATGTTCCCCCATCTCTATTTTATGCAAGGGAAGGTAGCTGGTTTGTTGTCCGCCGTTCACATAGGCCGTAATCTTGCCGTCCGAATCGCAGGTGATGTCCTGCAGGGTGGCGCTTCTTGTCGGTTTTTCCTCCAGACGCGAAATAGGCATGATGGGGAACAACTGGTCAATGCCCCACGAGTCCGGCATACTTTGGAACAGACTGAAATTGCAGAAGTATTTGTCAGACATTCGCTTGTCCAGTTGCCGCAGTTCGTCAGGGACATGCTTCTGATGATGCGCCAGTTCGGCCACTTCATGGCTGATGGCCCAATACAGGCTTTCTATCTGGGCGCGTGTTTTAAGGTCTATGATACCGTGACGGAAAAGGTCCAGCGCCTCTTCGCGGATATCCTCGGCATCGTGCCAGTCTTCCAACAGGGAACGCCCGCTCAGTTTGTCCCAGATTTCAGTCAGGTCATGTACCAGTTTATGATCCTCATCCGTGGGCTGGAAATCTTCGGGCATTTGTGGAGCCGTCACACTTTCCAGCACATCCAATATGAGTACGCTGTGATGGGCGGTCAGCGAACGTCCGCCTTCTGTTATGATATTGGGATGAGGTATTCCGTATTTGTTTGAAGCCTCAACCAATGTATATACACAGTCGTTTACATATTCCTGAATGCTGTAGTTCACGCTGCTTTCGCTGTTGCTGCTGCGCGTTCCGTCATAATCAACGCCCAATCCGCCGCCACAGTCTACAAATTCGATATTGCAGCCCATGGCATGCAACTGTACATAGAACTGGGCCATCTCGCGAAGTGCGGTACTGATCCGGCGGATTTTTGTAATCTGGCTTCCTATATGGAAGTGGATCAACTTCAGGCAGTCTCGCAAACCCATCTCGTCCAGCAGTTCCAGCGCCATAAGCAATTCAGACGAATTCAGTCCGAACTTACTGGCATCACCGCCGCTCTCGCTCCATTTTCCGGCTCCGCTGCTTGCCAGTTTTATTCGGATGCCCAAGTTGGGACGGACGCCCAGTTTCTCGGCTGTTTCAGCAATGATTTTCATTTCGGGAAGTTTCTCCACTACCAGGAATACGCGCTTGCCCATCTTTTGGGCCAAAAGCGCCAGTTCTATAAAGTTCTGGTCCTTGTGGCCGTTACAGACTATCAGACTGTCGCTGTCCATATTGGTGGCCAGCACGGCATGCAGTTCCGGTTTTGAACCGGCCTCCAGACCCAGGTTGTAACGTTTGCCGTGGCTGATGATTTCCTCCACAACCGGACGCATCTGATTTACCTTTATCGGGAAGATTATGAAATGCTCTCCGTTGTAATTGTATTCCTTTCCGGCCTTGCGGAAACACTCGTCCGTCTTTTCAATCCGGTTGTCAAGGATATCCGGAAAGCGCAACAGCACCGGTGCGGTCACATGTCTGGTGGCCAACTGGTCCACCACTTCTTTCAGATCTACCTGGATGCAGTTCTTTTTAGGTGTAACATACACATGGCCCTTGTCATTGATGCCAAAGTAATTCACTCCCCATCCTTTGATATTGTACAGTTCCTCCGAATCTTCAATACGCCATTTCTTCATAAGCCTAATTCTTTGCGCAGCAGCGCCACACTTGTTTCTATTTTATCATAATTATCCAACAGGCTGACATCAAAGACATGCTTGGCCTGGAGATAGTATTTTTCTCGTTTTTCCAAAGACTCACGGATAAAGCACAGAAGTTCATCATCCGTTTTACCTTTGATTAAGGGACGAACAACCTTCCCCATTTTCAGATGCAATGCCAACACCTCCGGCTCCGCCTTCAAATAGACCGTCTCGGCATTTGAGTTGAGATATTCCATATTGTCAAAGAAGCAGGGCGTACCGCCGCCGCATGAAATAACCACATTCTCAAACTCTGCCACTTCATGCAACATGTTCCGTTCTATTTCGCGGAATCCCTCTTCGCCTCTTTCCTGGAATAGCTGTTCCACGGTCCGGTGGAACCGCATCTGGATATACCAGTCCAAATCATAGAAAGGCAATCCAAGCGACGCTGCAAGCTGGTGCCCCACCGTGGTTTTGCCGGCACCCATATACCCCAACAATACTATTCTCACCATAGCCTTAAGCACATTTCAGCATTGTCATTTTTCTTATTTCTTCCTTGCATAGCGTCTCTTTTTGCCGGAAGAGGCATCTGCCGTTTCCTCCTCCGCCTGGCCGTTGATTACTGCCATACACTCCTCAAGACTCAGCTCGCGGGCACGTTCGTGCATACTCTTGGGCAGCCTGTAATTGGCACCCTTATAGCACAGATAAGGACCGTAACGGCCGTTCAGCACCTCCAGTTCGGGTTCTTCCTCAAATTGTTTCAGGTGGCGCTCCTTCTCTGCCAAATGATGCCGGTGGAGCAGAATAACACTTTCTTCAAAAGACATCTTCAGGGGGTCAAGGTTTTTGGGTATGGACACATAAGTTCCGTTGTGCGACACATATGGACCGAATTTTCCGGCGCCCACAATCACGGTCTTCCCCTCATACTCGCCCATCACCCGGGGCAGTTTAAAGAGTTCCAACGCCTCTTCCAAGGTAATCGTTTCCAGGCTTTGCCCCTTTTTCAGCTGCGCGAAACGGGGCTTGTTCACGGCATCGCTGCTGCCAATCTGGGCCACCGGACCAAAACGGCCTATCTTTACCATTACCGGCTGTCCGGTCTTGGGGTCATTGCCCAGCAACCGTTCGCCCACCTTGTGCTCACTGTGTGTATTGATGGATTTGTCTACAAGAGGTTCAAACTCGGCGTAGAATTCCTTCAGCACATCCTTCCATTCGGCGTTACCTTCGGCAATGTCGTCAAATTTCTTCTCCACGTCAGCCGTAAAGTTATAGTCCATGATATCCGGGAAGTTAGCCAACAGGAAATCATTTACCACGATACCGGTGTCCGTCGGGAGCAGTTTTCCGCGTTCGGCCCCCACGGTCATCTGCCGTGTCTCTGCCGTTATCTGGTCTCCAGTCAGCGTCAGTGTCTGGAAATTCCTTTCCTCTCCGGGCTTGTCGCCCTTCATCACATACTCGCGCTGCTGTATCGTCGTAATGGTGGCGGCATAGGTACTGGGGCGTCCTATGCCCAGTTCCTCCAGCTTGCGCACCAGGCTGGCTTCGTTATATCGCAAGGGGCGCTGTGCAAAGCGCTGTGTAGCCACAATCTGGTTATAGCACAGCACATCGTCGGTCTTCATCAGCGGCAGTTGCGTGCTGTACTCTTCAACGGTCCCTTCCTCCTGTGTCTCTCTGTAGACTTTCAGGAAACCGTCAAACTTCACCACTTCTCCATTGGCCACAAAGAAGTCTTCCATCCCGTCAATGGAAATGGTAACAGTGGTCTTCTCTATTTCCGCATCTGCCATCTGGCTGGCTATCGTGCGTTTCCAGATAAGGTCGTAAAGGCGTTTTTCCTGCACGGTCCCCTCTATCTGTATCTGATCCATGTAAGTGGGGCGTATGGCCTCGTGAGCCTCCTGTGCGCCTTTCGAATGCGTAGTGTACTGGCGGGTCTTCACATATTCCTCGCCCATCTGTGTGCCAATGACCTTCTTGCTTGCTCCCAGACAGAGGTTGCTCAGGTTTACGCTGTCCGTACGCATATATGTAATGCGTCCGTTCTCATAAAGATGCTGGGCCACCATCATGGTCTGCGCCACGGTAAAGCCCAGCTTGTGGGCTGCCTCCTGCTGCAGGGTACTGGTGGTAAAGGGTGCGGCCGGCACGCGTTTCTGCGGTTTTGTAGTCACATCCTGCACCCTGAACCTGGCGCTGACACATTTCTCCAGGAATTCGTTGGCGGCCTGTTCCGTTGTGAAACGCCGGTTCAGCTCGGCCTTCACTTCGTTGCCGTCCTCTGTCATGAAGAGGGCGGTAACCCTGTATGCGTCTTCCCCCACAAAATTCTGTATCTCACGCTCGCGCTCCACTATCAGCCTTACCGCCACGCTCTGCACACGGCCGGCGCTGAGGGAGGGTTTAACCTTGCGCCACAGCACCGGGCTAAGCTTGAATCCCACAATGCGGTCCAACACTCTGCGCGCCTGCTGGGCGTTTACCAGATTCAGGTCTATTTCGCGCGGGTGCTGTATGGCCTCCAAAATGGCCGGTTTGGTAATTTCGTGAAAAACAATGCGTTTCGTCTGCTCCGGCTTCAGCTCCAGCACCTCGTACAGATGCCAGCTGATGGCCTCTCCCTCGCGGTCTTCATCGGATGCCAGCCAAATGGTGTCCGATTCTGTGGCCATTTTCTTCAGCTGCGCCACTACGCGGGCCTTGTCTGAAGGCACTTCATATTGGGGTTCAAATGTATCCGGATCCAAACTGAACGATTTCTTCTTCAAGTCGCGGATATGGCCGTAGCTTGAAAGCACCTTATAATCTGAGCCCAAAAACTTTTCAATTGTCTTTGCCTTGGCAGGGCTCTCCACTATCACAAGATTTTGCTTCATCAGGTCTTATTTAATTTATGATTTGGGCGCAAAGATAATGCAAAATTCTTTGTTACACATTATTTATTACGTTTTTTTTGTTTGTCCGCATCATTTTCAGCCTAATTACCCCTTCGCGGACCGAATGCAGGCCGAACTCCTCCGGCACAACCGCAGACCAGGGTATCCATGCCAGGCTCTCCGCATCGTCCATCGCCGCAGCCTCCTGGCCTCCCTTTACCCTGCACAGGAAAAAGAGGTCCATGGTATGCACATCCAAACCGCTGTAAGGGTAGATATTGGGGATGGAGAAAAGATAATCACACCGTTCCACTGCAAGCCCGGTCTCCTCCATCACCTCGCGCGCCACTCCCTGTTCGGCCGTTTCCGCACAGTCGCAGAATCCGCCCGGAAGGTCCAGCGTACCCTTGGCCGGTTCCTTTGCCCTCCTTACCACTAACAGCTCGTCACGCTCGTTCACAATAACGGCCACCGTGGCTGCACTGGGGTTGAAGTAGTAGACAAATCCGCAACCGGCGCAACGTCTGCTCTTCTCGTTGTTTATCTGAAATTCGGGGCTTCCGCAAACGGGGCAATACTGAAAAATGCCCAAAGGATGAGGTTTTTCTTCGTGTTTTGTCATCTTTACTTTATATTTGCGTGCAAACATACATTTTTTTCGCCAAATCTCCAATCATTATACCATTTTTTCATTACCTTTGTTGATATTAACTTTAATATTTTAGCTGATATGGATACAATCACTACATGGTACGAGGCGTTAGACCCCACGCTGCGTGTCTACTGGACCATCGCCATTGCCACTTCTTTGGTTTTCATCATCCAGATGGTACTGACTTTCATTGGCATCGGCGACCACGATGCCGACCTGTCCATGCCCGACGCTACTGACATCCCCGACGGTGACACACTGGACACCGGTGGTGCCATGCAGCTCTTTACCATCCGTAACCTGATAAACTTTCTCTTAGGACTGGGATGGGGAGGAGTATGTTTTTGGAACACCATACCCCTGCGCCCGCTTCTGGCCATCGTGGCTGTCTTTTGCGGCAGCGCCTTTGTGGCCATGTTCATTTTCATGTTCAGGCAGATGAAGAAGCTTGAGAGCAACGGTGCCTTTCGCATACGCGACTGCGTGGGATGCGTGTGTACAGTATACCTTCGCATACCCGGTGCGCGCGAAGGCCAGGGAAAGGTGCAGATAAGCCTGGGCGGAAGCGTGCAGGAGATTTCCGCCATGACAGAGGGCGGCTTCATACCCACCGGCGCCCGCGTAAAGGTGGTGGAGGTGATAGACGAGAACACCCTTCTGGTCTCCCCCGTATAGGTCCGGGCGTGTCATTTTTCAGATAATTAATCATTTAATCCATTAAAATTATGTTCCCCTTGTATTTTATCGTGATTGGTGTAATCGTGCTCGTATTCCTTTTCATCGCACTCATCAATCGTTACCGTCGTTGTCCGTCAGACAAGATTCTGGTCATTTACGGAAGTAAGGGCACCAACAAGAGTGCCAAGTGTGTTCACGGAGGAGGAGCCTTCGTGTGGCCCATCATCGAGGACTATGCCTATCTGGGCCTGACCCCCATCAGCATCGACGCCAACCTCACCAACGCCCTCAGCCGCCAGAACATCCGCGTGGACGTTCCCTGCCGCTTTACCGTGGGTATCAGCACAGACCCCGAAAGCATGCTGGCCGCCGCCGAGCGCCTGTTGGGGCTGACCGCCCAGCAGATTCAGGAGCTTGCCCGCGACATCCTTTTCGGACAGTTGCGTCTGGTAATCGCCACAATGAGCATTGAGGAGCTCAACTCTGACCGCGACAAGTTTCTCGAGGCCATCAGCGCCAATGTGGAAGTGGAACTCAAGAAGATTGGCCTGCGCCTCATCAATGTGAACGTAACGGACATCAAGGACGAGAGCGGCTACATTGAAGCCCTGGGTCAGGAAGCGGCCGCCAAGGCCATAAACGAGGCCAAGGTACGCGTGGCGGAACAGGAGAAAGTGGGCGAAATCGGTAAGGCCGAGGCCGTCAGAGAAACCCGTATCCGTACCGCGGAAGCCAACGCCGAAGCAGTAAGGGGAGAGAACGAGGCTAAAATCGCCATAGCCAACAGCGAGGCCAACCGCCGCGAGAAGGAGGCCGAGGCACAGCGTAAGGCCACTGCAGCCGAGAAGGTGGCACAGGCACAGGCGCTGGAAGAGGCTTATGCAGCAGAGCAGAAGGCCGAGGAGGCACGCGCCAACCGCGAACGCTCCACACAGACCGCCAATGTGATTGTGGCACAGGAGATTGAGAAACAAAGACTGGTGCTGGCTGCCGAGGCAGAGGCCGAGCAGAAACGCGTTAATGCCAAGGGTGAGGCCGACGCCATCTTCGCCAAGATGGAGGCCGAGGCCAAGGGTCTTTACGAAATGCTGGCCAAGCAGGCGTCGGGCTACGACAAGATGATACAGGCAGCCGGAGGCGATGCCACCAAGGCATACTCTCTGCTGTTGCTGGAGAAACTTCCCGAGCTTGTTAAGACCCAGGTTGAGGCCATCAAGGGTATCAACATAGACAAGGTTACCGTTTGGGACAACGGAGGCACGGCCGACGGCAAGACCAACACCGCCAACTTTCTGGCCGGACTGATGAAAAGCATTCCTCCACTGAACGATCTCTTTGACCAGGCCGGCATGTCGCTGCCCGAATATCTGGCCAAAAAGAAGGAAGAAATTCCTCCCGCAGAAGAATGCAAAGAATAAAAATCTGAAATGTAGGGACGTCGGCACACCGGCGTCCCTATTAAGAATCTGTTTAGATTTCTAAAAGACTGCATAGAAAATCCCTTATCCCGTTGCCGGTTCCCGTCTTTGCGGAAGTGCGGGATACGTTTGAATACCACGGGTTCAAGAACCCGCGGCTATTCGCCCTTTCGGGCATCGCGTCCTTCAGACGCACCCGTTTATAAACAATTACGGGAAAAAAACGTCTGGAAGACGCGAATATGAATAGCCGGGGGCTTTCAAGCTTCCGGTTTTGTAATGTCCGCATATAAACGGCGTCTGGAAGACGCGAAGTTAAATAGCCGCGGACTTTTAAGTCCGTGGAAACCAAGGCATACGTCTACAGGAAACCGTTTCCATTTTTTTGACACACATAAATGTCATGCTGACCATACTTCATAAAAAATTAAAGATGTTCTCGATGAGCGAAGGCGAATAACTTGTTTAACACTGTTCAATTTATTCATGCTATCTATCGTCATACTGAAACAAGTTCAGCATGACGAAGACTCTAAACTCTAAACCATAAACCCTAAACAAATACTCTTTTGTCTCTTTTGTTCTTCTGTCTAATCCAATCACCCATTGTCAAACTTTTTTACTTTTGTCGCCAATCACACACAGGTTTTATTATGAACAAAAATCAGTCAAATATAGTTCAAAAACAAACCTAATTCACGCCCAAAAACAGCCCTACTGGAAAAAAATAAATTTCCAACTGAGAAAAAATAATTTTCCAGTTGGGAAACAAAAATTTTCCAACAGGGCATTTCCGGCTTTCCAACTGGATTTCTCCGGAAATTCGATTTTGTAAAGAATTTTCATGGCATACGGATTATGTTTTTTGACAGAAGAACATTATGAGCAATCAGCTGTGAGTTTTTTCGACAAAAGAACATAAGAACATAAGTTTTTATGAGA
>JAGBGU010000078.1 GCA_017935785.1 Bacteroidaceae bacterium
CTTCTATATAACAAATGACGATAGCCCAGAGTAGATGGTCATCCTGAACTTGTTTCAGGATCTGTCCGCGGAGAAGGACAAGATAAGGCTCGCTGCCAGATGCTGAAACAAGTTCAGCATGACATTTGGAGGCATTTGTTAATTATACCTCCATTTTGGAAAAGCCAATTCAATACTTATGTCTGATTCTTTGTTTTACTTTGGCTGTTGGCTAATAGTTTTTCTCTCCCTTGTTTAGCGCGCTTGTTGTCCGTTCCCTTCCTGGTGTCGGCCAATTTTCCAATTTTCCCAATAGAGAGGGAGATTAAGAGGGGGACTTTAACAACGCTGCAAAGATATAGCTTTATTTTGTAATAACAAAATAAAACCAAATTATATTTCGCCTATTTGTAAAATATTTTTAGAATCATAGCTTTATGGCCGCTATCTGCCCGTTTTTGCATGGCGAGGAAAATTTTACGGCCATGCCATGGCGTTTGTTTTTTATACGGAGGCGGTGGCTGGCGCGCCCTGGCGCTGTAAACTTTTTTTGCATTTTTGCATTTTTGCGTTTTTGCGGAAGAATGAGTGCGTGCCTATTATATATATAATAATCTATTGCTGTCCGGTAAAAATCATGAAGCGTTTCAAAAACAACATTTCCCCGGACAGCCGATATGTTTGGTATACATATGAGCCATTTTAGGGGAAAAAGTGCAGGATAAAGCTTAGAATGGGAAATAACAACTATATATGATTAGTCTATTCTCATCTATCAAAGAGATTTTTACCGGACAGCCGTTAATTTCCTTTCAAGGGGGGCTTGTAAAGCAAGAAAATCAGTGATTGTAGTCCCTTGCACATGTTTACCGGACAGCAATAGTTTCTTTCATATCCCTGCTGTTTGTTCAAAACACCTCTAAAAATGGGTGGCTTATATGGTCTGGGGAACACATTATTGCAACAAAGTTGAAACACAGTGCTTAAATTGTTGCAGGACAGTGCTATAAAAGTTTTTTCTCTGTGGTAAAAGTTTTGTTCCAAAGTTTGGAACATGTATTCCAAAGTATGAAATATGTATTCCAAACAATGAAACATGTGTTTCAAACTTTGAAACAAACTTTTTACCGTTGACTGAAAACTTTTTCAGTTAAGCTAAAAAACAAAGTTACTTGTATCAAAAAACAAATTTAATTTAGACTCTGCAATCCTCTCCTTTTAGACAAAATTCTGACTCCCGGACAATATCAGGTTCATGAACGCCTTTACCTTGGCATTAAACCCGATATTGTCTGGGCGGACAGATGCTTGTTGAATGGTGATTAGGGAAGCAGGGATGGCACTGGACTAATATTTCCTGAAGCTCAATTCGACTTCATCCGTGCTCAATGTCATGCGGTCAGATGTAAGGGCGTCCACACGAAAAGCTCCGTTTGCAGGAACGCCAAATGACTGCAACGCCGATGCAGTGCAGACGCTGTCAGTAGGATAATGGACTATCTTACCTAAAATAAGGCTATCGTTCCGATGTGAGAAATAGGCCAAATAATAATTCACCGCACTGCCATTGCGCACAAACTTCATCAGTTTGAGCTGCACGCAATAGTATATGCCATCGTGCTTGTCCGCCACAACCTGTGCCTTCTGCTTGTCATACCAACGTAGCATCTGCCACATACCGTCCAGATCGCCATTGGCGTCGTATTTGGTTTCGCAGGCCGTCCATGACAGCGAAACAGATAACAATAAAAAGAGAGATATTAACTTTTTCATATATATTCTACGATAAAACAGGTTAATCACCAATTGCCCAAAGCATCAAAAAAGTCTGAAAGAGAGTTCTGAACCCTGTTTTTCAGTTCCTGGACAGGATTTATCCAGCCATTATATGCCACGGTAAGCATTCCGCCATGGCTTCTGCCCAGGAGCTTGCCGCCATTCTGGCCGTACGACGCTGTCAGCTGCAGGCCTTTCAGCCATTCCGGTTTATAGGAGAGTTCCATCAAGAGGAAATTTCCATAGCGCGGATCTGTGTGAGGGGCAAGGTATGAACCCAGGCTCTTTTCATGGGTGTACAGCACACGATAGCCCAATTGTGCACACGGACTGCCCATCAGGCCAAAATGGTGGGCGCGTATACGGTTGTCATAACAGATGATCCGGTTGTCATTATTATACAGGGGGGAGATAATCAACGGGGTACCCATTGTGAATCCGGCATGCTGCCAAGCGCCATATACATGGTGGTTATAATAATTGTCAATGGCGCTGATCTGTTCCGGAAGAACTGGTGTGGCATCGCGGTAAATGCTTCCGCTCTGGTCGTCTGTGCGGATATATTCGTAAAGGAATTGGTCCACGACGGGATTCTTGGGTAAGCGGAGCTCTAATCCGTAAAGCATATCCTTCCACCCGTATTGCCAGAACATTTGGCTGTGGTCGTCGTAAAAATGTTCCGCATAGGCGCGTGCCGCCCATCCGCTGCCCTGATAATCAAGGCTGAGATGCCAGCTTCCCAGATGATTGCCCGAGGCGTTGTGGAAGTCGCCGTCATTGGCATCCTTGCCGCCTGGGATAAAGGCTTCCCAGAACTGTTTGAAACCATGGCCCATGTCCTGATAGGTGTCGAAGTGGCCGTCATGGTCGGCGCGGTCATAGAGGTTCCAGGCTTTCCCCCCAAACTGGCAACTCATTTCAAAGCCTCCGGTCAATGACAGCGGGAACCGTTCTGTATTTCCTATGCGCAGGAAGCCGGCCTTGCTGTGATAAAGTGAATTGGCGGAATAAAGATAGAGGTCGTTACCTGCATTGAATTTGCGCTGCCATTGGTTATCCGTATAGGCGCCATAAGCCAGATGAGCCTTGACGGCAAGCCATCCCTTGGTGCCCGGAATGGTCAGGAAATTGGGCAGCTCTAACCTTACCTGCGGCAGCGGCCTTGCATTGATTCCGCTGGTAAGCGCCCCGCTTGAGAGCCAATTGTTCTTAAGCTCCATCGGACGTTCCTTCTGCCCCAAACTCAGGCGTAAGGCTTTCCACTGCACATCGGCAAAGAGTTGTTGCAGGACAAAGTGGCTTTGCATCCCGAACGGCACGGCAATATCCGCGCCATAGCCAAAGCGCCAGTCGTGTGCATAGTCAGTTTCGACTGCTCTGAAAATGCCGGCTCTTAAATAGCCGCTGTTATTGTTTGTCGTACCCAATCCATACCGGTTGTTCGAGAACCAGAACGGTGAATTCTTTCCGTTACTGAACGTTCCCATCACCCCTGCCTTGTACTGTATGTCTTCACCAAGACGTGTTATCTGTGCCCAGGAACTGAAGTTCATTCCCAACCAAAACACCAAGACGGCATAAAGAAATAATTTTCGCATTGTTCTGCCTTGTATATGTCAGTTCGTATAATTCTTTTTATAAATATGTAGGCGATTGTGCCTGTTCTGCATACAAAAGTAGTCATAAATTTCTGATATGAAAATAAAATGCGATTAAATAGGTGTCTTTAGCCGAAATAAATGCAAAAAATGTTTGGTAATTGGGGTCTTATGGCTAACTTTGCAGAAATTGAGAGTATTTTATTTTACATTTAGCGCTAAATAATGAACAATATAGGCCGTACGGGCTTAACAAGGATTTTGACAGTTGTATGTGACCTTACAGTCATGTACATTTGCTATATTTTTGCCCATACACTAATCCCCGACGCGTTTGCGGCAATAAACCCAGATACGCATCTTCTTATCGTTTTTTCCTCTTATGTGGCATGGGTCGCATTCTTCCCGCCCAAGCATATAGAAAGAGAGACAACCGGCCCACAGGTTGTCACAGGAAGTCTGATGACGGTTATGGCCCATTTCTTTATTTCTGCCGGAGTATATTCCATGGCTCAGATATGGATGGGAGACCGCCCGTATCTGATAGTATTTTGGGGGCTTTTCGCCACCATGCTTGTGCTGGAACACCTGCTGGTACGCAGTTTCGTCAGATACTTGCGGGGTAAAGGAAAATTTTCCCGGACGGTCGTTTTGATAGGCAAAGCCAGGGATCTCTGCCGAATCTGTTCCGTAATGGCACAGCCAGAGAACGGATATCAGATAAAGGGAGTGTTCTCCAATGACGCGGCGGAAGAGTTGCCCAAAGGGATATCCCATCTTGGCACTACTGCGGAGGCGTTAAGCTATCTTACAGAAAACAAACAAATCCAGTCTGTATATTGCCAGCCCGAGACATTGTCACACGAACAGGCTGAAGCGCTTTTCAACCATTGCATACGCCACAAAACGGACTTCTATGACATGCCAGAACTAATGCACTCGCTGCAAAGACGCATGGAAACAAAAAACACCGGGTTCTCCGTTTTGATTACAGCCGTCAAGGAGCCTATCAGCCATTGGCCCAACAAGATGGCAAAAAGGGCGGTTGACGTTGTGCTTAGCCTGTTGTGCCTTTCCACAATATTCCCCATTGTTTATATGGTTGCAGCATTCTTCATAAAGAGGCAGAGCCAGGGACCCGTCTTCACAAAAAAGACTTTTGAAGGCCGGAACGGCAGAAAAGTCGACGCCGTCTACTTCCGCACAAAGCATTCGGGGGCAGACACGGAAGACGGTACATTTCCATTCGGGGCTCTTATGCGCAGTCTGCACATTGATGAAATGCCGCTTCTCTTTAATATACTGAAAGGGGAAGTGTCCTTTGCAGGGCCACGGTACCATACATGCCGTGACATGAATCTGTATCATCTCAAGACAGACAACTACCAGGTTTGTGAGCTGGTAAAGCCCGGCCTGTCCGGATGCGGAACCGCAGAATCGGAAGACAGCTCGGCTGACGATATATATTATGTGCAGAACTGGAGTATATGGCTGGATGCCAAATTGATACTTCAAATGTGGATAAAAACGCTGATAAAATAACAATCAAATCATAATACATCTGCACAATGGGTGACAAAAGAAGCAGCAAGCCTATAGCAGATACAAAAATAAAACACAAGAATGTCTATATTTACAAATCTTTTTTCAAGCAAAAAACAAACTCCCGAAGCACGAGTGGGAGGGATGGAAGACTTTATGTTGCTGATCAGGGTATATTACCAGGCAGCCATAGCATCACACGTCGGCATTAACAATCTGGCCGCCTTGCCTGACCTGCGCATCTTTAAGCAGACTTACCATGTGACTACACTGAACAACAAATTAGGTCTGGCCGAAAAGAAATACTGCAGGAAACTGTTGCAGGATATTTATGGCCTAAGCCAGAACTTCTTCATAGAAATTGATGCCAGCATTAAGAAAAGATGCCGCAAGCTACAGGATGTTCAGGGATATATGTTTACGTTTCAAGGCTTCAGCCAGGAACTGATGATGCTTATGGGCAACCTGATGCAATGGAAATTCCGATTACCGAGTTTCTTTAAAAATGCGCTGAAGACAATGGTTGCCAAGCAGGTTCATGATATCCTTACCAAACCATCATGGAACGATGAGGGTGTGCGAAGAGCTTGCGTATCCGTACGCAAATACCAAACGACATTGGGCTATAGCGAGGCGTGGATGACCGAATATGTACACACAATAGTGATGCTGGCTAAGAAAGAGCCTCGGAAAAATAGCGACGAATAATCTTGCATAAAAGTAAAAAATAAAGTAACTTTGTACACAAAGAAGCGTTTTTCCCCGTAGGAATGGACAAAAAAAGCATGGATCTGGTATTGCGACTGGAGACTCGTACCCGACAGCTCATACTACAGCACAAGCAGTTGTTGGAAGAACAGTCAAAGTTGCGGAATCTTCTTGCCAAGCAGGAGGAACAGATTCTCGAACTCCAGATAGAAAACGAGGAATTAAAAAATAAATACGCCCATCTGAAAATGGCTAAATACATCGACTTGACAGACGATGACAAGCGGCTAAGCCGCAGCCGAATCAATAAGATGGTACGAGACGTTGAAAAATGTATCGCCATGCTGAAAGTAGAATAACACCAAAAGAAATTTGAAAATGGCAGATCAGAGCGATAATTTATCAATTACCTTAAAGTTTGGAAGCTGGACTCTCCCCATGACTATACGTCGGGAAGATGAATACGCCTACAGGCAGGCTGAAAAGCTTATTAAGGAACGATACAGCTATTATACAAGCAGTTACCGCAACCAAAGTACAGAAATGTACCTGGTAATGACAATATTGGATTTGGCCGTCAAGCTCAAGATGAATGAGATAGAGGCCGATGTAAAACCCATTACAAGTCGGTTAGAGCCCTTGCTTGAGGAGTTGGAGTCAGTTCTCGTACCTAAACCAGACAGAGAGAATAAATAAATGACCCCAATAACTAACATAAATTCTACAAATTCATGACAACGAGCATTATAGTGCCACTGGCAGCAGGAACCTTAACCTTCCTGATTCTTGTGGCTGTATGGTATTTTGTGGCCGTACCGGCCAAAAGAAAGGCTCTGGCCAAAGAAGCGCACGAAAAGGCGGAAAAAGAAACAGAAGTAATGAAACAAAAGAAACTTCTTGAAGTTAAAGAGAAGTTTCTGAGCATGAAATCTGAACTTGACAGTGAACTGCAGCAACGCAACCAACAGATTCAGCATGCAGAAAACCGTATCAAACAGCGCGAAATCACCCTAAACCAGCGACAGGACGAGCTGAACCGCAAAAAGCAGGAAACAGAGAACACAAAGGTGAGATTAGAGAACCAGCAGGCATTACTCCAAAAAAAGGAGGAAGAGATAGAAAGCAGACAAAGGCTTCTTATTGAACAAGAACGAAACAAGCTGGAAGAAATCTCAGGTATGAGCGCGGAGGAAGCCCGCGAACGTCTGATTGAGTCCATGACGGACGAAGCAAAGACCAATGCACAGGCATACATCAATGAGATTGTTGACGAAGCAAAACTCACTGCCAACAAGGAAGCAAAGCGCATTATTATACAAACCATCCAGCGTGTTGCCACCGAGACAGCCGTAGAAAACAGCGTTACAGTATTCCATATTGACAATGATGAGGTAAAAGGCCGAATCATCGGACGTGAAGGTCGCAACATACGAGCATTAGAAGCCGCAACCGGTGTGGAGATTGTCGTTGATGACACTCCCGAAGCAATCGTAATCAGTGCATTCGACCCTGTACGCCGGGAAGTATGCCGTCTGGCTTTGCACCAACTGGTTTCTGACGGCCGAATCCATCCTGCAAGAATTGAGGAGGTGGTTGCCAAAGTAAAGAAACAGATTGAAGAGGAAATCATCGAAACCGGAAAGCGCACTACCATTGACCTGGGCATTCATGGTCTGCACCCCGAACTTGTCCGCATTATCGGAAAGATGAAATACCGCAGCAGCTACGGACAAAACCTCTTGCAGCACGCAAGGGAAACAGCAAATCTTTGCGCTGTTATGGCAAGTGAGCTTGGCCTGAATCCCAAGAAAGCCAAACGTGCCGGTCTGCTGCATGATATTGGTAAAGTGCCTGATGAAGAGCCCGAAATGCCACATGCATTATACGGAGCCAAATTGGCAGAAAAATACAAGGAAAAGCCTGATATATGCAATGCCATCGGAGCACACCACGACGAAGCTGAGATGACTACGCTACTGGCACCGATTGTGCAGGTCTGCGATGCAATCAGTGGTGCACGACCCGGTGCACGACGCGAAATTGTTGAGGCATACATCAAACGTCTGAAGGATCTGGAGAACATCGCAATGAGCTATCCCGGTGTGGTTAAGACTTATGCCATACAGGCCGGACGCGAACTGCGCGTAATCGTTGGTGCAGATAAGATTGACGACCAACAGACCGAACTCTTGAGCGGCGAAATTGCCACCAAGATTCAAAACGAGATGACATACCCAGGACAGGTCAAGATTACAGTGATCAGAGAAACCCGTTCCATCGCATTCGCCAAATAACAGAAATTATTAATAAACATGAAAAAGCTCTTATTAGTATTACTATTGCTTTTGCCTGTTATGGTAACGGCAAAAAAAGAGACCAACGTCAGATGGTGTACTTTTAACATCCGACTCATTCATTCAGAAGACACCAAAGCCGGATTTGGATGGGACCTACGCAAATCCCGAGTGGCCCAATATATTTTGGACAACGACCTTGATGTGGTAGGAATGCAGGAAGTTCTGCATAAACAGCTTACTTATCTGCAGGAGAATCTGGAAGGCTATGATTATATTGGCGTAGGCAGAACCGACGGAAAGACTAAAGGAGAATATACTTGTATTTTCTACAAGAAAGACAAGTATGAGGTTCTGGACCAAGGTAATTTCTGGTTGAGCGAAACTCCCGATGTCCCCGGAAGCAAGGGCTGGGATGCGGCATTGGAACGTGTGGCTACCTGGGGAAAGTTCCGTGACAAAAAAACGGGAAAAATTTTCATGGCCGTGAATACCCACTTCGACCATATAGGTATAGAAGCTCGTAAACAAAGTGCATTGCTCATTATTGAGAAGATACGTGAGATTGTGGGTAACAAACCTGCAGTAGTAACGGGCGATTTCAATATAACAGACCAGAACGAGGCCTACAAGACAATGGTTTCCAACAAGTTTGTGCTAAAGGACGCCTATAAGATTTCACCCTCGCATGGCGGAGTACATTATTCATTCAACAACTACGGCAGAATACCTGTCGAGAAGCGCAGTAAGATTGATTTCATCTTTGTTACCCCCAACATTGATGTAATTCGTACTGGCATACCCATGGATGTTCAGACACATTCATTGTCAGATCACAACCCTCACTGGGCTGATCTGAAGTTCTAACAAAAGATAATTCTATAATGTCTAAATTGGCTATAGGAATGAAAAAGCTCTTTATAATAATGATGATGCTATTGCCAATTCTGGTAAACGCAAAGCCAAAAGCTTATGTACGTTGGTGTACATTCAACATTCGTTATAATAATCCGGCAGATTCAGCAGCCGGCCATGGTTGGGATGTACGTAAGTCCCGAGTGGCTCAATACATACTGGATAATGACCTGGACATCATTGGGATGCAGGAAGTTCAACACGGCCAGCTTACAGACTTACAAAACAGTCTGAAAGATTACGAATATATTGGCGTTGGAAGAACTGACGGCAAGACGGAAGGGGAATATGCATGTATCTTTTATAAGAAGGGGAATTATGAAGTACTTGACCAGGGTAATTTCTGGTTGAGTGAAACTCCAGATGTCCCCGGAAGCAAAGGTTGGGATGCTGCTATAGAGCGTATTGCCACCTGGGGTAAATTCCGTGACAAGAAAACCGGAAAGATTTTCATGGCTGTAAATACACACTTTGATCATGTAGGCATAGAAGCACGTAAGCAAAGCGCGTTACTCATTATAGACAAGATTAAAGAGATTGTAGGCAAAAGACCTGCCGTTGTTACTGGCGACTTTAATATTACGGATAAGAATGAAGCCTACAAAACAATGGTTACCAACAAATTCGTTCTGAAGGACGCCTATAAGATCTCACCTTCACATGGAGGTGTGGCATACTCTTGCAACGGATTCGGGAAGACATCACAAAACAAACGCCAAAAAATCGACTTTATTTTTGTAACTCCACAGATAGAAGTTATCCGCACTGTCACACCCATGGATGTGGAATCACATATCATATCAGACCACAATCCTCACTGGGCGGACCTGGAGTTCTGATGAAGTAAACTCCAACAACGATATGGATTTCAATAAATGCGTATCAGAATTAAAGGAACTTATTGAAGACATCCGCAGTGCCGCACATAAGGCTCATGCGGATGTCAATCAGTTTTACGGCAGTGATAAGCCGTACAGCTACCATTTGGATAGCGTAGTAGAATATGTTATTAAATTATTGCTGTCCGGTAAAAAATTGTCGTCAATAAAGAATTAGGGCTGACACTTCTCACGAGGTATCAGCCCTTTTGGTTATCTTTGTTTTGGACTAACATAAATATAACCATGGGCAAAGATAGTCATTTTACCGGA
>JAGBGU010000079.1 GCA_017935785.1 Bacteroidaceae bacterium
AAATGCCTCCAAATGTCATGCTGAACTTGTTTCAGCATCTGGCAGCGAGCCTTATCTTGTCCTTCTCCGCGGACAGATCCTGAAACAAGTTCAGGATGACCATCTACTCTGGGCTATCGTCATTTGTTATATAGAAGTATATATTTTCTGAAAATGCAAAATGCAAAAACGCAAAGAATGTTCATATACTACTGACTTACAACACATTGCATAGTTTATGATTTTGAAAATCCTTTGCAAAACCCTTGCAAATGGGGCGAAATGGGGTGTTTTTGGTGGGGTTATTGGAATGTTTTGAGGTACTTTTTTGAATTTCAGGCATCATTTTGTACTGTAAAATGTCATATAATGATTAAAAATCACTCGAAAAATGAACGAAATCAACTCGACAAGTTTATAGCACCTCCCCTATAGTCATCATGACCATACCTCATTCAAAAAAATATAAGATGTTTTCGATGAGCAAAGGCGAATAATTTGTTTAACTTTGTTCAATTTGCTCACGCTCGGTATAACTCAAGGAAAATTGGCTCTGCTCTCGCTCAATCTAAATTTTAGAATCTTCCGCGGCGAAAGGGTTAGTAATGACTCGCGGTGAGATACTGAAACAAGTTATTCGCCTTTGCTCATCGAAAACATCTTTTATTTTTTTATGAGGTATGGTAAACATGACATTAAGAGTGGGAGCAAATTGAATATAACCCTTTAATCTAGGTATTAAATATACGACTTTTTTTCCTAATACGGATAAATGACATGCTTCACCCACTATGTCAAGCTCCAGAAAAAATGTCAAAATTTGCGAATTGCCCTATATTACGGGGTCATGTAGTTGGGATTTTTCCCTCGCGAGGCAGTACTTTTTCCCTCGCGAGGCAGTAAAAACGGCCAATTACTAAAAACTTATAGGGGAGTATGTTTTGTAAAAAATTTTACATTTTTTCGTTTGTTATTTTACCCGTTATTTTGTCTAATCATTTACGTCTATTTTGCATTTTGCTTGCATTTGCTTGCATTTTGTCTTGTATCAAAATTGTGGGGAAAAGGCAGAAAATGCGGATTTGAAGTCTCAAAATAGGTGGATTATCGGGCAAAAATGCAACAAAAGCGAAAAATGCCTTTTTTCACATTTTGTGCAGATTATGGGCGACAAGGAGTACGAAAGTGGCGTTTTGGGCGCAGAAGTGGTCGAAACGGGCAAAGAAAACGCATTTTTCGTACAACTTGAAGAATTTACACATTAAATTGATAATCAACGCATTACAGAAATAAGGATGCCATTTTTGCAAAAATCCTTTGCATTTCGTTTGCATTTGCAAAACGCTTTTCAAGGTTTTATCAACCTGATTATCAGATAATTTTAACCCACTTTTGCAATTTTGCAATTTTGCCTGCAAAAATTTTATGAGTGAAAACAGGCTATATAATAATATATTAATATTAATATTAATCAATATATTCATTAATATAATAAGGTGTTGGGGGTCTTGTGTTTAAAAAAAATTGAATTTGCAAAATGCAAAAATGCAAAAAACGTTTTTCTGGCAACGGATAACGGAAAGCCTGCCCCCTACTCTTCAAAGAGGGCTTTCCAGTTGTAGACGCGGAAAAAATAGGGACGGTAGAAGTCGGCGGAACCGACGGCATTGAAATTGTCCGCCCACTCCTTACAGTCGGTATTGGTGGAGAACACCAGTTCGCCTTGTCGCGAGAGCGACTGATGGAGATGGGGCATGTAGAAATGTTGATAGGTGCGCGTGCCAAGCTTGTCAAGCTCGCGGGGCATTGACCACAAATGGCGGCATTCCTCAAAGGGTCCCCAGGGGTTACGGCTTCGCATGATATAGACCTCCCTGGCAAAGACAAAGCCTTGTGCCGTCATGTAGTACCAGTCGCCGTCCTTGAAGACCCAGGGCGTAGCCACACTCCTGCTGCTGATGGCAGAACGTCTTGCCTCCTCGGGCGTGGGATATGTGCTTTGCCAATGGAACTTCCCAGAGGCATCCGCCACGTAATATTCCCAGGGCGAACGGAGGTCGTGAGTGCGGGAACGTGCCACAACGGGCGAAGAGGTGTTTAGCAGGTCGCCCGCGTTCTTGCGGAACTGGTAGCAGGCATAGAGGTAGGTATGCCCGTCCTCGTCTTCCCATAGCGTGCTGCCATAGCCAATGGGGTCATGCACAATGAAGTTGTGGTCCACGCTGATAAGTTTTAGGTATTCCGGGCTTCCGGGCTTGCCTTCAAGCGAATATACGGCAAGGGCGCGGTTGCGGGGTTGCATGAGGTTCTGTGTGCCGTTGTAGACGCCAGCCCACAGCATTTGCAGACGGCCATCCACCACGGTGGCATCGCCCGCCCAATAGAGCCAGGTCTGGTCAATCTCGCCACGGCGAATCTGCGCTTCGGTCTTCTCGCCATTGGGGTGGCGCAGATGTGTGCGGCAATGGTAATAGCCCTCGGCGGTGGAATCCTCGCGCTGCACCCAGTCGGCCAGCCACACAAAGCTGGTGTCTTCCGCTCCGGGCAGTCCGTCTTCTCCAGGCGTCTGCACCATCAGGCTGTTGCGGGGAAAGTTGCTCGAACGGCGGATTCGGCTCGACGCATCTGTGGCACGGCCATAAAAGCTGTCGTTGAAGCTCCAGAACACATTTCCGTCTGGCAACAGGGTGGTCTGCACACCATCCCCGCCATTCCACCCCAGCGAGCGCGTGAAGAGGGCGTCGTAGCATTTGTCTTTGTAGACATGAACATGGGGGTTGGCGTTGTTGTGCGGCATGCGCTCCAGTCCCCATTCTGCTTGGAGTTGTGGCTCGGTCCATTGTTGTTGGCCGTTCTGCGCCATTGCCTCCACGAAGCAGAAAATGCTGAAGATTATCAACAAGCGGTATCGCATTGCCCTTATTTTACTTTTTCTTGGATTGTGGTTACTGTTTCAAGGCATGGTCGGCACCCACGTCTTGTCCGTTCCAAGCGCGGCGGCTGGTCCAGTCGGCTGACGGATTCGCCCAAAAAGGATCGGCAGGCGGAAGACCCAAGGGAAGGAAGGCCGCCATGCAGAGATAGAGGCTGCCGGTGTTGATGTAGGTCTCGGACATATTGATCTGGCTGCCGGCAAATCCCACTCGCAGCCATCCGCCCTTGTCAAAGGTACGGGGCATGGCCAATTGGCGCCGCATCACGCTTGTGAGCGCACATCTCACCTGTGCGGGGTTCATCTGCCCGGGAAGCAGATGAAGCAGGGCCGCATCAGAGAGGGCATGGAAGACGCCGAAGCGATAGGCTATGGAACGACCGATGACGGGGAAGGTGCCTTCGGGAGATACCATTCTCTCCAGTTGGGCGGCAAAACGCGAATGGCGCTGTTCCTGCACCGTCAAGAAGTCAGCTCCGTCAAGATTGTGCTTCTTCATCACACGCAGCACCTCCGTGAGCATGGGATGGATGACAAGGCTGTTGTAATAGTCGAGATGGAAATCGGCTCCGTCGCCATACCAGGCGTCGCCCTTGTACCATTCGTCACGAAAACGGCGGACACCCTTGTTTAGCCTGTCCGCATCGTATTCGCCGGAGAACTCGAGCAGCGCCGCCTCCACTATTGAAGCGAAAAGCAGCCAGTTGCTCTCATAGGCCTTTATCTGGCGGCTGGTCTTCCAGGCGGCAATGAGATTCTTCTGCGTCTGCTTGTCCAGCTTCTCCCAAATCTGTGTGGGTGCGCGCAACACGCCCTGTGCCAGAAAGGCAGCGTCCACAAGCGGTTGGGCATGGCGGTTGTCAAACATGAGAAAGTCTGCCGAACGGGGATCTACGGCCTGCCTGATGCCGTCTGCCACCATTTGGATGTAGGTTTGGCGCAAGCGGCCCTCGGGCGTATTGTCGGGGCCAAGCTCAAGCCAGGGCGCAATGCCGCAAACGGTTCTGCCCACGGCTTCAAGATAGGAGACCTGACGGCGCAGGGTGTCATCGGAAAGCGACTCGAAGGGCATGTTCTGCTTCAGCGTACCAGCGGCCAGATTGGATAGGACGGGAGAGGCTATGGTAAGCATGCTCTCCAACCATTCCTTGCGGTCTGCGACGCCGTCTGTCCGCTCCATGAGCCTTTTCATTCGGACGAGCGCCTCCACATAGTAATAGTCGGCATAGGTAAGTGGCACATCCACCTCTGACTTGCCAGGCAGGAACCCCACTCCATGCTTCAGGATAAAGCCGCCGTTCTCGCCTTCCTTGGCCAGATAAACGTCTGTGGTGAGCGAGCGGAGCTGCTCCTGGGCAAAGGAGAGCCAAAGGGCGGCATCCTTGGAGGGGTCGAGCTGGCTCAGCTCTATCAATGCCGAGGCCATTATGGCGGCAGCAGAGGCGTCGCGCTTGGCATTGGGAATATCTGGCGCGTTATAGTCCCAATAAGGGACCTTGTCTTTTGGCATATTGGGATGGTTCACGAGAAAGGACGCTATGGCCCTGGCCTGCTTCAGATAGACCTTCTTTCCCGTCTCGCGATACATCATCGTGTAACCATAAAGCCCCCACGCCTGACCTCTTGCCCAGGCACTCTCATCGGCATAGCCCTGATGTGTGTTCTTGGCATGAGGCTTTCCGCTGATGGTGTCGTAGGACACAACATGATAGGTGCTGTAATCCTTGCGGAAATGGTTCCTGATGGTGGTGTTGGCATGGGTGCGCGCAATCTTCTCAAAAGAGCGGTCGCCTGTATGCTTGCTCATGTAGCAGAGCATTTCCAGATTCATCATGTTGTCTATGATGACGGGGAACTGCCACTTCTTGTTGAAGTCCCACGAGCGCATTACGCCCAGTTTGGGATTCCAGCGTGTGAGCAGACTGTGGGTTCCTTCTTCAATCACCTGCTGGTAATGTTCGTTGCCGGTAAGGCGGTAACCGTGGCCAAAGCTGCAATAGAGCATGAAGCCGAGGTCATGGGTGTTGGTCATCCGTTTGGCGGGTTCTACGCGTGCCGTGAACATCTCGGCATAGCGGCGGAGGTTCTCATCCCCACCATTCTCGTAGAGCATCCAGAGGACACCGGGAAAGAAACCCGACACCCAGTTGTTGAACTTACAAGTAACGAGCTTACCCTTCTCAAAGGTTCGGGGAAGCGCATCGGGCTGGTCCTTCAGTTTTTCTGCCATGAGCAGTGCCTGACTTTCTGCGCGGGACAGACCTCGCTCAATGACCGAATTCATGGATTCCTGCGCCCGAACGGGCACGGCGGAAAAGAACATGGCCGCTAAGAGGATTAAAGTGTTACGTTTCATGGATAATATGAATGCAAAAGATTACTTTTTCATTTTCTCGCGCCACATCCGGCTCATATCCTCGAGCTTCATGCCCTTGGTCTCGGGCACCATACGCCATACAAAGACGGCGGCTATGATGCAGATAATGCCGTAAAGACCATAAGTGAACCAATGGCCGAAATCGTCGCCTGGGGTAAGGTGCATATTGAACATGGGCACAAAGCTGCTACTGACAATCCAGTTGAAAATCCACTGGAACGCTACGGCCACGGCCACGGCCTTGCCACGGATGGTATTGGGGAAAATCTCGGCAATGAGCACCCAACAGATGGGTCCCCAGGACATCATGAAGGAGGCGCTGTAGAGCATGATTGAAAGCATGGTGAGGGTGGAATAGGCAGCGTTCCCGAAGGTAAGCGCCACGCAAAGGGCACCTATCCCCATGCCTATGCTGCCGGTAATAAGCAGGGGCTTGCGTCCCCACTTCTCAACGGTAAAGATGGCAACAAGGGTAAAGGTAATATTAACAACACCCATAATAACAGTCTGTACCATAGGATTCTCCATTCCCATATCATGGAATATGCGCGGGGCGTAGTAGAGCACGGCATTGATTCCGACCGCCTGCTGGAACACGCTGAGCATAATACCCACAAAGATACAGATGAAGCCGTAGGAGAACAGGCGCTCGGTACGTTCTACAATGGTATTGCGGATATCCTGGATAATGGCCAGTGCCTGGGTACGTCCGTTAATGCGGGTCAGGATGCGGGTGGCGGCATCGTCCCTTCCCGTCATCACCAGATATCGCGGAGATTCAGGCACAAGGCAGATAAGGAGGGTAAACAGTCCGGCCGGAACGGCTTCGCTACCGAACATATACCTCCAACCCGTAGCAACGGTCCAGGCAGAAGCTTCGGGGTTCATTATCTGGTAAGTTCCGTTAACGAGGTCGAGAACCGGATTGGCGTTACTGCCCAGAATGAGGAAGTTGATGAAATAGACCAGCAGCTGACCAAAGATGATGGCGAACTGGTTCCAGGACACCAACATTCCGCGGATATTGGAAGGCGAAACCTCACCTATATACATAGGACAAATGGCAGAGGCCAACCCCACTCCTACTCCTCCGATAATGCGGTATATGTTAAACATAATCATCAGGCTGAAAGAAGGCTCGCCATGGCTGAACACCAAAAACTCCGGTTCCATGCTACCCAAAGCGGACACAAAAAACAGACAACCGGCCAGGAAAAGCGATTTCTTTCTGCCCAAACCCGATGCCAGAAGTCCGGAAACGGCGCTTCCGATAATGCAGCCTATCAGGGCGCTGGCACAGGTAAAGCCATGCCAGGCATCGGAATAATAAAAGTCTTCGGCACCAAGGAAGAAGGCCTGCAGCCCCTTTTCCGCACCGGAGATCACAGCAGTATCATAACCGAAAAGGAGGCCGCCCAAAACTGCGACACATACAATGGAAAGCAGATATGCTCTGCTGCCACGTTCTTGAGAAGGAATGGATGGATTCATAATGTTTTTTTAAAAAGAAGAACGAAAATCAAGTCTACATAATTTTAGAACATCAATAAAGGAACAGAAAGCCGCTATAACCGGTACTTTCCGTTCCTTACTGTCCTTACAAATGCGGCCAAGGACGCATCTTATTTTTACTTTATAAATGTTTCTTTTACTGGTGTTGTTCGCGCAACAGATCGTTGACGGTCTTTACGGGATTGAAGGTGCTCAGGGGCACTTCCACAAAGATGGTGCTCCAGTCGCTCATGGCACCGTTCCACAATCCGGGCAGTTCAAGTGCCTTCAGCTCGCGTCCGTTCTTGCTCTTGTTAGAGATGAAGCCGGTTGCGGGATCCACAAACTCAAGCAGGTTGAAACGGTTGCCGCGATAGTCCTTCAGCGCACAAACCAGATCAACCGGATTGAAGTGGGTTCCTTCTGTAAACATCTTCATGTATTCGGGATTGTTCTTGTCAATCTGGCTGCTTTCCAAAATCTGCAGGCTCACGCTTCCGTCAGGGTTGAAAGCCATGAAGGGGCCGCCACCGGGCTCGCCCACATTCTTTACCACGCCACAAACACGGATGGGACGGTTGAGCTTGGTACGCAGGAAATCGCGCAAGTCGTCATCGGAGAGTTCCTTCAGTCCGGGCACGTTGCAATGCAGCTGGTGACGTACAAAGCGAATCATATCCTCAAGGTCGGAGCGGTTATATTCTCCGCTGTCAAGCAGACGCAGGTACGAGAACGCCTGGCGCTGCACATCCACCAGCACACCGGCGATAACCTGCTTCCAAAGTACGGTATCGGCCTTCAGGCTGTCGGGCACCACATTGTCTATGTTCTTGACAAAGACAACATCGCTCTGCAAGTCGTTGAGGTTCTGTATGAGTGCTCCATGACCTCCGGGACGGAACAGCAGTTTGCCGTCTTCGGTACGGAAGGGCGTATTGTCAGCATTGGCAGCCACGGTGTCCGTACTGGGTTTCTGCTCGCTGAACGATACGTTAAAATGGATGCTGTATTGGTCCTGATAAGCGGGAAGTACACGCTCAACCAACTTCTCGAACAAAGCTTTATGTTCCGTACTTACGGTGAAATGGACCTCTGTCTCGCCCTGCGAACTGGCATACAGAGCCGCCTCAACCAAATGCTCTTCCAGCGGAGTACGCGCTCCAGAGGGATATTTATGGAACTTGAGAAGTCCTTTGGGCAGCTGGCCGTAATTAAGGCCCTTGTCCTTGAGCATATTGCTGACTACAGCCTTGTACTGGCCTTCGGCAATGAGCTGATCCACTCCCTTGCCTTCATTCTTGCGGCACGCATAGTCCAAGTCGTCAAAGAAGGCAAAACTGTGGATATCCTTGAAATAGGCTTTTTCAAAGGGCGTAGCGGGCTCGTCGTAAGGAGCGTCGAGGAATTCGAACATATCCTTGAACATACGGCTGGCCGCACCGCTTGCAGGCACAAACTTGGTAATGACATGACCTTGGTGCTTGTACTCGTCCCAAGCCTGCAGATAATTGTCCACATCATGACTGGCCGGAACCATAATATCAGGTCCGATGGCCGCAGCACCCTGGAGTTTCAAATAAGGGAAACCCGTCTGGAAACACTTCAACTGATCAAGCAGCTGCTCTTCTGTTATTCCTTTCTCCTGTAACTGAATTTTGTCTTGTGAAGTTAACATCTTTTTGGTATTATTTATCTGGTTTTTCTTTTTTTTCGATACAAATATAAACAAAAACTTTTAAACTGAACAAAAAATGCAAAAAAAATAAGTAACTTTGTCAAGTGTAACACTACACACGAGAAAACAGACTCTGTTTTGTTCAAGTAACAAGATAAAAAACGAAATGGATAGGACTAAAAGCGAAAAGTTCAGCCCGGAAGAAATCGAAAAGGTGAAAAACCTTGACCAGGAACTGTCCCGCCTTGCAGAAAAAGCGCTTCAGCCAGGAGATTACGCCATGGTAAGAAGCTATCTGAAAAAGGCCGCCGAAAGCGACTGCATACAACGCGACTCCTTTGGGTTCCACCCTATTATAAACGATTTGGAAACGGCCGTGCTTGTGGTTCAGGAAATAGGTCTTTCACGCGGTTCGGTTATAGGCATAATGATAAGTACCCCTGTCAAGTGCGGCTCTGCCAGCATAGAACAGGTGAAGAAAGACTTCGGAGATGACGTGGCCCACATCATCAGCGGACTTCTGCGCATACGCGACCTGTACAAGAAGAGCGCCACCGTAGAAAGCGAAAACTTCCGCAGTCTGCTGGTTACGTTTGCTGAAGACATGCGGGTTATCCTTATCATGATAGCCAACCGCGTAAACACCATGCGCAAGATAAAGGACACGCCACAGGCGGAAGCCCAGCGAAAGGTGTCCATGGAAGCGGCCTATCTCTATGCTCCGCTGGCACACAAGCTTGGCCTGTACAAGCTGAAGAGCGAGCTGGAGGACCTCAGTCTGAAGTATCTTGAACACGATGCATACTACCACATTAAGGAAAAGCTCAACGAGACAAAGAGAAGCCGGGACGCCTACATTGCCGACTTTATAGCCCCCATCGAGAAGAAACTGACCGAAGCCGGACTGAAGTTCCACATGAAGGGAAGGACAAAAAGCATTCACAGCATCTGGCAGAAGATGAAAAAACAGCATGTTGGGGTAGACGGTGTGTATGACCTTTTTGCCATCCGCATCATCCTGGACAGCGAACCTGAGAAAGAGAAGATGGACTGCTGGCAGACCTTCAGCATTATCACTGACATGTACCAGAGCAACCCCAAGAGAATGCGCGACTGGCTGAGCGTGCCCAAGAGCAACGGCTACGAGAGTCTGCACATTACCGTGCTGGGGCCCAAGCAAAAATGGGTAGAGGTTCAGATTAGAACCGAGCGCATGGACGATATAGCCGAACACGGACTGGCCGCCCACTGGAGATACAAGGGTATCAGGGGCGGACAGAACGGAGTGGACGAATGGCTGGCCAACGTACGCAGCGTACTGGAAACCGGAGACGACATGCAGCTGATGGACCAGTTCAAACAAGACCTGGTTGAGGATGAGGTTTTTGTATTCACCCCCAAAGGAGACCTGTTCAAACTGCCAATGGGAGCTACCGTACTGGACTTTGCCTACAGCATACACACCAAAGTGGGCGACCAGTGCATCGGCGCCAAAATCGGGAACAAGAATGTTACGATAAGGCAGAAGCTGCAAAGCGGAGACCAGGTTGAAATCCTTACCAGCAAAAACCAGACGCCAAAACAGGACTGGCTGAACATTGTCATAACAGGAAAGGCGCGCACCAAAATACGCCAGAGCATCAAGGAAATGGAGAGCAAACAGGCTCACATGGCCAAGGAGGTGCTTGAGCGCAAGATGAACAACCGTAAGATAGACTATGACGAGGCGGTATTCATGCACACCATTACGCGGATGGGATACAAGGTGGTAACAGACTTTTATGCCGACATTGCCAACGACACCCTGGACATAAACCATGTACTGGAAACATATGCCGCTACACTGAAGCACGCAAGGGGCGAAGCCGAACATACCGCACCTGCACAAAGTGCGAAGGACTTTGTAATGCAGCCCGATGACGAGCGCAAGCTTTATGGGAACAACGATGACGTAATGGTCATTGACGAGAACCTGAAAGGCATAGATTTCCAAATGGCCAAATGCTGCCAACCGGTTTATGGTGATGAGGTATTCGGTTTTGTCACAAACGGCAACGGAATAAAGATACACCGTACAGACTGCACCAATGCGCCACAATTGCGCCAACGCTTCGGATACCGCATTGTCAAGGCTCGCTGGGCCGGGAAAAGAGGCACGCAATACCCCATTACACTGCATGTAGTGGGCAATGACGACCTGGGAATCGTCAACAACATCACCAGCATTATCTCTAAAGAAGAAAAAATCCTGTTGCGAAGCATTAGCATAGACAGCTTTGACGGACTCTTCAGCGGAAGACTTACCGTAATGCTGGAAGACACAAGCAAACTGCAAAAACTTATCAAGAGACTGAAAACAATAAAAGGTATAAAAAATGTATCCAGAAATTAAAAGAACACTGCTGGCTCTTTTAACAACAGCAACAACAATTCCGGCAATGGCCATTGATGTGGACACTCTGAAGGTGGCCGGTCCCTACTGTATGACCACCCCTATCCAAACCGACACAGCTGACGTATGGGGAAAGGCATTTGACTACGACAAGATGCTAATGGACAAGACCATTACGCCACAGTTATGGAAACAGGGAAAGGCCTGTGCCGACGGCATACTGCCCGCACAGCCTACCAGCAGCATCAGTCTGGCTGGATTCCAGCTGGAAAACACACTCTTCGCCAAATGCAAGATTGTGGTAAAAGGTGTTGGAACACACAAAATATACATCAACGGAAAGGAAGGTGCGGAACACAATCTCACCCCAGGCAGACACGATGTGGTGGTTAAAGTATTGCAAAAGGCTGACAAAGCGGACACATTGAAAATCAGTGTAGAATCGAAACAAGACAAATATATCACAATAAATCCGGCCGGCAAGCGGCTTTACGCACTGGAGGACTATCTGCATGGCGAACACGCAAGCACGACCAGCCTGAGCAGTTCCGGACGCTACTTGCTGCTGAACACCTACACAACCCGGACTGACGGCAAGACCGAATGGAGCAAAAAGCTGGTAGATCTGAAAGAAAAAAGGGAACTTCCCATTGAAGGCTTCAAGCAATGGGCCAGCTCTGGCGACCGTTATATCCGCAGCAGAAAGGGAAGTGACATGGGTACAATATATGAATATGTAGACCCTGCGAGTGGTGAAACTTCGCCCATCTTTACCGATTACAGCGGGAAAAGCGGCCAGTTCCTTCCCGGGGAACAGCTGATGCTCATCAGTGATATGACCGAGGGACCCAAGGAAGACAAGAAGGTACATCAGATTCTGGAGCCCGATGACCGCATAGCCGGTTGGAGAAACCGCTACAATGCAATGATCCTGGACATAAAGACCGGACAGACACTCCCCCTTACCACCGGCCAGAAGAATGTCAGCGCCAACGTATCGGACGACGGAAGCAAGGTTTTGCTGACCGTAAGGGAAAACTGCATGACGGAACGTCCTTTTACCTTCACTACCGTGCTTTTGGCAGACCGTAACACACTAAAGGTGGACACGCTGGTCAAAAGGGATGGTTTTGTCAACGAAGCCCGATTCTCACCCGACGGAAAACAAATTGTCATGAGCGGAAGCCCGGAAGCCTTGGGAGGCATCGGAAAAAACGACCCCACCGGCAAAATCCCCAGCATGATTCAGACCGAATTATATCTGATGAATCTGGAAACCCGCGAAATAAAGCCCATTACTTTCGACTTCAACCCCAACGTAGACCAATGGAAATGGAACCGGGCAGACGGAAACATTTACGCACTATGCGAAAACCACGACCGTAAAGACATATTCCGTCTGAACATGAAGAACCTCAAATGGGAACAGCTTAAACTCAGCGAAAACTCCATTGCCAGTTTTGCCCTGGCCAATGAAAAGCCAGTACTCTCCTACACAGGACAAAGCGAAAGCAACAGTGACAGAGTGTATACAGTAGACCTGAAGAACGACCGCGAAACACTGCTTTACGACTATGACAAGCCGCGAATGGCCGACATAGCCCTGGGCAAATGCCAGGAGTGGAACTTCCAAAGCAGCCGCGGAGACAGCATTTACGGCAGATTCTACCTTCCGCCGCATTTCGATGCCAACAAGAAATACCCTATGCTTGTGTACTACTATGGAGGATGCTCTCCTGTAGGTCGCAACCTTGACAGCTATTACAACTTCCACGGATGGGCTTCCATGAACTATGTGGTCTATGTAATACAGCCCAGCGGATGCACCGGATTCGGCCAGGAATTTGCCGCACGCCATGTAAACGCCTACGGCAAATACACTGCTGACGACATCATTGAAGGCACCAAGAAATTCTGCCAGGAACATCCTTATGTAAATGACAAGAAAATAGGTTGTCTGGGCGCTTCATACGGAGGATTCATGACTATGTACCTGCAGACACAGACCGACATCTTTGCTGCGGCAATGAGCCATGCAGGCATCTCCAACCCAGCCAGTTATTGGGGATTCGGATATTGGGGATACAGCTATAATGCCATCAGTGCCGCACACAGCTATCCTTGGAACAACAAGGAACTGATGAGCGGAAACTCCCCCCTCTTCAATGCCGACAAAATTCACACCCCCATCCTGTTCCTGCACGGAGAAGCCGACACCAATGTGCCCATTAACGAAAGTATACAGCTGTTCAACGCGTTGAAGATTCTGGGTCGCGAATGTGCCTTTGTGGCTGTAGAAGGACAGAACCACCACATTCTGGACTACGAAAAACGCATTAAATGGGTACACACATTCTATGCATGGTTTGCCAAGTGGCTTCAGGACGACCCCACTTGGTGGGACACCATGTATCCCAAAAAGAATCTTAAGTAATGCTCTATCCCAAAAACTTTGAACAAAAGGTAGGGTTCGACGAAATTCGGACCCTACTGCATAATTATTGTCTCAGCAACATGGGCAGGGAGCGGATTGACGGCATGCAGTACAGCAGCCATCCCGCACTGATTCGCCTACAGCACAGCCAAGTGGCGGAATTCCGGCAAATCATGACAGAAGAGGCCGAACTGCCCGAACAGGATTTCTTTGACCTGAGAGAAGCCATAAAGCATATCAGCATTGAGGGCACTCACATGGAAGAAAAAGACATGTGGGACCTGTACCGGTCGCTCTGCACATTGCATTCGTGGATACAGATTATACGCACTAACGACGAAGAACAGCACGTGAAGTTCCCAGCCCTGGAACAAGTGGCAGAAGGTGTCTTCACTTTCCATTCCGTCACAAAGCGTATAGAGCAGATACTGGACAAATACGGACACATCAGGGACGAGGCCAGTACCGAACTCTTTGCCATCCGCCGGGAACTGCAACGCACGGAAAGCGGCATAAGCCATACGCTTCACAGCATCCTGCGTTCAGCCCAAGCGCAAGGCCTGGTGGAAAAGGATGTGTCACCGACCATTCGAGACGGCAGACTGGTCATACCTGTTGCTCCAGCCATGAAACGTCGGTTACGCGGAATCGTACACGATGAAAGCGCAACCGGAAAGACAGTATACATTGAACCGGCAGACGTTGTGGAAGCCAACAACCGCATACGCGAGCTTAAAGCCGACGAAAGACGTGAAATCATCCGTATACTCAGAGACTTCGCCTCGATGCTCCGTCCGAACGTAAAAGAGCTTCTACGCGGATTTTCCTTTCTGGCCGACATAGAGTTCATTCGCGCCAAAGCTCTCCTGGCCGACCGTTTCCAGGGAATTACGCCAGGGATATCAGACGCACCGGTAATAGACTGGGTGCAGGCACGCCATCCGTTACTGGAAATAAGCCTCTCCAAACAGGGGAAAAAAGTTGTTCCCCTCGATCTTCAGCTCCATCGCAAACAACGCATACTTATAATCAGCGGACCGAATGCTGGCGGAAAGAGCGTATGCCTGAAAACCGTCGGACTGCTGCAATATATGTTCCAGTGCGGCATTCCCGTACCAATGCGCGAAAACTCACGCATCGGCATCTTCCAGCATCTGTTCATTGACATTGGTGACGAACAAAGCATAGAGGATGACTTAAGCACCTACAGCAGCCATCTGCTAAACATGAAGAACATGATGCGCAATGCCAATCCTTCCAGCCTGCTTCTGATTGACGAATTCGGGAGCGGAACGGAACCCACAATCGGAGGCGCATTTGCAGAATCCGTGCTTAAACGTTATGTACAGCGTGGAGCATTCGGCGTGATAACCACCCATTATCAGAATCTTAAGCACTATGCAGAGAACACACCTGGGATTGTCAATGGAGCCATGCTCTATGACCGCCAGCACATGCAGGCCCTCTTCCAGTTGCAGATAGGAAATCCAGGAAGCAGTTTTGCCGTTGAGATTGCCCGCAAGATAGGCATACCCGAGGAGGTGATAACAGATGCCACGGAGCTGGTGGGCCGCGAATATGTCAATGCAGACAAATACCTGCTGGACATTACCCGTGACAAGCGGTATTGGGAGGGTAAGCGGCAGACCATACACACACAAGAGAAACAGATGGTGCAAACCATCGAAAAATACGAACGCGAAATAACCGAGCTGCAACAAAAGCGTAAGGACATCATTCGCGAAGCCAAAGCTCAGGCCGACCAAATCATACGCGAAGCCAATGCCAGAGTAGAAAACACCATTCGTGAAATACGGGAAGCTCAGGCTGAGAAGGAACGCACACGCGATGTGCGCCAACAGCTCGAGAACTTCCGCGAGCAACTGGAAGAGGAACAGAAGCATGAGCGCAACGAGATGATTGAGCGCAAAATGCAACAGATTGAGCAACGCCACAAGCGCAAGGAAGAACGCAAGCGGAAGAAAAACGAAGAAAAAGACAAGCAAGCCATTGCGCCCAAACCACTGCCCAAACAGGATACTGCCCTTGTTGCAGGAGACCACTGCCGCATAAAAGGCCAGACCAGCATAGGTATCATAGAACGGGTGGACGGACAAAAAGCTACCGTCACCTTTGGCATGATGAAAACGGTAGTAGACTATAAACGTCTGGAGCGCGCATCAGCCAAGGAAAAGCAGGAAACTGCAACCGTCGTCAATTTCTTGAGCAGGGAGACACAGAATCAGGTGCGGAAAAAGCATCTCGAATTCAACCAAGACATTGACGTCCGCGGTATGCGCGGAGACGAAGCGTTACAGGCCGTATCCTATTTCATGGACGATGCGCTCATGGTAAGCGCCGGACAGGTAAGAATACTCCACGGAACCGGAAACGGCATCCTACGACAGCTTATCCGGCAATACCTTAATACCCTACCCTTTGTGCGAAATGCCCGTGACGAGCATGTACAATTCGGTGGTGCCGGAATTACAGTTGTGGAGATGAAGTAACCCGCTTCATCCCCACAACCTTTAAACTTCCAATACAAATTCGTTCAACGCCTTTATTATTCGCTGTACTTCCGTATCGGTAAGCTGGTGCGATATGGGCAGAGAAAGTTCCTCGCGATGAATACGTTCGGAAATAGGATACGACTCGTTGTTCCATTCCTTATAGGCAGCCTGACGATGGGGCGGAATGGGATAATGGATCATTGTCTGAATGCCTTTGTCAGAAAGATAATCCTGCAATTTGTTACGGTCGGGACAGCGCACGGCATAAACATGAAATACATGCTCGCGGATATCGGCCGGAATATTCGGTTTCGTAATCAGCGGATTCTGAATGCCGTTGTCATACATCTTCGCAATTTGCCTCCTTCGTTCGTTTTCGGCATCCAGCATAGGCAGTTTCACTCTGAGTACAGCAGCCTGAACCTCATCCATTCGGCTATTGTACCCCTTTACCTCATTAATATACTTTACGTTACTGCCATAATTGGCCATCATCCGTACCAGTGAGGCCAATTGAGGGTCGTTTGTAGTTACACAGCCGGCATCGCCCAGAGCGCCCAGGTTTTTCCCGGGATAGAAGCTGAAGGCCGAGGCGTCGCACAGATTTCCTGCACGCACATCATGATACATGGCCCCATGCGCCTGCGCCACATCATCCACCACCTTAAGCCCGTGTTCCTTTGCAAATGCGTTGATGGCATCCATGTTGCACACGCGTCCGTACAGATGAACCGGCAAGACGGCCCGGGTTCGGGATGTCAGGGCAGATGCCAGTCGTGCCGGGTCAATAAGATAAGTTGTCATGGAAGGTTCCACAAGTATTGGCCTGAGTCCGGCATGACTTATGGCCAGAATAGTGGCAATGTAGGTGTTAGAGGGAACGATTACTTCATCGCCTTCCTCCCATCCGCAAATGTGTCTGTAGGCGCTCAATATCAGCAGCAGGGCCTCCAGGCCGTTTCCCACGGCCACACAATGTTCTGCTCCCACATAGGCAGAGAAGTCCTTTTCAAAAGCCTTGTTCTCTTCGCCCAACAGGAACCACCCTCGCTCCACTACTTCGCGCATGGCATCTGTAATCATCGGCTGATAAGTATGAGTAATGGATTTCAGGTCGAGATACTTTATGCGTTCCGCATCCTCGTGAACCGTATCTCCGCTCATCTGCAGCAGGATGTTATGGTTGAGGCGCACCTCATAGGTATCATAACACACGGCTCTTCCTCCGAATCCCTCCTTCTGAAATATAAGGCCCTCGTTCAGCACATAGCCCCCCTGCTCATTGGAAGTGCCGAAGTCGATGTACTCCATCTGCTTGTAACGTTCGTTTATAAGATGGCGGAAAAGCAAGTCAAGCGCTCCAAACTCCCTGCCCTCTTCACCAGCCGCAATATATTGTACATGAGCCACCTGTTTAGATTCAAAGACAACCGTACCAGCCACAATCCTGTTTTCTGAACGCACCAGATAAAGACGGATTTCTTTGGGGAAGCGTCCCATCAGCAGCTGCATCTCTTCCAATGTATGAACCGGCCGGGCATTATGGAACTTCATGAGCACATATTCCAGCAAGGACCAGAATTCAGCAAGCGTATCCCATTCGCCCTCAATCATACGGTCAATGTAGAAGCCATGATCTACAGCCTTGCGCGACTGCCGCAGACGCAAGGTACGGATACGCAACGGATGACGCTGGTCCACTACCGTACTTACCAGCCTGCGGCACAACTGCCCGCCTGCACGGAACAGAGCATAGAGGTCTTCACCAGACGGATAGGCACTATATATATATGGTATGGGCTTATACACCACCTTTACCGCACGCAGATAATTTTCATAATACAGGAATATCTGTTGCATCATATCCAGCATTTCCTTCTGAGTTACATCCTCCCGCACAACCAGACCGCCATAGGTTAGCCCCTGATGCGAATACACGCAATGCTCCTCTTCCACCCAATTGGCCGGCAGCACGGCCTTCACGCTCTCCACATCCTGAAGAGCGCTTCGTTCCTCATCCATTATTCCGGAACCGTCAAGGACAAGCACAGAACAGTCAAGAAACCGAGAGGCATGATAATCCATAAACCCACGCTGGATCAGGAACGTACCGTTCTTGGATATTTTCACAAATTCGTCCCAAGTCTTTCTGTAATTAATTGAGTACGGAACAACGGTCATAAGCCTACAAATTTAAGAAATTCATCATAATCATGAATGTAATCATCCGCATCATAAAGATGGGAAGCCAAGCATACACAGGCAGCCTCTGAAGTAAAGTCTGACAAACGGCACCACACACCCGGAGGCACCAGCAACCCTATATGAGGGTCCTTCATGTGCAACGTACAACGGTATGAACCGTCATCCAGCTCAATTCCGTAGCCGCCCCCAACAGGGAAAAGCACCATGGAACAAGTCCGGTGGGCATGGTTTCCCCGCATTTCTCCTTCCTTTACGTTGTAAGTCCAGAAAATTCGTTTAATCTCAAAGGGGATGTGCCTGTTCCCCTCCACAAAAGTAAGCATTCCCCTATCATCCACCACATTAGGCAAATGAATTAGGCTGCAACCTTTAGGCAAACGTATATCTTCCATCATGTGTAATTATCAAATTTTTGTACAAAGATAGGAAAAAAACACTGAAAAACTTGCACGATTCGCAAAAAACGTCTACCTTTGCATCGCATTTGAGAAGGATGCCTTTCGGAAAGCATCTCAAAAGAGTGCAAAAGGAAGTTTGGGTGAGTGGCTGAAACCACCAGTTTGCTAAACTGACGTACGGGTTACCGTACCGGGGGTTCGAATCCCCCAGCTTCCGCAAGCGTATCCTACTCAATGTAAATGGCGCTTTCGTCTAGCGGCTAGGACACATGCCTCTCACGCATGGAACACGGGTTCGATTCCCGTAGGCGCTACAAACGGTTGACAGTAATGTCAACCGTTTTTTTGTATCAAATGAACATGCATTTATTTGCGGTTTAGCATTATTTGCCGTAATTTTGCAGGCAAAACCAACTTAATTCTTTTTTTATGGACAAGGTTACGGAAAACCCTTTCAAAACCGGCGGACGGGATTCCCGTTCCAACAGCCATACGGCACTCATGACCGTTACGGCACTTTTTGTCACCCTCTATCTGGTTTCAAACGTGATGGCCGTAAAGGTTATCAGCATTGCCGGCCTGTTCTATTTTGATGCCGGAACCATTACCTTTCCCTTTGCCTATATGCTGGGGGATGTGCTCACTGAAATATGGGGATTCCGCACGGCCAAGCAGGTTATCTGGATGACATTCTTCTGCAACATCCTCATGGTCGTCTGCACACAGATTGGCGTATGGCTTCCCTCTCCCCATTATTTGGCAGAAACCGCCAATGCCTATAATCACATCTTCACCTATGTGCCCAGAATTGTAGTGGGTTCTCTTGTCGGCTTCCTATTGGGCGAATTGTCCAACTCTTGGTTTATGGAGAAGATTAAGGAAAAGACACGGGGGAAGAGGCTGTGGGTACGCACCATCGGAAGTTCGGCCATTGCATATTGGTTTGACAGTCTGCCATTTGTGCTGATAGCCTTTGCCGGAGTGGTTTCCACACACGACCTCCTTATGATGATTCTTTTCCAGTATGCGGCCAAGCTGGCTCTGGAAGCCTTTTTCGGCACGCCTATGGCCTATGCTGTTGTGCACGCCATCCGACGTTACATTACAAGGAGGACCTGAATACGGATATGGAAAGGTATGCACTGATCAGCACCAAGATGCCCCGGGAATTCGTTCTTCTGCAGGGCACGGGCTGCCGTTGGGCCAGATGCACGTTCTGCGACTACCACAAGGACGTGAGTGAGGAGCCGTATGCCGTAAACGCCCCTGTGCTGGACAGAGTAAGCGGCAGGTTCGGAGTGCTTGACGTCATCAACTCCGGTTCGGCACCCGAGCTGGACGAGCAGACCGTCAGCCACATCAAAAGAGTGGTAAGCGAAAAGAACATACATACCCTCTGGTTCGAGGCACATTATATGTACCGCAAGCGTCTGGCCGCTTTTGCAGAACAGTTTGCACCCGCCAAAGTGAAGTTCCGCTGTGGGGTGGAAACCTTCGACCCCACATTGCGAAGCCTCTGGAAAAAGGGCATACCGGAACATGTAAGCGCCACAGACATAGCACAATACTTCCAGGGCATATGCCTGCTTTGCTGTACGCAAGGCGAAAGCCGGAAACGTATTCTGCAAGACATTGAACTGGCCAAAGCGCATTTCGAATACTTTAGCGTGAATGTATTCTGCAACAACTCCACCCCGGTCAGGCAAGACCCCGAACTGTCCGCATGGTTCGTTCGGGAAGTCTACCCCATGCTAAAGGACGAGCCAAACATTGAGATACTGATACAGAACACTGATCTGGGAGTTGGGGGATAAAAGCCAGCCATTGTTTATTTTCCCTTTGAAGTGGCCTGATGCATGAGAGTGGCCACCTCATCCGGATTGGCACCCAGTTTGAGAGCCTGTTTCAGGTCGGCCATTGCCTGCTTGCGTTCGTTCAGTGCAAGGCAGAAGGTGGCACGCGCCAGATACACTTCCGCATCCTCCGGTGCCAGGGAGACGGCCTTGTCATAGTCATGTCGGGCAGGTTCGTACTGTTTCCGTTGCTCTTCCATTCCGGCACGCACCAGATACAGGTGGCTGTGCATGGGGTAATGCTCTATCAGACGGTTTATCCCCTCCATCGCCTCCCGCGGGCGCCTGTCCTTGTCATTCAGCAGGATTAGTCCCAGATGGGCGTTCTCGTGCATGGGGCAAAGGCGGATAATCTGTTCATAGTCCTTTCGTGCCAACGGGTTCTTGCGTTGCTGGCCGTAAGCATAGGCTCTGAAGAAAAGGGCGTCCACACATTCTGCGTCAATCTGCAGTACCGAGGTGTAGTCGGCCACAGCCCTTTCCTCGTTTTCCAGAAGCAGATACAGAGAGGCACGGCTCATGAGCAGAGCTGTATCCTTGGGCGCAATGTGCAGTCCCTTCCCATAGCTGTCCAGCGCCAGCTGGTGTTCGCCCTCATGCTCGTAGATGCGGCCCAGATAACGATAGACCACAGCATTCGACGGAGATGCCGGATTTAATTTTATGGCCTGCCTGAATTGTGCCTTGGCCTGTTCCACACTGTCCGTTGCCAGACAATCTATGGCTCTGCGCACACATTGCTGGTAGGTCTGTGCATTGGCGGAGAACGCAAGACAACACACACTAAAGATAAGAATCATCCTTTTCATGCAGGCAAAGGTACGACTAAGTGAGCGAAATACCAAACTTGTTTGAGGATTTCCGAACAGAAGTACTTTCGGCGACAGCCAAAGGTACGACTAAGTGAGCGAAATACCAAACTTGTTTGAGGATTTCCGAACGGAAGTACTAATCATTCTCGTCATGCTGAACTTGTTTCAGCATGACGGGTAGTGTGTCAAGTCTATCCTCTTTTGTCATGCTGACCATACATTATTCAAATAATAAAAGATGTTTTCGATGAGCGAAAGCGAATAATTTAGTTCAGCATCTCACCGCGAGCCTTTTCTTGTCCCTTGTCCGCGGACAGATCCTGAAACAAGTTCAGGATGACTTTGTGTATGGTCATGATGACGGTTTGCATAGGATGGCGGTTTGCCAACTCTTGACATAAAGCCCTCTCATGGCACATGACAGCCGGAATGGTGCAGTGCGCCTTGATTTAACCATTTAACCTTTTAACTTTTAACCTTGCCAACATGGCTGTTGCCACCATTGGGAAAAGGCTGAACCCACATAAATAAAGTGTACGCCTATTAGTTTTTCTGCCGAATATTTGCCAGTTCCTTTAAAAAAATGTTTCTTTGCATAGGGAAATGGCAAATATGCCCCAAGATGAGCCGTAGGCATAAGCGCCATGACCGCATTCATTAACGGACAAAGCATATAACGACAATGGTTTTCAAAAAATTCAATTTCATTACGGCAGGCGCGTGCCTGATGCTTTTGCTTGCCTGTGGCACAAAGGGCAATCAGCCCCAGCCCAAACCTGCAGACCTGATTCCAGCTCCAGTTGAGCTTACCGTACGCTCCGGAAGCGTTTGTTCCGACAAGTTGGCAAGCCTGCCCCAAAAGGTGAAAATCTCGGAAAAGGCTCTCCTTGGCCGGCTGAACGGACAAAAACTGACCGACTGGCAACTCAAGTCGGCCTATTGGATGGAGATTGGGAAGCGCAAGGTGAAGATTGAGGCTGCCCATGAGGAAGGTGTGTTCTATGCACAACAGTCGCTCAAGATGATGGCAGCCCTGGACAGTGCCGTAACCTGCTGCACCATTCTGGACTGGCCACGGTTCCAGTACCGTGGAGTAATGCTGGACGAGAGCCGCCACTATCAGGGAAAGGAATTCCTGCTGAAACAACTGGAGATGATGGCCATGCTCAAGATGAACCGTTTCCACTTCCATCTGGTGGACAATCCGGGATGGCGCATGCAGATTGACGCCTATCCGCGCCTCACACAGCTTACGGCATGGCGTCCTGTGCCCTACTTCTGGGATTGGGAGGTGAATGAGATTGGCGGAGACTTTGTGGAGGAAGGAACGCCCGACGCCTATGGCGGCTACTATACCAAAAAGGACATTGCAGAGATTCTGGCATTTGCCGAAGAAAGACACATTGAGGTGATTCCCGAGATTGAAATGCCCGGGCACAACTATGAGACCCGTGCCGCCTATCCCGAACTGGCATGCAGCCTTCCCGATGGCGGACCAAGCAAGCGCGAGCTGTGCCCAGGAAAGGAAAGCACCTATACGTTCCTGGAGAATGTCCTTCTGGAAGTCTTTGACGTGTTCCCCAGCAAATATGTCCATATTGGCGGAGACGAAGCCGGAAAGAAAAGCTGGGAAACCTGTCCCGACTGTCAGGCTCGCATGAAAGCCGAAGGACTCAAGAACGTGGAAGAGCTGCAGAGCTACATGATCCGTCGCATGGAACGCTTTGCCCACGACCACGGAAAGCGCATCATCGGTTGGGACGAGATTCTGGAAGGCGGACTGGCACCCGACGCCACCGTGATGTCATGGCGAGGAACCGAGGGCGGACTGAAGGCCGTCTCACAGGGACATGATGTAATCTTCACCCCCACCCACTACTGCTATCTCGACTATCATCAGGATTCCACACAATACCGTCCCGTCGGCCGCCATGTGCCCCTGGAGAAGGTCTATTCCTTCGACCCCATGGTGGAAGGCATTTCCGAGGCAGACGCCCATCATGTGCTTGGCGTACAGGGCAATCTGTGGACCGAATGGGTTATGGAACCATGGCATGCCGAAATGATGCTCTACCCCCGTGTGTTCGCCATTGCCGAGACGGGATGGACTCCGGCAGAGAAAAAGGACTGGCCCGACTTTGAGAGACGCTCATCAGCCTTCTCCACAGTTGCCCGCAACTGGGGCTACAATGTATTCGCGAAACCCATGACAAACATTGGACAGGAAACAACAGACAACAAACAGTAATAACAGAAAGACAGAATTTTACAACATGAAACATTACCTTTTAGCGGCAGCAATGCTCACAATGTCACTTGCCTCCTGTGGCACAAAAGAAACAAAAGACACAGAGGAGAGAGAGATTCCAGAGACCAAGACCCTTGTGCTCTACTACTCGCTCACCGGCACAACAGAATCGGTGGCACAAGAGTTGCAGAAGGCGCTCAATGCCGACATGGAGTCCATTGAAATGGAGACCCCCTATACGGGTTCTTACGAAGAGGTGGTAAAACAAGTGGGCAAGGAACGTGAGGCAGGCGAACTGCCCAAACTCCTCCCCCTGAATGCCGACCTCGCACAGTACGACACCATCTTCCTGGGCTACCCCATCTGGTATGGCACATACGCACGCCCCATCTCCGCCCTGGTGGCAGAAAACGATTTCCAGGACAAGACGGTAGTCACCTTCTGCACCTTTGGCAGCGGAGGACTGGAAGCCGCCATACAAGACCTCCGGAAGGCCCTCCCCAAGGCTCAGGTGGCAGAAACAGGATTCGGAATCCGCAACGCCCGCGTATCCTCCACAGCCGGAGAACTGAACCGCTTCCTCGTGGAGAACGGCTACATTGAAGGCAGCGTAGAGGCTCTGCCCGACTACTCTGAAATGCGTCCCGTGACAGAAGAGGAAAAGCAGATTTTCGATGCCGCCTGCGGCAATTACCAGTTCCCCCTGGGCACACCCGTGCTGGCTGGCAAAAGAGGCACACCGGACGGTGTGGACTACATCTATCAGGCGGACAACAACGGAACCCCAAGCACCATCTATGTAACCGTGGGCAACGCCCCCGACGCAAAGCCCGAGTTCACACGGGTGGTGAGATAGAGAGTGGGACCCTCCCCCCTGAGGACCCTCCCTCTATAGAGGGGAGTGATTGGCAATGAACTGTGAAACCGTCTGAAAGACGGGAAGCCCGAAGGGCGAATAGCCGCGGGTTCTTGAACCCGTGGAAAATGTAGCGAGATAATAAATCCGTCTGAAAGACGGGAACAAGCAGTAAGGGTTGCCGGTACGCGTCTTTCAGACGCCCTCTATATGTGGACACAATATAATACCGAGGGCTTAAAAGCCCCCGGCTATTCATATTCCCGTCTTCCAGACGCCCAAAGCTCATCACTCAAAAACTCTTCCCGCATGACAGAAAAGGAACACATTATAAACTGCATGTCTCCCCTGGTGCCTGCCCTTGACAAGGCAGACCCCGGGTGGGCCATCTTCGGCTCGGCAGCCCTGGTACTCTGCGGCATGGACATGCCAGTGGGCGACATAGACATCATCCTCAGCCGTGAAGGAGCCGCACGCATGGAACAGGAATGGCTGAAGACAGGAACCACACTCCCCCCTGACCAAGAGAACGCCCCAGAGAGCCTGTTCCGCTCCCACCTTGTCCGGAACGGCTCCACCGCCATCATGGTGGAGCTGAGCGGAGGGCTGGAAATCCGCACGGAAGAGGGCTGGATGCCCGTGAGGCCCAGAGAAGTGCTCACCACCCCCGCCGGCATCCGCCACTGCTCGCTCCCAGAGTGCAGGCGCCTGCTCACCCTCTTCGGCAGGCCCAAAGACCTCCACAGGCTCAGGCTTATTGAAGAAATCATTAAAACTTAAACACAGAAAAAAAAGACAGAGAACATGAAAAAGTACCTTACCCCATTGCTCCTCTCAATGTTCGTCCTGCTGCCCGCACAAGAAGCCTCCGCACAGGACAAAGCCGTCTCCGGAGTGTACGTGGGCGGCCACATCCGCAGAGAACGCCCAGGCACCATAACCAAGCTGAAAGAATCCGGCTTCACCTATGCCATCCTGTTCAACGTACACGTTGATCCGGACGGTACGCTAAAGACAGACGGAGAAACCATCTGCAAGGACGGAAAGTACGTTTTCCAACAGACACAGCCACACTATGTGGAGGACATAAGGGCACTGAAGACCGCCCCAACCGGCATCAGCCGACTGGAAATCTGCATAGGCGGATGGGGGAACGACTCATACGTAAACATAAAGAACCTCGTCAAGAGAGAAGGCACAGGCGAGAACAGCACCCTGTACCGCAACTTCAAGGCACTGATGGAAACCGTGCCCGGAATAGATGCCGTGAACAACGATGACGAACACAGCTATGACGTAGCCACAGCCACAAAGTTCCACGTCATGATGTACGACCTGGGATACAAGACCACACTGGCGCCCTACACCAACAAAACCTTCTGGACATCCCTGGCAAAGAACATAAACAGACAACGCCCGGGAGCGGTGGACCGCGTGATGGTACAGTGCTACGACGGAGGAGCCGGAAACGACCCCAGAAGCTGGACCTTCCCCGGCATCACACGCCATGCCGGCCGCACCAATTACCAGACCAGCATGGAAGGCTCAATAGAACAGATGGAACGCTGGCGCGACCAAAAGGCCGCAACCGGAGGATTTGTATGGGTCTACAACGACGAGACATGGAGCCTGAACGCATGGGCATCGGCCATGAACCGCACGTTCGGAGCACGCACCGTAGAGGAAAAGGACATAGCCGCCAAGGCATACAGCAAGACAAAGTTCGACGGCTATTGCGTGAATCTGCCCGTAGGCACCCACACCAAGGCCGACCTCGCCCTTTACGGCCTGCAGGCAAACGACCTGGAGTCCATACAGATAACGGAAGGATACAGAGCCAGACTCTACAAAAGCACAGACTGTACCAGAACATACCGTCAGGCCAGCAAGAGCGTAACCAATCTGGGCAGCTATTGGCTCAATCAGGTAAGCTCCATTGTCATAGAACCCGTGGAGGACGGCATAGACCAGACAGAGAACGGACTGAAGGTAACCCAAGACCATCTGTACATAGACAACGCCCAGGGCCAGACACTGGAGATATTCACCCTCTCCGGACAAAAGGTACTAAGCTGTGCCATAACAAGTTCCGCCCACAGCCTCTCCCTCTCTTCCCTTCCCCACGGAACCTATGTGGTCAAGGCAGGGCACCACACCACACGCATCGTACGCTGATTTAACCGTTTAACCTTTTAACCTTTTAACCTTTTTGTGGAATGACCGCCCACCATCCAAAGGCATACGGTATTATACGGTTAATGGCAGAAAAACGTCTGTTTACTCTGGTCCTTGCAAGAAAAAAAGTTTGTTTTTTCTTAAAGATGTTGTTTTTTTTCTATTTGTTCTTTACCGTCCCGGCACCTTGGGTCCTGATGTATATAGTTTTTGTCGAAAAGTTGTTTTTTCCGTA